>JAILGL010000005.1 GCA_024696825.1 Lachnospiraceae bacterium
TGGATATCAGCCTTAGGTACCATTACATCCTTGGCAAGAGAATCACCAAAGTCCACCACATTTGTAATCATTTCTCTTTCTTCCCTCTCGATAACACCGACTCTATGGCTGGCATTAACGAAGGTTCTAAGCTCGCTTTCAGTAATCTGAGGCTGTTTGTTTGGATTAACGTGAAGTAATCTCATTACGCCCCTGGATAATATGTTGAGTAAAAATGAGATAGGGGTAAATATTACTGTTAGATAATAAATAGGTCTTGCATATATTAAAGACATTTTCTCTGCTGTTAAGGTAGCAACTGATTTTGGAACTATCTCGCCTAGTATAAGGATGAGTAGTGTAAGTATACCGGTGGCAATTCCTGTTATAAGACTTGCTCTTGTTGGCATACCGATTTTTGTTGATATCCTGATAGCATAAGTAGTAGTAAGTGATGATGCTGACAGGTTAACTATGTTGTTACCAATTAGGATAGTACTTAACATTTTCTGTGTGTTATTCTTAAGCTTAAGTACTGTCTTAGCCCTTTTATTTCCTGAGTCTACAAGGGACTGTACACGTATCTTACTGATAGTAGTAAGACAGGTTTCAGCAGATGAAAAAAATGCTGATAAAAACAATAGAATTAATAAAATAATTATCTGTATCGCGTCAGATGAATCCAAAAAAACCACTCCAATCTTTTAATAAATTTATAATTGTTTAATAAGCATCTGGCATTCTAGTATAAAACAATTTTTAATAATATTATAAATATGTTACGAACAATGTCAAGAAAATTCGATATTCTTGACTATTTGCTGCATTTAAAGTATACTAAAATAGTATGTCTAGACTGATTGGAGGGATAGTATGAAGAATAGTTATGAGATGATGAAACTAGACAGAGATCTTAATGATAGATTTGAAGAATTACTTAATAATTGCCTTGTTTCAGGCACTATAGATCAGAATCTGTATGAGACCTATGATGTTAAGAGAGGACTTCGTGACAGTAATGGACGAGGTGTTCTTACAGGTCTTACAGAGGTTTCAGATGTTACAGGTTATACAATTGTAAATGGTGTAAAGGAAGCCAGTGAAGGTCATCTTTATTATCATGGTTATGATATTCAGGATTTAGTTGGAAAGTCTATGGATAAGAGATTTGCCTTTGAGGAGATTACCTATCTTTTACTTTTTGGCTCTCTTCCAACTGAGGATCAGCTTGCTGAGTTTATTAGAATTCTTGATTCCATGCAGGAACTTTCAGGTCAGTTTGTTCGTGATGTAATCATGAAGGGACCTAGTGAGAATATTATGAATGGTCTTATGAAGAGTGTATTAAATATCTATTCATTTGATACCAATCCTGATGATATCTCAGTTAATAATGTCTTAAGGCAGTCCTTACAACTCATTGCAAAAATGCCTCTTATATCTGTTTACAGCTATTATGCTTACAGACATTTTGAGCATGATGAGAGTCTTATTATAAAGCCTTGTGTTAAGGGTAAATCCACAGCTGAGAATATTCTTCATATTCTTAGAGCTGATGGTGAATATACAAAGCTTGAGGCAAGAACCTTGGATGTGGCTTTAGTACTTCATGCTGAGCATGGTGGTGGTAATAACTCTACATTTACAAACCACGTAGTTACTACCTCAGGTACTGATACCTACTCTGCAGTTGCAGCGTCAATAGCGTCTCTTAAGGGACCTAGACATGGTGGTGCAAATATTAAGGTTCAGTATATGTTTGAGGACTTAAAGGCTAATGTAGAGGATGTTACAGATAAGGCTCAGATTAAGGAATACCTTATGAAGGTTCTTGAAAAGAAGGCCTTTGACCACTCAGGTCTTATATATGGTATAGGCCATGCAGTTTATACTCTTTCAGATCCACGTGCCAAGATTCTTAAAAAGCTTGCAGAAAAGCTTGCCAAGGAAAAGGGTATGGAAGAAGAGTTCAAGCTTTATGAGACAGTTGAGAAGGTTGCAACTAAGCTTTTATCTACCAGATATAAGCACATTGTTAAGCCGATTTGCGCTAATGTAGATTTCTACAGTGGATTTATATATACCATGCTTGGAATTCCTAAGGAGCTCTTTACTCCACTCTTTGCGATTTCAAGAATCTCAGGCTGGTCTGCTCACAGACTGGAGGAGATTGTTAACAATGGTAAGATTATCCGTCCTGCTTACAAATATATCGGAACTCATAGAGAGTATATTGACATTAAAGAAAGAGTGGCAGTTAATTGCGAATGCCTTAATGATATAATAGATAACGAAGACGATTAATATTATTTAAATATATAAACTCAGGAGGTACATTTAAAATGGCAGAAATCAGACCTTTTAATGCGGTTAGACCGGATAAGGAATATGCAAGGCTCGTTGCGGCTCTTCCTTATGATGTTTATAGCTCAAAGGAAGCAAGAGAGAAGGTTTCAGGGGATAATTATTCATTTTTAAGAATTGACAGAGCCGAGACACAGCTTCCACCTGAGGTTAAGTTTAATGAGGATATAGTTTATGAAAAGGCAAAAGAGCTTTATGATGCCATGAAGGCTGATAAGATTTTTATAACTGATCCTGACAGATGCTATTATATATATTCTCTCGTTATGGAGGGAAGAAGACAGACCGGTATAGTTGCGGCCTCTTCAGTAGATGATTATATGAATAATGTTATTAAGAAGCATGAGAATACCAGAGAGGACAAGGAGCTTGACCGTATTCGTCACGTGGATACCTTAAGTGCTCAGACAGGTCCTATTTTCCTTGCTTATAGAAAAAATGATGATATTAATAAGGTGGTCCTTAGAATTTTAAATGAGGATGAAGCTTTATATTCCTTTACAGCTGATGACGGTGTGCTTCATGAGGTTTACAAGGTAACAGCTAAAGAGGATATAGATACTATTTATAATGGCTTTAAGGCTACGGATTCCATTTATATAGCCGATGGTCATCACAGAGCAGCCTCTGCTGTTAAGGTAAGCTTAAAGAGAAGAGAGGCTATGGGAGAGTATACAGGTGAGGAAGAATTTAATTATTTTCTTTCAGTGCTTTTCCCTGATGAAGAACTTAAAATAATGGATTATAACCGTACTGTAAAAGACCTTAACGGCCTTGATTCTGAGACCTTTATGGATGAGGTTTCAAAGGTCTTTAATGTGGAGAAATCAGATATGTTTAACCCTGATAAAAAGGGTGTTATAGGTATGTATCTTGAGGGCTCATGGTATAGGCTCACTGTAAAGGAGGAGTTAAGAAATAATACTAATCCTGTAACAGCTATGGATGTTTCTTATCTTCAGGATAAGCTTCTTGATCCTGTACTTGGAATTAAAGATCCAAGAACTGATTCACGTATTGATTTTATAGGTGGTATCAGAGGTCTTAAAGAGCTAAAAAGACGTGCGGATGGGGATATGAAGGTTTCCTTTGCTATGTATCCAACCTCTATAGAGGAGCTTTTTGATGTGGCGGATGCAGGCTTACTTATGCCTCCTAAATCCACCTGGTTTGAACCAAAGCTTAGAAGCGGAATCTTTGTACATGAGATCTAATTTTATTTGGATTTTTTAGATTTGATTTTAGATTATATATAATTACAGTCTTTATGAGGTTGACCTAAATTATTTAAAGGAAGAAGAATTATTATGTCTTGGAAGAAATATATTAGTAGCGAAAGCAAGCCTTTTGCTGTTATTTCAAAGATAGTAGATGCTATACTTTTAAGTGTGCTTTTTTTAGTTATGTGCATACCTGTTATTACCATAGGTGCTGCATGGACCTCTATCTACTATGCTACAGTAAAATCGATTTTTAAGGAAAGAAGTTATTTCTTTAAAGAGTTTTTTAGAAGCTTTAAGGATAATTTTATTCTTTCAACTGCAGCCTGGATGTCAGTCCTTGCTGTATATGTGTTATCATTTTCTGCAATGTATGTGGTTTTTAATTCCACCAAGGGAATACCACAGGTTATAGTTGCAGCGGTATATATTATAATTACAGTTTTTTGTACTCTTATAGCTATGTATATATTCCCAGCCATTTCAAGATATGGCATGAATTATACAACCTCTATAAGACTTGCATTACTTATGGCTGTTCACCATGTAAAATATACTATCGTTATATTTATACTTACGGTGTTATTTGCAGCATTAATGGTATTTTCACTATTATATTTTCAGATTTTAGTTATATTTATTCCGATTATTTATACTTCTATTACAGCGACTATGATTGAAAATGTTTTGGATGATTATATGCAGTATGTGGAAGAGTCAGATGAGGATGAAGAAGAAGAGGATGTAGCTATATTTAAGGATTATGATGAGTAGACTGTAATTTCTTAAGGAGGTGGCGTATATGGAAAAGAAGCTATATGACATGATGGACTGGGCGGAGATTGAAGACATAACCTATGCTGAAACCACAGAACCACAGAAGGTTTTGGGGCCGAGAAAGGTTAAAGAGGGAATTTTAATACAGGCCTTTGTTCCGGAAGCAAAAGAGATGTGGGTTAAAAACATTAAAACCGGGAAGAAAACTTCCATGCAGCAGGCTGATGAGGAAGGGTTTTATGCCTGTTTATTTAAGGTGAAGAAGAGCTTTGAATACAAGCTTATATATACAGATAAGGACGATAATGAAAAGGAAATATATGACCCCTATCTTTATACAGACCTTTTAGGGGGAAGATTTGTTAAGAGATTTAATGAGGGTATAGCCTTTGATGCATATAAATATCTTGGTGCCAGGGAGACTGTAGTTACGGGATTTGGTGATGATTCAGATTTGGAGCTTAATGTAGGTAAGGCTAAAATTAAGAAGAAAGCCAATGTAGTTGCAAGTAAAGCTAAGAGTGCTAAGGATGCTATTGCCAAGGCTACCAGTAAAGGTGAACAGGTGGTTACAAAGAAGGGCGTTTACTTTGCAGTTTGGGCGCCTAATGCCATGCGAGTCAGTGTGGTAGGTGATTTTAATGAATGGGACGATAGGGCCCATCAGATGATGAAGGTCAAGGATTCAGATATATTTGAAATATTTATACCTGAGCTTAAGGCGGGTATTAGTTATAAATTTAGCGTTAAAAAGAATTATAAGGAAATAGATCTTAAGACAGACCCTTATGCTTATGAATATGAGTTAAGACCTAAAACTAATGCTATAGTTAGTGATATTTCAGGTTATAAATGGGGCGATGCTTCATGGCTTAAGAAGAGAAAGGCCTTTGATATGGCCGCCTCACCGGTTAATATATATGAGATGCATCTTGGAGCCTGGGAAAAGGATAATAAGGGCAATTTCTTAAATTATAAGGATATAGCTAAGAAGCTTGTGGATTATCTTAAAAGCTATGGCTTTACTCATGTGGAGCTTATGCCGGTATTTGAGCATCCTTTGGATGAGTCAAAGGGATTTCAGGCTACGGGTTATTTTGCCCCGACTAAGCGTTATGGAAGTCCTTTGGATTTTATGTTTTTTGTAGATTATCTTCATAAGAATGATATAGGTGTGATACTTGATTTTGTACCAGCTTCATTTCCTGATAATAAGGATTTACTTAGTTCTTTTAGTTCTGCCGCCTGCTATGAATATGAGGGCAGCAGGGGAGTGAATAACAGTCTTTCAAGTAAGATGTTTGACCTTGGAAAACCTGAGGTTAATTCATTCCTAATATCATCAGCGAAGTTCTTTATAGACAGTTATCATGTGGATGGCTTTAAGGTTTGCCAGACTGAATTTTTACTTTACTTAGACGCCGGTAGAAGTGAGGGAGAATGGGCTCCGAATATCTATGGCGGACGAGAAAATTTAGAGGGTATAGAATTTGTAAAGAAGCTCTCTAAGGCTGTAAAGGACGAAGATAAAGGAATTATGCTTATAGCTCAGGATTATATAGGTTATCCTGAGATTACAGGTGATATAGAAGAGGGCGGTTTAGGTTTTGATTATAAATGGAACCTTTCATGGCAGAACAGTGTTTCAGAATATTTTCTTACAGATCCTCTTTTTAGAAAGGGCAGACACGATTTTATAACTTCTCAGATGGATTATGAGTATACGGAAAATCATATTTTGCCTCTTTCGCACGAGCTTTCAGAGCATTCTGAAATGGGATTTATCAACTATCTTCCAGGTGACATGGAGCTTAAATATGCCAACTTTAGAAACTTCTATGGCTTTATGATGCTTCACCCCGGAAAGAAGACCGTTTTCATGGGTAATGAATTCGGCAACGATAAGGCATTTGATATTAACTCATCCTTAAATGCTTTAGAAGCATTGAGCTCAAAGGATGATGTTAGATATAGGGAAACCTCCGAGTTTGTTAAGGATATTAACAGCTTTTATCTTGAAAATAAGGCTCTTTATGAAGAGGATTTTGATGTTGCAGGCTTTAACTGGGTAAGTGCTCTTGATTACGAACACAGTGTTATATCCTTTGTGAGAAATTCAAAGTCTGAAAAGGATATGATTTTTGTAGTAGTAAATTTCACTCCTGTAACCTATGATAATTTCCTTTTAGGTGTGCCGAAGGCCGGTACCTATAAAGAGGTATTTAATTCCGACAGACTCGAATATGGCGGTACAGGCCATATTAATAAGGCTGATGTTATTTCTAATGAAATCAGCTGGGATGGAAAAGAGAACAGTATAAGTATATTGCTCCCTCCATTAAGTGTTTTATGCTTTAAGACTAACTAAGACTAATTAGATTTAAAAATGTTTTAAGCATAAGACAAAAATAATGAGACAAGTTGAGGTGAAGAATTATGTTTAAAATATACAAGACTGATGATAAAAAAATACATGATGAAGAGAGAATTACCCCGGGTTCATGGATTAATATGGTTGATCCTGATGCTAAGGAGGGTGAATATATAGCTAAAAAGTTTAATTTGGATGTTAGAGACGTTCTTGCCGCACGAGATGATGAGGAGAGTTCCCGTATAGAACTTGAAGACGGCTACACCCTTATCCTGGTGGACGTTCCAACACCTGAGATAATTCATGATAAGCAGAGTTATACCACCATTCCTCTTGGTATTATTATTACTGAGAATAATCTTATAACTGTATGCAGGGTAGACACACCTGTACTTAAACCATTTATAGATGGAAGAGTAAAAGAGTTTTCAACTAAGAAAAAGCTTAGATTTGTTTATCAGATTCTATTTAGAGTAGCTGCACTCTATCAGCAGAATCTTAGACTTATAGATAAAAAGAGAACCAATATAGAAGAAAGACTTGGAAGTGGTTCAGAGGATATGGATATCTTAGAGCTTCATGCTCTTGAATCAACACTGGTTTACTTCGCCACCTCTCTTAGATCTAATGCAGCGGTGCTTGACAGACTTACCAGATATAAGAGATTAGAGCAGTATCCTGATGATAAGGAACTCTTAGACGATGTCATTACAGAGAACCGTCAGGCTATCGAGATGACCACCATTTACAAGGATATTTTAAATGGAACCAGAGACCTGCTCTCATCTGTTATAGATAATAAGCTTAATAACGTCATGAAGATACTCACATCCATAACCATAGTTTTAGGTATTCCTAATATTATATCAGGCTTCTACGGTATGAATGTGAATGCTAAATGGGTGCCATTTGCCAATACTGTTCACGGCTTTGCTTTAATAGTTGGAATAGTAGTGGTTATTTGTGTTATTGCACTGGGAATTCTCAAGAAGAAGAAACTTCTATAATTTCTTCAGAGATTTTTTCCCATTCATCCATTAATTCCATAAGAATTTCTTCGACCTGCTCCTTGTCCTTTGTTTTTTGAAGAAGGCCGGGAGCGTCGTTTCCATTAGCAGGATCTGATAAAAATGCGTCTATTTCTGACAGTTCATTTTCAGATTCTGCTATTCTTTTTTCTGTATCCTTTAATTCTTTATTAAGGCGTTTTAATTTATTCTTTATTTCTTTTTCCTGTTTGTAATCCAAAGCATTAAAAGAGGATTTATTAGTGTTATTATATTCTTCAGGATTAGCAGGATTAATTGAATTAGCATTAGAATTAACACTGGCTGATGAACTGTTAGCTACAGTACTTTGGCTGTTAAAATATGCCTTATATACATCCTCTTTTTTCTCCAGATAATAGTCGTAATTACCGATAAATTGTAAAAGGTTATTAAAGCGAAGCTCAAGAATACGGGTAGCTACGCGGTTTACAAAATATCTGTCATGAGATACAAATAGTACAGTTCCCGTATAATTATTTAAGGCTCTTTCAAGAACCTGCTTACCGTCTATATCCAGATGGTTAGTAGGCTCGTCAAGTATTAAGAGATTAGCATTAGATAGCATTAGCTTTGCAAGAGAAAGTCGTCCCTTTTCCCCACCACTAAGCATTTTTATTTCCTTAAAAACATCCTCCCCCTTAAATAAAAATGCAGCGAGAGTGTTTCTGATTTCAGTATTATTCATATCAGGATAGGCATCATGAAGCTCGTCAAATACTGTCTTTTCGTCATCCAAGTTAGACTGAGCCTGATCATAATAACCTATACTTATATCGGTTCCAAGAGTAACCTTACCACTGTCGGCATCATAAATATTATTTATAATCTTAAGAAGTGTGGTTTTTCCTGTTCCGTTATCGCCTATTATGGCAACTCTTTCCCCTCTTTTAATCTCGAAGGAAAGGTTATTAAATAACTGTTTTTCATCAAAGCTTTTCTTAAGTGACTCTACAGAAAGAACATCATTACCTCCTGTGATTCTAGGAGAGAAGGAGAGATTTATAATATTATCAATCTCCTCAGGACGTATAGGTTCCTCCATTTTCTTAAGCATTTTTTCACGGCTTTCTGCGCGCTTAATGGACTTTTCTCTGTTAAAGCTTTTAAGCTTTTCTATAACCTTTTCCTGATGCATAATCTCAGCAGTTTTCTTAAGATAAGCTTTCATCTCGCTTTCCATAAGCTGCTGTTTTTTTGTTGCGTATTCATCATAGTTTCCTGTATATAATCTTGCATTTTTATTATGTATTTCCACAACCTTATTTACGATTTTATTTAAGAAAAATCTGTCGTGAGATACTATAAGTATAGTGCTTTTAGAGGAAGCGAGATAATTCTCAAGCCAGGAGATGGAATTAATATCTAAGTGGTTGGTAGGCTCGTCTAAGATTATTATATCAGGTGAATTAAGTAAAACCTTACCCAGTGCAACCCTTGTTTTCTCACCTCCTGAAAGGGAGTTTACAGGAAGATTTGCGGCCTCGTCATTAAAGCCAAGTCCCTTCATAACGCCTATTACCTCACTTCTATAGGTAAAGCCACCCTTATCAGAAAATTCTTCGTGCAGATCGGAAGCCTCCTTTACAAGTCTGTCAAGCTCCTGACCTGTTGCATTTTCTATCTGACTATTAAGTTTATTAAGCTTTTCCTCTGTTTCAATAAGCTCTTCCTTAGCTGAAAGAAGCTCTTCATGAATAGTTTTATCTGAATCATAGGAAATGTTCTGCTCTACATAGCCTATGGTTACATCAGATGGCATAATTATATCGCCGCTATCACTTGGTTCTCTATGGTTAATTATCTTTAAAAGAGTGGTTTTTCCACAACCGTTATTACCTATAAGGGCAACCTTGTCGCCTTTATTAATGTGAAAGCTTATATCCTTTAAAAGTATTTCACTGTTAAATGTTTTATTAATATGACTAACCTGTAAAATCAT
>JAILGL010000019.1 GCA_024696825.1 Lachnospiraceae bacterium
TCTTTTCAAGTGAAGTCATAACTTCCTGTGACTTTTGTGTAAATTTACTAATATTCATAATGAATCCCTCCTTCTTTCCAGGATACCATCGTCCCACCTGTTATCCTTCTTTTGATACGCCTAACTACTGTTTCTTAAGCCTTATACACCTAAAGTGCTCCAGCCTTAAGTATTAATATACCACTCGTTGTTAGCACTGTCAAGCGTCGAGTGCTAATTATTTTTAAAAATAGTAGGAACCCCGTATTTACAAGGTTCCTAACTATTGTTTTTCATAATCCTGATTAAGTTTTCACTTTAATCAACCTATTTTCTCAACTTAAACTTACCCTTTTTATTAAATCTAACTCCATATTTTTTACTGTAGGAATTAATCTTCTTTATAACCCTAACCTTTTCACTTCCCTTTAAAATAACCGGCTGATAGTTATTAATATAAGACTTTCCAGATAAGGAGCAAGGAACTATTCTAGCCTTATTATCCTTTTTAACCTTTCCATTTTTCTTAAATCTAAAGGTCTTTCTAAATATCATGGTATCCTTTTCTCTTGGATTGGTATTACCTCCAAAGCAGAAGTTTCCAAGGCTGTAACAGATAAATACCCCCTTATATTTTTCGATTCCCTGAAGGATATGAGGATGATGACCAAGGACTAAATCAGCACCTTGCTCTACTGCATAATGTGCCAGATTAATCTGTGTTGACTCCGGAGTTGTCTGATATTCAACACCTGCATGCATACTGACAATTATTATATCTGCATTTTTCTTTTTAAGCTTCTTAATTCCTGCCTTTACTAAGGCTGCAGAATATGAGTAGCCCTCAAGTCCGCACACACTCACCATACCGATTATTCTACCCTTTGTCTTATATGTACCAACTCTTGAATAAGAAGAATATCTAATCTTCTGCTTTCTAAAAATCTTCGTGGTATCATCATAGCTGCCTGTTCCATAGTCTCTGCAATGGTTATTTGCAAAGGCTACAGCTTCTATATTACCCTTCTTTAAAATCTTATAGTATGAAGGATTTCCCTTAAATGCATATTTCTTATCAGCTCTGGTAGTTCTCTTGGTTAGAACTCCCTCAAAGTTTACGATAGACATATCGTCCTTCTTAAATACTTTTCTTACCTTCTTAAAAAAATAAGCATTATTCTGTTTATTATAAACGCTATAAAAATTAACGGAGGAAGGTGATGTATAATCACTTCCAAAGGTACAGTCTCCTGCTGCACTTATGGTTATTGTGTCAGCCTTAGTAGTAGCAGCCTCGGCAGATTCTGTCGCATTTTTATTACCACTTATAACCACACTTGATGAAAGAACTGCCAGAGTAAGAAGACTCGATATTAATTTTTTAGCAAGTATTTTCACGTTTTTACTCATAATATAATTATCCCCTTTGTTTTCTTAAATACTAATAAAAAGGCTATAATCAGAAGGTAAAGATAACCGTACCTCCTGATATAGCCTGCAAAATTTAAGTTTATAAATTATTATAACTTATATTAGTCTACCTTACTAAACTGATCCTTGCCAGCTCCACAAAGTGGGCATGCAAAATCATCAGGTAAATCTTCAAATGGTGTTCCGGCAGGGATACCATTATCAGGATCACCTACTGCAGGATCATATTCCCAACCACAGAGGTCGCATACATACTTGTCCATAGCATTTTTCTCCTTTCATGTATTTATAATTATGTTCTATTGTTACTCGTGTTACATGGATATATTATCTTATATTAAGGCCTTAATGTCAACAAAATCATTGACCTACGCCTCTTTCTCCTTATTCTTAATAAGCTTGTCCCTGTTATAGATAACAAGGGCAAGAACTGTAAATATAACAAATGTAACGGCAAATATTCCATACCATTTTTTATCCGCTTCCATCTCTGTAAATATCTTATATTTAGAGCCATAATACATAACAAATACAGCAAATCCATTATTTATAAAATGCATAAGAGAGGTGTTAAATATGCTACCGGTTTTCCTTGCTACATATACATGATAAAGCCCCAGTATCATAAGTGGTATGAATCTTATAAGACTCATATGTGCCGCTGCAAAAAGTGCCGCCGCTATAATGTATACGAGACCTCTTCCAAGCTTTTCTGAGAGGGCTGTAAGAAGATATCCTCTAAAGTAAAGTTCCTCACAAACTGCAGGTAAAAGAGCTATTAAAATTAGCGCCACTCCAAATGGAACCTTATCTAAAATTATTCCAAATTCACTTGAAACACCTGCAGTTTTATCAGGGAAGAAATATGTAAGAATATTTCCTGCAATCATACTTATGGAATACCCTCCAAGCACCATAAATACTGATGCTATAAGGTCCGGTACCTTCGGTGCATTTAACTTGAAGGTTTTCTTAAAATCGCCCTTTATGTAAAGACAGGCAATTATTGGGAGCACACCAAAAAATGTCTGTGGAATTATAACTCCCATAACAGGATTTCTAAGGCTTAAGTAACCACCCAGATAAACCATAAATATTATGGCAACCAGGAATACTAAAATTGCCTCAGGTATAGTAGGTAAACCGCCTCTTTTTATATTCTCCCTTTTCTCAAAATATCTTATGGAGCTACCGTCTCCAAAGAGAATATTTTCACTGTCATATATGGCTCCCAGAAGCATTATGGCAAGCATTGCATAGAGCACATTTACAAGTAAAACAATACCTATAAGTGACAGCTCGTATTTTAAAACCAAAAGGTCTTTTATGAGAAGGCAGACATTTGCTACAGGAATTAAGGCCATTTTATAATCCAGTGTAATATTTGGAATAAATGAAATGTAGCCTGCAAACATTATAATTAGCATAACAGGTGTTATGTAATTATTGGCTTCCTTAAAGGATCTTGCAAAGGAGCATACACACATAAATATGGCACTTACAAATAAAGCAAAGGCCGTTATACATATGATGGTTACAAGTAAAGCCGGTATAAATTCAAGTAAATGTATAGAGCCAATGGACGCCATCATGGAGCGCATGGTAGCATACATATATAGAATAATTCCACCAATGGAAATTACATTTACAAGTACCGATACCAGTGACAGAGTTGCCACAGAAAGAAACTTTGCCGTTATTAGCTCAGTACTTGTTATAGGGAAGGTTAAGAGAGTTTCTAAGGTACCTCTCTCCTTCTCGCCGCTGGTGGCATCTATAGCAGGATAGGTGCAGCCCATAAGAATACTTATCATAAGCATAAATGGAATAATATTTCCAAGGACATTTCCTATGGATTTTTCTGAGCTCGATAAATCATGAGTTTCCTTTGCTATAGGATTTAAAATATATTCTACATCAAGTCCCTTTTCCTCAACTCTCTTTTTAGAAAGCAGTTTATTATATTCATCTAATTCCTCTTCGAATAAATCCAGACAATTGGTGGAATTATTAACAGCAGAAAGAAAAGAAATATTAAAGGTATAGATATCTTTAGCTTCACTAACCTCTATATAAATATCCGCCTTTTCCTTATTAAGAAACCTTGCAGCCTCCTTTTTATCACTTACCTGTATAAACTTAAATATATAATCTAAGTTATCCTCATCACTCTTTATATATTTATCCAAAGCATTTACTGCTTCTCTACTCTCTACAGTATAAACCACCTTATAAATGCTTTGTTCCTTATCGGTATTTACCATCATCATGATCTGCAACACCACGATAAATATAACAGGATATATTATAAGGGGAAGTAAGAACATGGCAATCATGGTTTTCTTATCCCTTATAACATCAAGCATTTCTTTTCTATACATTATTTTGATATTATTTTTATTCATAATCAAAAGTCTCCCATCAGCTTGAAAAATGTAGTTCTAAGACTGTCTGTACCATGCTCTTCCATAAGGGCATGAGGCTCTCCCTCTGCGATAATTTTACCCTTATGAATCATTATAATTCTATCACAAAGCTTCTCCGCCTCATCCATATAATGAGTGGAATAAAGCACTGATTTACCCTTCTTTTTTTCGCCAATCATAAACTCTAAAATAGCTCTGGCGCCGATAATATCAAGGCCCAGTGTAGGCTCATCAAATATGTAGATATTAGGGCTATGCACCAGGCATCTTGCTATGGTAACTCTCTGCTTCTGGCCTGTGGAAAGCTTTTCAATTATGTTATCTATAAATGCATCTATATCCAGAACATTTCTAATTTCTTCTATTCTTTTTTCTGCTTCTTCCTTACTAAGTCCATAAATATTAGCAAGAATATTTAAGAATTCTCTAACTGTAAAACGGCCATAAAGCTTGGTATTTTCAGAGAGATATCCTATGCTTTTTTTAATCTCTATACTGTCCTCTATAACCCTGTTATTTTCAAGAATACTTACCTTTCCTGCAGTAGGTTTCATAAGATTTCCAATCATTCGAAGAAGGGTGGTTTTTCCTGCTCCATTAGGACCTAGAACCCCCAGGATTTCACCCTCTTTTACCTCAAAGGAAATATCATCTACAGCATAGAATTCTTCCTTCTTTTTCTTACTGTCCTGCCTTATAAAAAGCTTAGATAAATGCTCTACCTTAACCACATTTACTCCTCTCTAAATTACAACTTCAATTCTTACAAAATTCTTATCGCCATCTTCTTTGGTTTTAGTAATATTTTCTATTATCAAATCGCCCTGCTTATTGTCTACAAGCTTCTTTACTATATAGAGACCAAGGCCGTGATTCTCCTTGTCCGCTTTAGAAGTACTACCCCTTTTAAGCATATCTCTAATTTCTTCATCCCCAAGAAATGGGCCTTCATTTTCAACTGCTATATAGAAGCGCCTGTCCTCAGAAAGTCGCCCTATCTCTACCTCTATAACAGAATCCTTTTCTACTGCTTCTATGGCATTATCTAATAGAATTCCTGATATATCAACTATATCAAAATCATCTGCACGACTTTCAAAACTATAATTATTAACATGAACATATAAAACTATATTCTTCTTAAGAGCCTCCTGATACTTTACATGCAAAAGACCTGAAAGAAGCTTATTATCAAGTCTAAGGACATCTGTCATAACATTATACTTAGTAATTCCAAAGGAATATTTCTCTACATTTTTCCTAAACTCATCCATATCCTGACTTACCTCAGAAAGGGCCATTATGGACTGAACCTTATTATTAAGATCATGCCTTTCTTCCCTATAGGAGGATATGAGTTCATCTATAATTGAAGAATATTTTTTATAATCTGCTTCCCTTTGTTTTCTTACTCTTTCAGCATTATCACGACTAAGTATCAGTATAAGTATAAATAAAACCGGCATCACATCATCAAAGGAAACACCTGAAATGCTGTAATCATCCATAAAAACTATGAAAAGTCGTCTTAAAACTATTAATAAACAAATCAATGTTAAGAACAATACAACAATGGTACTTGCCTTTTCCATTACGATACCATATAGTTTTCTAACCGTTCCTTTTAAAAACCTTAGAGCTATAATTAAAGCAGTAAATGAACCACATAAAACTACAATTTCCTCAAGACTACCTGTAACTGCACTTATATTTAGTTTTAAAAGCATTGCAATAACTAAACCTGCTAATATAAATATTGCCATAAACAACCAGGAAAATATAGCTGAAGTAACGGAATAATAAAACTCTCTCTCTGTTATAAGCATAAACATTAAACCATGGAGAACTATAGTTATAATAAGGGAAAGATATATCCAGTCTCTGTTAAATGAATTAATGATAAACAAGAGAAATATATACATTATTGTGAATATAATATACTTCAGTTTTAAATAACTTCTAACTCTTTTACTCTCACAAACTATACCCGTATATAAAATCATAAATGCCTGTACCACCTGAAACATAACAGTATAACATACATCCTCGAAAGAATCGTAATATAAAAACTCCATTTTATCCCCTCCTATATAGCTTTAAACAGCTTTAAGCATTCTTCATTAGTGCCATAAAAAATATCCTCATGGCCACTGATAATTTCACAGAATTTTTCTATTCTGTCCCAGTTATCATCCACATAAAACTCATAGCTGTGTCCCCATACATAGAAGAGTAATTTTTCATTTTCCCGAGGCTTAGCATTTATAAATTTATCTGCCAGCTCAAATAGTTTTTCATCCTTATGATGACAGGTTGGATCTAAGAAAATAGGTTCTTTAGGAAGGTCAAAGCTATAAGTTGTTCTCACAGTTCTTCCATAAACTATTCCCTTACTTTTAAGATAATCTCCTACCCTTTCATTAAAATTACCATAGGCATAGGCCATACCTACAGGCCTTTTATGATAAAGCTTCTCTATGTTTTCAATATCCTTACCATATTCTACCTCTAGCTCTTCATCACTTAATTCTGTAGGAGAAAGATGTCTAAGGCCATGAGCTGCTATCTCATGCCCCTCGTAAAGATTCCCAATTTCAGACTGATCCATTCTATGAATCATTTTTCCCTCTATATCAAAGGGATCTTTTCTGGACTGAATCCCCGTATTAAGATTAAATGTACATTTAACCCCATACTTATTAAATATTTCCACAAGCCTTTTATCCATGATAATTCCATCATCATAGCTAAGTGTAAAAGCCTTTCTGTAAATTTTCTCATTTTTCATTTTAACGCCCTCTTCATAAATTAATTTAATAAAAATATTATAGTCATTTTAAGCATATATATCAAGTTTTCTTCTTAAACTAAAGTTATAATTATTATCTAATTTTCTTTATATTATTTTGCCCCTATGTTATTATAATAATAATATTTTTTTCACAAGTGAGGTGCCTATGATTCATATAATTTTTACAGGTGGAACCATTGCAAGTAGCGTGATTTCTGATAATAAAGATAATCCTAATAATATAAATAATAACAACACTACTAAAACCGTAGATATAAATCCTGATAATAAATATAAATTAATTAGTATGTTTAAGGAAAAGCAGCACATAGTTAGCCCAGTTAGCTTTGATTTTTCCTTCTCTTATCCTTATGAAATTTTAAGCGAAAACCTTGAGCTCTCCCATCTTTTAAGGCTTGTTTCTCACGTAAAAAAAGTACTTAATAATGGAGATAAAAAAGAGGGTATTATTATCACTCATGGAACCGATACCCTTGTATATACCGCTGCATTTTTATCCTATATTTTCTCTGATATTGAGATCCCCATAGTCCTTGTTTCTGCAAATTATATACTGGATGATCCACGCTCTAACGGGCTTTCTAACTTCACCTACGCAGCATGTTTTATAAGGGAAAATATGAAAAGTTATAATAAAAGCTTTAAGGGAGTTTTTGTGTCCTATGTGAATGAAGACGGTGTTCCTATGATTCACAGAGGCAACAGAATTTTAATACAGGAAGCCTTTAAAGACAGTATAAACAGCAAGGATGAAGATTATATAGGTTTATTTATGGATAACAATTTTCTCCCTAATCCTGCTTATTTTATAAGTCCTATAAATCAGAATTCTTTCCCTGCATTAAATGCAGCTTTGGATATGTTAATTCATTCTAATGAAGCCTATGATTTTAAGGGCATAGAGGGTAATATACTTTTTATAAAGCCTCATCCTGGACTTACTCTTAATTCCATTTCTTTAGATAATTACTCTGCCATTCTTTTGGAAGGCTTTCATTCAGGTACTCTGGGGGCTACCAGTGAACTGGATTCATTCCTTAAAAAGGCCAGAGTTTTTAAAATACCTGTATTTTGCTGTGGCATAAAAAGAGATGGTACCGAGTATGATAGCATTAATAAATACAAAGAAAAAGGCGTCATACCATTATATGATAAAACGCCTGTTTCTCAATATATTAAATTAAATATTCTTTCCATTCTTAAGCTTTCAATCACTGAAAATATGCTTAAAGATTTTGCAGAAGAATGTTAAAAATGCTTAGTTAT
>JAILGL010000023.1 GCA_024696825.1 Lachnospiraceae bacterium
ATTTCTAAAAAAGAAAATGTATTTGTTATAGGTGAATTCGAGAAAAAGGAGAAGCCTTTAGCAAAGGACAAAAATCACATAGTTCTTGTAAATCCTTCTAATGCAGGAAATATAGGAACCATCATGAGAAGTGCATTAGGCTTCGGATTCAGCGATATCGCCATAGTAAGACCTGCGGTGGATGTCTTTGATCCAAAGGCGGTAAGGGCATCTATGGGCGCACTTTTCTCCCTAAATGTAAAATACTATGAAAGCTTTGAAGAGTATCTTTCTGATATTGGCGACAGTGACGGAATGAGTAGAACCATGTATCCTTTCATGCTTCAGGCAAAGAAATATCTTCATGAAGTAAAGGCTACAGGCTTAAGCTCCCTTATATTTGGCAATGAGGCAACCGGCCTTCCGCAGAAGTTTTTAGAGGTTGGAACACCTGTAATCATTCCTATAACAGACAAGGTTGACAGCTTAAATCTTCCTATCGCAGCAAGCATAGCCATGCACAAGGTGTTTGCGGACGGCATGTAGAGAGAAGAAATAATATTACCAAGTTTCGAGCGAGAGTTAAGTTTTGCATATTTGTACTTTTAGCGATATGCAAATGTTGCATATTTATATTTTGATAATATGCAAAAATTGCACATTTGTATTGACAAATATATGCAAAAATTGCATACTTGTATTAGGAGGGATGTGCAAATGACAGAATTAAAACAATTAAGAATAGATAGAAAACTTACTCAACAAGAGGTGGCAGACTTAATAGGAATATCATTGAGATCTTATATTTCTTATGAAAACGATAAAAAAAAGAGTGACAGTATTAAATATCGTTTTTTAGTTCAAGAACTGAAAAAAATAAATAAACTTGATGAAGAACACGGCATATTGACCAAGAAAGAAATAAAGGAAGCATGCAAAGAAATATTGCCTGAATATGATGTTGAGTTTTGTTATTTGTTTGGTTCATATGCTAAAGATAAGGCTACTGAATTAAGTGATGTTGATCTTTTGATATCAACTAAGACTACAGGTCTAAAATATTATGAATTGGTAGAAAAACTTAGGGAGAAGCTTCATAAAAAAATTGATTTATTAGATATAAAACAATTATTAAAAAATGAGGCTCTATTAAGTGAGGTTTTAAAGGAAGGCATAAAGATATATGGATAATATGAAAACTGATAATTACTATATAACAAAAATTTGTGACGATTTATCTTTTATAGTTAAGCACACAAAAAATATTGATGAAGAAGAATTATCAGCTAATGAGATTCTTTTAGATTCTATGCTTTTTCGTCTAATTCAAATATCTGAAAATGTAAAAAGACTAAGTGATATCTATAAAGATAAACATTCATCAATTCCTTGGAAAGCAATATACGGATTAAGAAATAGGATTGTTCACGATTATGGAAGTGTTGATTTAAATATTATTTATAGTACTTTAAAAGACGATATCCCTGAACTTTTAAATGTAATTAAAAGGGATATAAACTGATAAACCCACAATTAGATTGGAGTAAAAATGGCATCAGATAACAATGTTAATGTAAGTGAAAATGTTGAGAAGAAAAAACATAAAATAGGTGAGAATATAATGGGCACCATGAGTATGAATAAACTCGTACTTTCCATGGCTGTGCCAATGATGATTTCAAACCTTGTACAGGCTCTCTACAATGTAGTGGACAGCATGTACGTATCAAGAATTACAACAAATGAAAAGGTCTATGACGCCACAGGTAAATTCGTATCTGCAGGAACTGATGCCATCAGTGCATTAGGACTTGCATTTCCTATACAGATTCTTATAATTGCATTTGCCATCGGAACCAGCATCGGTGTTAATGCGGTGCTTTCAAAGGCCCTTGGCGCAAAAAACCGAAAGCTTGTAAATGCAGCTGCCACAAATGGTATATTTCTTATGGTGGTAAGTTATGTAATATCTCTTATTATCGGTGTGTTTTTCGCAGAAATGGTAATCGCAGGGCAGGGCGCCACAGGTCGTAAGCTTGAGTATGGTGTGACCTATCTTCGAATAGTATGCTGTATGTCCCTTGCACTCTATATGGAGATAATATTTGAAAGACTATTGCAGTCCACTGGAAGATCCAAGTATTCCATGATTTCCCAGGTAGCAGGAGCCATAATAAATGTAATAATGGACCCTATACTTATCTTCGGATTATTAGGTGCGCCAAAGCTTGGAGTTGCGGGAGCAGCCTATGCTACAGTATTTGGCCAGATAGTGGCTACATGCATAGGACTCTATCTAAATGTAAAGAAAAACCCTGACTTACACATAAGCTTCAAAGGCTTTAAACCGGACCTTAAGGTTATCGGAATGATATATACAGTAGGATTTCCAGCTATTATAATGCAGGCCGTAGGTTCAGTAATGAACTTTGGAATGAACAAGATAATTCTTTCCTTAGATGACAATGCAGTCGCTGTATTTACGGCATATTATAAAATTCAGAGCTTCTTCTTTATGCCGATATTCGGACTTAGTAGTTCCATGGTGCCTATAGTTGCATTTAACTATGGAGCTAAGAAGAAAAAGAGAATGATGAAGGGCTATAAAATATCACTTTTATATGCATTTATCATTATAAGTGTGGGCTTACTTGCATTTGAAATAATTCCTGATAAGCTTTTAATGATATTTAATACAGGAGACGACAACCTCATAAGAATGGGCGTTCCAGCCTTTAGAATGATAGGAGTACATTTCCTAATTGCCTGGTTCTGTATTATTACAGGTTCACTTTTCCAGGCCCTCGGAAATGGAGTTTATTCCATGATAAATTCTCTTATGAGACAGCTGGTGGTACTCCTTCCGGCAGCATATATTCTTGGAAAAATCGGCGGAATAGATATGCTTTGGTGGTGCTTCCCGATTGCAGAGATAGCATCAGGACTGTGCACTGGATTTTTCTATTTTAGAATAAAGAAAAAGATAATCGATAAGATTCCAAATGGAGATGAGAAGGATAATAAGCCGGAGATGGCATAAATTAGATAAAAGTACAAAAGTCAAAAATAAAAAGTGCTTAAGAAAAATTTAAGCACTTAATATAAAATGATTTAAAAATTCTCAAATAAATAGAGTAAATTATAAAAAATAAATACAGTTAAAATATCCATAAATTTCAAGTACAATTAATTCTAGTGTTAAAGAAGTAA
>JAILGL010000004.1 GCA_024696825.1 Lachnospiraceae bacterium
AATTCTAAATTAAGGAAAGAGGAAGAAAAGAGGAATACAATGATTACGAAAAGAGAAGATGTAAGAAATATCGCAATTATAGCCCATGTAGACCATGGTAAGACAACTCTTGTAGACGAGCTTTTAAAGCAGAGTGGTGTATTCAGGGATAATGAGGCAGTTTCAGAAAGAGTTATGGACTCAGGAGATATTGAGAGAGAAAGAGGAATAACAATTCTTTCTAAGAACACAGCCATCACCTACAAGGATGTAAAAATAAATATAGTAGATACACCGGGCCATGCCGATTTCGGTGGTGAGGTAGAGAGAGTTCTCAAAATGGTAAATGGAGTTGTACTTGTTGTAGACGCATTTGAGGGTGTTATGCCACAGACCAAATTCGTTTTAAGCAAGGCTCTTGCATTAGACTTAAATGTAATAGTTTGTATTAATAAAATAGACAGACCTGAGGCAAGACCTGATGATGTTGTAGACGAGGTTTTAGAGCTCCTTATGGATTTGGATGCAAGCGACGAGCAGCTTGACTGTCCATTTATATTTGCTTCTGCTAAGCAGGGTATCGCATCTAATTCAGCAGACGAGCCTGGAACAGATATGACACCACTTTTCGATGCTATTGTTAAATACATTGATGCGCCAGAGGGTGATCCGGACGAGAACTTACAGGTGCTTATAAGTACTATTGATTACAATGAGTATCTTGGAAGAATCGGTATAGGTAAGATTGACAATGGTACCATAAATGTTAATCAGGATGCAGTTATTGTTAACCATCATAATCCTGATAAATGTGATAAGGTTAAGATTAGTACTCTTTATGAGTTTGACGGACTTGATAAGGCTGAGGTTAAATCAGCAACCATAGGTTCTATAGTAGCTATTTCTGGTATTTCAGATATTCATATTGGAGATACCATCTGTGCTCCTGAAAATCCAAAGGCTATTCCTTTCCAGAAGATTTCAGAGCCAACTATCTCTATGGATTTCATGGTAAATGACAGTCCTCTCGCAGGTAGAGAAGGAAAGTTCGTTACCTCAAGACATTTAAGAGAGAGACTTTTTAAGGAGCTTAACTCAGACGTTTCTTTAAGAGTTGAAGAGACCGAAAGCACAGACTGCTTTAAGGTTTCAGGAAGAGGAGAGCTTCATCTTTCAGTTCTTATTGAAAACATGCGTAGAGAAGGCTATGAATTTGCAGTTAGTAAGGCGGAGGTTCTCTATAAGACTGACGAAAGAGGAAAGAAGCAGGAGCCATTTGAGCGTGCTTACGTAGACGTTCCAGAGGAGTTTTCAGGTGCGGTTATTCAGAAGCTTACATCACGTAAGGGTGATCTTCTTGGAATGACAACTATAGGTGGCGGCGCTACCAGACTTGAATTCTTAATTCCTTCAAGAGGTCTTATTGGTTACAGAGGTGAGTTCATGACAGACACCAAGGGAAATGGTGTTATAAATACAGTATTTGACGGCTATGGCCCTTACAAGGGTGACATGGATTACAGAAGCCAGGGCTCAATCATCGCATTTGAGGCCGGTGAGGCAGTAACCTATGGTCTTTTTATCGCACAGGACAGAGGAACCTTATTTATCGAGCCTGGTGAAAAGGTTTATACCGGTATGATAGTAGGTCAGTGTGGTAAGACAGAGGACGTAGAGATAAATGTATGTAAAACAAAGCATTTATCAAATACAAGATCTAACTCCTCCGACGAAGCTACAAGACTTGTTCCACCAAAGAGACTTTCATTAGAGGAAGCTCTCGAATTTATTGACACCGACGAATTACTTGAAATCACTCCTGAGAACTTAAGAATCAGAAAGAAGATTCTTGATTCAACTCAGAGATTTAGAGCAAAGAGAAATAATAATGCCTAATACGGCAGATTAAAAGCGAATAATAAATAAGAAAATCATGTTGGATTTAATATGGTCCAACATGATTTTTTATTTACATTTATTATTTATTAATCTCTATTTCTTTATATTCCCCTGGTTTTAAATCAGGGTCTAAAACTATATCTCCCATGGATAATCTTTTTAGATAAACTACAGGCTTATTAACCTTTAAAAACATTCTCTTTACCTGATGGAATTTGCCTTCACTAATAGTAAGAGATGTAAGGGAAAACTCAAGGTTTGAAAAGCTTTCTGTTTCATCTTTAACTAGCTTGTCCGAAATAAGTTTTTTTGAAATTATTTCTTTAATTCTTCCACCCTCTAATTTCTCTAATTCATTATAGTTTAATACTTCTTTTAAAATGAGTTTTGCTGGTTTTGTAAGCTCTTTATCTTCATCATTTTTTCCTGAGATATCCATAGGCTTTTGAAATAATTCAATATCTTCTTTAGTAACATTTCCAAGGACAATTGCAAAATAAGTTTTATCTACATGCTTTTTTGGAGAAAGAAGATTATGAGAAAATTCACCATCATTGGTAATTAATAGAAGCCCCTCAGTATCAATATCTAAACGCCCTACAGGAAACAAATCTTTTTTCCTGGAGGACTTAATAAGTGAGATAACAGTGGCGTGAAGATTGTCACTGGTAGCGCTAACCACACCCTGTGGCTTATTTAACATATAATATTCATATTCCTTAAAGCTTATAGCTTCACCATTTACTGAAACCTCTGCCAGGTTCTCGTCTATATGGACCTTTCCGTCAGTTACAATTTCTCCTGAAACCATAACCTTCCTGGCTTTTATGAGCTTCTTCACCTGGCTCCTGGTGCCAATTCCTGCATTTGTCAGATATTTATCAAGACGCATATCTTCCTCCATGAACTGAGTTTTAATCTATGTGGTAAGTTTAACAGAATGAGATTATAGGTGTCAATGAAAGGGGCTTATTATTGACAATCCCTATGAATTATTATAAAGTTAGAGGTACTTGCCAGGCTTTATTAAAAAGGCAGGAAAGTGCCAAAATTCAAGCTTTCTAAGAAGGGAAGGCTGGAAGGTGAGAAAACGCCGAAAGGAGTTGAATGTTATGACCAAGGTGTATGCAGCTATAGTTGCCGGTGGAATCGGACAGAGGATGCAAGCAGACAAACCAAAGCAGTTTTTAAATGTAGCAGGAAAGCCTGTTATTTGTCATACAATAGATAAGTTTCTAAGTGTTTCTGAAATCTGTGAGGTAATAGTTTTATTACCTAAGGATTGGTTGGATTATATGAAGGAGGAAATGGTTCCTTTTATCGCCGGAGACACTGGGAAATTAAAGCTTATAGAGGGTGGAAAAACCCGTCAGGATACAGTTATGAATGCAGTAAGCTATGTGGAAGAAACCTATGGAATAGGGGAAGATGATGTGATACTTACTCATGATGCCGTACGCCCTATGGTTTCAGAAAGAATTATAAAAGATAATATTTCTGGCGTTAAGAAATACGGTGCCTGCTCCACCTTTATACAGGCTACAGACACCATAGTTGTTAGTGAGGATGGAAAGGTTTTAGGAGAGACTCTTGACAGAAGTAAGCTCTATCAGTGCCAGACACCTCAGTCCTTTAATATAGCTAAGCTTAAGAAATACTATGAGATGCTTGATGATGAGGATAAAAAAATACTTACTGATGCCACCTATGTATTTAAAAAGGCCGGTGAGGATGTACATTTTATAGAGGGGGATGTGAGAAATATAAAGATAACATATCCTACAGATACCCTGGTGGCAGAAGTATTCTTAACTCAGTCGGAGCACAAGTAAAATACATTGAATAAAGTGAAAAACTAAAAAAACACATAATATATGAAATAAAGGGGACATAAGAGGTGATAAAAAAATCGCACTTTAGCCCTTAAATCCTTGACAATATGGCTTAAAAAGGATAAACTAAAGTTTATCGCTTGTATCCCAAAGGGAATAAGCGCATTTAATAAGAAAAGAGGGGAATATAATGGACTTGAGAATAGCTTTAATCCCTGGAGATGGAATAGGTCCGGAGATAGTAACAGAAGCAGTTAATGTACTAAATACTGTATTTGATAAATTTGGACATAAGGCAGAATATGAGAAGTTTTTAATGGGTGGATGTGCTATTGATGCATATGGCGAATCCCTCACTGATGAAACCTTAGAGGCAGTCAAGAAGTATGATGCGGTACTTCTCGGAGCAGTCGGCGGTAACGTGGGACAGTCTAACTGGTATAAGATTGAGCCATCTAAGCGTCCTGAGGCTGGTCTTTTAAAGATTAGAAAAGGACTTAATTTGTTTACTAATATGCGTCCTGCACTTTTATATAAGGAGCTTGCAAGCGCCTGTCCTATTAAGGAAGAGCTTACAGAGGGCGGATTTGATTTTGTTATAATGAGAGAACTTACCGGCGGTCTTTATTTTGGAGACAGATATACTAAGGAGATTGACGGAGTTCGTACAGCAGTAGATACTCTTTCCTATAATGAGAATGAGATTAGAAGAATTGCTGAGTGGGCATTTAAGGTGGCTATGAAGCGTGATAAGAAGGTTACAAGTGTTGATAAGGCTAATGTTCTTGATTCTTCCAGACTTTGGAGAGCTGTTGTAGAAGAGGTAAGCCGTGATTATCCAGAGGTTACCTTAGAGCATATGCTCGTTGATAACTGCGCTATGCAGATTGTCAGAAATCCTAAGCAGTTCGATGTTATTCTTACAGAGAACATGTTTGGTGACATTTTATCAGATGAAGCAAGTATGGTTACAGGTTCTATCGGAATGCTTTCAAGTGCAAGTCTTGGCGAAGGAAAGCTCGGACTTTACGAGCCAAGTCATGGTTCAGCACCTGATATTGCAGGAAAGGATATTGCAAATCCACTTGCTACAATTAGTTCAGCAGCTATGATGCTTAGATATTCATTTGACCTTGAAGAAGAAGCACTTGCTATAGAGAAGGCTATCGAAAAGGTACTTGAAGAGGGCTATAGAACAGTTGACATTTACACAGATGGATGTAAGAAGGTTGGCTGTAAGGAAATGGGCAAGCTTGTCTGCGAGAGAATATAAGTTAAGGAAGAAAATGTATATAAATGAATGGAGGTAATGACCATGAAGAGTGATGCAGTAAAAAAAGGTATGGCCACAGCGCCACAGAGATCATTGTTTAACGCATTGGGATTCACAAAGGAGGAGCTTGAGAGACCACTCGTAGGTATCGTCAGTTCTTATAATGAGATAGTCCCAGGACATATGAACATTGATAAAATCGTCGAAGCAGTGAAGAAGGGAGTCCTTATGGGTGGAGGAACACCTATCGAATTCCCAGCTATAGCCGTCTGCGATGGTATTGCTATGGGACACACAGGAATGAAATATTCACTTGTAACCCGTGACCTTATCTGCGATTCAACAGAGTGTATGGCTTTAGCACATCAGTTTGATGCATTGGTCATGATTCCAAACTGTGATAAAAATGTACCGGGACTTCTTATGGCAGCAGCCAGAGTAAATGTCCCAACTATATTTGTAAGTGGTGGTCCTATGCTTGCAGGACATGTAAGAGGTAAGAAGACAAGTCTTTCTACTATGTTCGAGGCAGTAGGAGCTCATGCAGCAGGAAAGATGACTGAGGAAGAGGTTGACGAGTATGTATGTAATGCTTGTCCTACCTGTGGTTCATGTTCAGGTATGTTCACAGCAAACTCTATGAACTGCCTTACAGAAGCTATCGGAATGGGACTTAAGGGTAACGGTAGTATTCCTGCAGTATATTCTCAGAGACTTGCACTTGCTAAGCATGCAGGTATGCAGGTTATGGAGCTTTACAGACAGGACATCCGTCCTAGAGATATCATGACAGCAGATGCATTTAAAAATGCCCTTGCAGTTGATATGGCACTTGGTTGTTCTACTAATACAATGCTTCATCTTCCAGCTATTGCACATGAGGCTGGTGTTGAGATTAATCCTGCTATGGCAAATGCAGTAAGTGAGAAGACTCCAAACCTTTGTCACTTAGCACCTGCCGGCAACACCTATATGGAAGAGTTTAATGAGGCTGGTGGTGTTTATGCTGTTATGAATGAATTAAGTAAGAAGAATCTCTTAAATCTTGATCTTATCACTTGTACAGGAAAGACTGTAGGTGATAATATCAAGGGTTGTGAGATTAGAGATACTAATTGCATCCGTCCTGTATCAGATCCCTTTATGGAATCAGGCGGAATCGCAGCTCTTAGTGGAAATATCGCACCTGACACCTGCGTAGTTAAGAAGTCAGCAGTGCTTCCTGAAATGATGGTACATGAGGGACCAGCAAGAGTATTTGATTCTGAGGAGGATGCTATAGCTGCCATAAAGGGTGGCAAGATTGTTCCTGGTGATGTAGTGGTCATCAGATACGAAGGCCCTAAGGGTGGTCCTGGTATGAGAGAAATGTTAAATCCTACTTCAGTTATTGAAGGAATGGGACTTGGTTCAAGCGTTGCTCTTATTACAGACGGACGTTTCTCAGGTGCATCAAGAGGTGCTTCAATTGGACATGTTTCACCGGAAGCTGCACTTGGCGGACCTATCGCTCTCGTAGAAGAGGGAGATATCATCGCTATAGATATTCCTAACTTAAGCATCAATGTTAAGGTTTCAGATGAAGAGCTTGCTAAGAGAAAAGAGGCTTGGACTCCTAGAGAGCCTAAGGTTAAGACTGGTTATCTTGCAAGATATGCTTCACTTGTTACTTCAGCTGACAAGGGTGCTATACTGGATCATACAAAATAATTTAAAGGCAAAACTATAAAATATAAAGTATTTAAGCTTTTTATATAAATATTTTATTTGCGGAATTGGAGGTAGATTATGCAATTAACAGGTGCACAGATCGTAATAGAGTGTTTAAAAGAGCAGGGAGTTGATACAATATTTGGTTATCCGGGAGGAACCATTTTAAATGTTTATGATGAACTTTATAAGCATAGTGATGAGATTAAGCACGTACTTACATCTCATGAGCAGGGTGCATCCCATGCAGCAGATGGTTATGCAAGAGCAACAGGTAAGGTTGGCGTTTGTTTTGCCACAAGTGGTCCTGGAGCTACAAACCTTGTAACAGGTATTGCTACAGCATATATGGATTCTGTTCCACTTGTAGCTGTAACATGTAACGTAGGAGTTAATTTACTTGGTAAGGATTCATTCCAGGAGATTGATATAAGCGGAATTACAATGCCTATTACCAAGTACAGCCATATAGTTAAGAGTGCAGAGGAGCTTGCTCCTGCCTTAAGAAGAGCATTTCAGATAGCTAAGACCGGAAGACCGGGTCCTGTACTTATCGATATTGCTAAGAATGCTACAGCTGAGAAGGCTGAGTATGTTAAGGAAGTTCCAAAGATTATTGCAAGAAGTACTGATAAGATTAATCAGAACTCTATCGAAGCAGCAGTTGAGGCTATTAAGAAAGCTAAGAAGCCTGTAGTATTTGTTGGTGGTGGAGCTGTTATAGCTGATGCTGAGAAGGAATTAAAGACATTTGTAGAGAAGATTGATGCTCCTGTTACCGATTCTCTTATGGGTAAGGGTGCATTTGATGGTACAGACAGTCACTACATGGGAATGCTTGGAATGCATGGAACTAAGACAGCTAACTTAAGTGTATGTGATTCAGATTGTCTTATTGTAGTTGGTTCAAGATTCTCAGACAGAGTTATTGGAAATGCCAAGACATTTGCCAAGAAGGCTAAGATTATTCAGATAGATGTAGACGCTGCTGAAATCGATAAGAACATTCTTACAGATATCAGTATCGTTGGTGATGCTAAGTCAGTTCTTGAGATACTTAATTCTAAGCTTGAAGACCTTAAGCACGATGAGTGGATGGAAAAGGTTGAGAAGCTTAAGAAAAAGGTACCACTTTCATATGATACTAATAAGCTTACAGGTCCTTATGTAATCGAAGAGATTTACAAGGAGACTAATGGTGACGCTATTATCTGTACTGAGGTAGGTCAGCATCAGATGTGGGCTGCACAGTATTATAAATTCAAGAAGCCACATCAGCTTATTACATCCGGTGGTCTTGGAACTATGGGATATGGTCTTGGAGCTTCTATCGGAGCAAAGATTGCATGTCCTGATAAGACAGTTATCAATATAGCAGGAGACGGATGTTTCAGAATGAACATGAACGAGCTTGCTACAGCATCAAGATCAGGTGCTAACATTATCGAGGTAGTTATCGATAACCGCGTTCTCGGTATGGTTCGTCAGTGGCAGACACTTTTCTATGAGAGAAGATATGCAAGTACCATTATCGATGATGGTGTTGATTATGTTAAGCTTGCTGAGAGCATGGGAGCTAAGGCATATAAGGTTACCACTAAGGAAGAGTTTAACGCTGCATTTAAGGAAGCTCTTAATGCAGACAAGCCTGTACTTATCGATGTAATTATAGATGAGGATGACAAGGTATTCCCTATGGTTGCTCCAGGTGCTAACATTGATGAGGCATTTGATGAGAATGACCTTAACATGAAGGCTAATGACTAATTAGAGTTTAGCCAATGTATTTAGTTAATTATAGATTTATGAATTCATGGCTTCATAGCTTAAGAAAGGATTCTTTTAAAAACCATGACCTTTGGATTCGTAAATATATATTATAAATTTTTATTTTTTAAATTTTAAGGAGGCAATAGTAAACAAATGAGCAGAGTTTATAACTTTTCAGCTGGTCCTGCAGTATTACCTGAGGAGGTACTTAAGAGTGCTGCAGAAGATATGATGGATTATAAGGGTTGTGGTATGTCAGTAATGGAGATGAGTCATCGTTCAAAGATGTTTGATGATATCATTAAGACAGCAGAAGCAGATATTCGTGAGCTTTATAACATCCCTGATAATTACAAGGTTCTTTTCTTGCAGGGTGGTGCTTCACAGCAGTTTACAGCAGTACCTATGAACCTTTGCAAGAACGGAGTTGCTGACTATATTATCACTGGTCAGTGGGCTAAGAAGGCTTATCAGGAGGCTTCAAGATATATTAAGGCTAATGCAATAGCTTCAAGTGAGGATAAGACATTTTCTTATATTCCTGATTGCTCAGATTTACCTGTTTCAGATGATGCAGACTATGTATACATCTGTGAGAACAACACAATTTACGGAACCAAGTATAAGACACTTCCTAATACAAAGGGTAAGATTTTGGTTTCTGATGTTTCATCTTGCTTCCTTTCAGAACCAATAGATGTAACTAAGTATGGAGTTGTTTATGGTGGTGTTCAGAAGAACGTTGGACCTGCAGGTCTCGTTATCAGCATTATCAGAGAGGATTTAATAACTGATGAGGTTATGGATAAGACTCCTACAATGCTTAAGTGGAAGACTCAGGCTGATGCTGATTCACTTTACAATACACCAAACTGCTGGAGCATTTATATCTGCGGTCTTGTATTTAAGTGGCTTAAGGCTAACGGCGGACTTGAGAAGATGAAGGCTTTAAATGAAGAGAAGGCAGCAGTTCTCTATGACTTCCTTGATTCAAGCAACCTCTTCAAGGGTACAGTTGCTAAGGAAGACCGTTCACTTATGAACGTTCCATTTATTACAGGTGACAAGGATAAGGATGCTTTATTCGTAGCAGAGGCTAAGAAGGCAGGACTTGAGAACCTTAAGGGACATCGTTCAGTTGGTGGTATGCGTGCAAGTATTTACAATGCTATGCCAAAGGCTGGTGTTGAGAAGCTTGTTGAATTCATGGCTGATTTCGAGAAGAAGAATTCATAATTAAAGATTTAAAAATATTTTATAAAACATAACAATGATAAATAGAGGAGAAAAACAATGTATAAGTATTCTACTTTAAATCCAATTGCTCAGGTAGGTCTTGATGTACTTACAAGCGATTATGTAAAGACAGATAATGTAGATGAGGCAGAGGCTATTCTCGTAAGAAGTGCTTCTATGCATGATATGGAATTATCAGATAACCTTCAGTGTGTGGCAAGAGCCGGCGCTGGTGTTAACAATATTCCACTTGATAAATGTGCTGAAAAGGGTATCGTAGTATTTAACACACCTGGTGCTAATGCAAATGGTGTTAAGGAGCTTGTAGTAGCTGGTATGCTTCTTTCCTGCCGTGATATCTTTGGTGGTATGAAGTGGGTTGATGAGAATAAGGCTGATGAGAACATCAACAAGACTATGGAAAAGGCTAAGAAGAACTTCGCCGGTTCTGAGATTAAGGGTAAGAACCTCGGTGTTATCGGTCTTGGTGCTATCGGTGTTCAGGTAGCTAACATCGCAAACCGTCTTGGTATGCATGTTTATGGTGTTGACCCATTCCTTTCAGTTGCTAACGCTGTTACACTTAACCGCGACGTAACTATTTTAAAATCATATGATGAGTTATATAAGATCTGCGATTACATCACAGTTCATGTACCTCTTCTTGAGGATACACGCGGAATGCTTAATAAAGCTGCATTTGACCAGATGAAGGACGGAGTAGTAATTCTTAACTTCGCAAGAGATACTCTGGTAAATGATGATGATATGGGAGAAGCTCTTAAGAGTGGTAAGGTTAAGACCTATGTTACTGACTTCCCTAACTCAAAGGTTGTTACATTCCCTAATGTAATTGCTACACCTCACCTTGGTGCTTCTACTGAGGAGTCTGAGGATAACTGTGCTATGATGGCTTCAGAAGAAATCAGAGCATTTATGGAAAAGGGTAACATTATTAACTCAGTTAACTATCCTAACTGTGATGCAGGAAGCTGCGATTCAGAAGGTCGTATAACTGTAGCTCATAAAAATGTTCCTAAGATGCTTACTAAGTTCACATCTATTTTCTCAGATGTAGACATTAACATCGCTCATATGACTAACAAGAGTAGAGGAGAGTATGCTTATACAATCTTCGATATTGACTCAGCATCCTCAAGCGAGCTTGTTGACAAGTTAAATGCTGTTGATGGCGTTATAAGAGTTAGAGTAGTAAAATAATTTAGTTAAATCTAATTAAAAATAATAAACCTCATTTTTCTAAATATATTGATGAAATATATCGGAAAAGTGAGGTTTTTTTATGTTGGATTTAACAGGTGTTTGTGATAAAATTAAAACAGTTTTTGAGAGTAGACTTAAAGTAAATAGAGATAGCGAATAATAGTTTTGTTTGAAAGGAGAGGTGTATAAAAAAATACACCAGGCAGGCTTATGATTAATATTGATTTAAAAGGAAAAACAGTTTTAGTAACAGGTGGAACGGGACAGCTTGGAAGGGTTATTTCTGAGACCTTTGCAAAGGCAGGTGCTGATGTTATCGTTCATTATAACAGTAATGAAGAGAAGGCTAAGGAGCTTGAGGTAAAGCTTAAGGAGTACGGTGTTGAAACCTTTATCGTTAAGGCTGATGTTACAAAGAAGGAGTCTATAGATGAGATGAAGGCTCTTATAGAAAAAGAGTTTCATATGCCTGATATAATCGTTGATAATGCAGTAATTCAGTATATTTGGAAGCCTGTTATAGAGCAGGATGTGCCTGATTATTATAGTCAGTTTGAGTCCTGTGTAATGCAGACAGTTTATATGACAAAGGCCTTTGTTCCACATATGATAGAGAATAAATGGGGCAGGGTTTTAGTAACTAATACAGAGTGTGCAGCTATGGCTGAGGTAGGCCAGAGTGCATATGTAGCTGGAAAACGCGGCCTGGATGGAATTATAAGATGTCTTGCGAAGGAAGTGGGAGAGCATGGAATTACTGTAAATCAGGTAGCTCCAGGCTGGACTATCAGTGAGAATGACCGCATTAATGGAACAGAAGCTCAGGAGTATTATGACAAGACAGTTCCATTAAAGCATAGAGGAGAGGATCAGGATATTGCAAATATGTTTGTATTTCTTGCATCTGATATGGCTAAGTTTACTACAGGAGCTTATATTCCTGTATCAGGCGGAAGAGTAATGCCGGGGATTTAAAATGGATAGAAAAAAACTAATTAAAAGAATTGTTATAATAGCAGGAGTTGCCGCTTGCGCCCTTATTCTTGGCACCTGTCTTTCAAGCGCCATAGGCTGGATCGTTGGAAGAAGTCAGGGCTTAAAGGGAATAGTTGCAGTTAGATCAGGACTTGCTACAATCGGTGGCGGCCCTATAGCTTCAGGTGGTCGTGGCATGAAGGGTGGAAAGGCACTGATTCAAATCGCTTCATTTATCCTTGGAGGCGTTGGAAGTACTGTGTATTTTATCATTAAGGACAAGCTTAGACATGCTTCTAATGAGAAATATGTGGATGAAATGATTGAAAAAAAGAAGCGAATAAAAAAGAGGGATGAAGAAAATAAAAAACTTGAAACCGATGTTGACATGGAGCTTATGAATCTTAAAAATGAAGGCTTAAATGGCGATGAGTTAGAGATTCAAGGAGAAATTGATATATCTAAAAAGGATACATCTGGGAAAGAAGCTCTTAGGGAAAATGGTCAGGCAGGAGGTTTATAATGAGCAGAGTGATACTTATAGTTTTAGACAGCGTGGGAGTTGGAGAGCTTCCTGATGCTGATAAATTCGGAGATGTAGGAAGCCATACTGTGTTTGCTGCATCTAAAGGAAAAGGCTTCTCCATGCCGAACATGCAGAAGCTTGGTTTCTTTAATATCGAGGGCAATAAAACCTTTGAACCAAAGTATGGAAGTGAGGCAGAGAAGGAGCCAAAGGGTGCCTTTGGTAAATGTAACGAAAGGTCCATGGGAAAGGATACAACCACAGGACATTGGGAGATTGCAGGTCTTGTGTCAGAAAAACCCATGCCTACATTTCCTGATGGATTTCCGGATGAACTTATAGAAAAGTTTGAAAATGCAGTGGGCAGGAAAGTCCTTTGTAATAAGCCATATTCCGGAACCAAGGTTATAGAGGATTATGGGAAAGAGCATCTTGAAACAGGGGCCCTTATTGTATATACCTCAGCTGACAGTGTATTTCAGGTGGCAGCTCATGAGAAGGTTGTGCCTTTAAAGGAGCTCTATGAAATATGTGAAAAGGCAAGAGAACTTTGTACAGGAAAATACGCCGTTGGAAGAGTTATTGCAAGGCCGTTTAAGGGAGAGATAGGAAGCTTTGTAAGAACCTCTGACAGACATGATTTTTCCCTTACACCAACTAAGAAAACCATGCTTAATTACATAGAAGAAGCAGGTCAAAAGGTAGTAGGTGTAGGTAAGATTAATGATATTTTTAATGGCTTTGGAATTACAGATTTTGTAAGGACAAAGGATAATGCAGAGGGAATTGTAAGAACCATAGAATATATGAAAGAAGATTTTAGTGGGCTTCTTTTTACCAATCTTGTGGACTTTGATATGAAGTATGGGCATAGAAATGATATTCAGGGCTACTGCGATGCACTTTGTTACTTTGACAGTAAGCTTCCTGAAATCATGGAAAACATGAAGGATGACGATATCCTTATGATTACTGCAGATCATGGCTGTGATCCTTCAACTCCTTCTACAGATCATTCCAGAGAATATATTCCATGGGTTATCTGTGGTGAAAAGGTAAAGCCTGGAGTTAACCTAAAAATATGCGATACCTACGCTGATATTTCACAAACCATTTGTGATTATCTGGGAGTTAGTGAGGTGGAGGACGGAGCTGTAAATGCCCTCCTTTCAGGAAAGAGCAGACTCTCTGAGATTTTAAAATGAGACGCAAGAAATAAAGCTTAAGAATTAAAGCTTGAGAAATAAATTTATGGATTATATTTAAAGTTTAGACCTAAGAATTAAACTGCAAAAAGACGAGGAGAATTACTATGAGAAAGATAGCTGACAGGGTTATAATGCTTTTATTTTCAGTGCCTTTAATCTATATATCTGCACGTGAAGAAAAGCTTTTAGTGGTAATATATTTATCACTTGCCTTGTCAGCTTTTTTTGTGTGGTTTACGGATGAGGAGAATGCAGGAAGTGAACAAGAGGGTGCGGATGAAAAAAGAAAAGAAAATGGTGGCTATAGTGGTAAAAAAATAATTACCATTTTAATTCATCTTTTAAGTTTAATTTTGGTTTTTATGTTTCCGGGTTTTACAGGAATTATTCCTATAGTTATCTATGACATTATAGTTAGCAGGGATATTAGAGCGGGAATAATGTGTTTAATTTTACAAATATACCTATATAGCAATTTTAGGCCTGTAGAAGCTGTATATGGAATTTTTAATAATAGTGGTAATAGTTTAGGTATAAAAACAGATGCAGGGCTAAATGGGGCTCTAAACAGGTTAAATCTTATTGTAATAATATATATTTTTATAGTTGCATTTATAGCCTGGGTACTTCAGGACAGAAGAAAGAAAATAGAAGAGCTGGATAAGGGTATAAAGCGCCTAAGAGACGATGCCAAGGAAAAGCAGATGAAGCTTAATGACAGGAATCAGGAGATTATAAAAGCTAAGGATTCAGAGGTTGTTATGGCGCAGCTTAGTGAGAGAAACAGGATTGCCCGTGAGATTCATGACAATGTGGGACACAGCCTAAGCAGGGCTATCTTGCAGATTGGAGCACTTCTCTATGTCCATAAGGACGAGAAGGTTAAAGAGGATTTAGAAAACCTTCGAGAGACCTTAGATGATGCCATGAATAAGGTCAGGGAAAGCGTTCATGATCTTCACGATGAATCGGTAAAATTATCTTATTCTCTTAATAAAATAGTGGAACCTCTATATGATAATTTTGATGTGGATTATGTGTTAGATACAGATGAAGAGGTTCCGGCTGATATTAAGTATGCAATTATAGGAATTGTAAAGGAAGGCGTATCCAATATCATAAAACACAGCGAAAATAACCATGTAAATATAAGAGTCGAAGAGCATCCTGCCATGTATCAGATTGAGATTCATGACTATAATTCTACAAAAGTAGAACTAAGTGGAATAAGGGATAGAGACATTGGAGACTTGAAAATTAAAAGACAAAATATAATCGTTGGGAAAAGTGGAAAAGGAATAGGCCTTGAAAATATATATAGCAGGGTTGAAGGGGTTAAAGGCAATGTTAGCATCACAGATGAGGATGGATTTAGAATATTTGTAACCATTCCTAAGGAAAAATAGAGAGATTAAAAATAACATTATTTTGACGAGGTGAAATCATGAAGGTTTTAATTGTAGATGATGATAAGTTAGTAACTATATCCTTAAAAACTATTATAGAATCAGACAATGACATAGAGGTAGTGGGGCTTGGTTCATCAGGTGAAGAGGCTATAGCTCTTTATGAGGAGCATAAACCCGATGTTCTTCTTATGGACATAAGGATGGAGGGCATTACAGGAGTTGATGCCGGTGAAGAAATTTTAAAAAAATATCCTGATGCAAAGATCTTATTTTTAACTACATTTAACGACGATGAATACCTTATGAAGGCTCTTAACATAGGGGCTAAGGGTTATATTATAAAGCAGGATTTTGAGGGAATAATACCGGCTCTTAAGACTGTAAATGAGGGCCAAACTGTATTTGGTAAAGAGGTAATAGAAAAGATTCCTAAAATGATTAATAATTCAAATAATAGTTCAAATAATAAGGAGAATCAAGAAAATAATAATGGAGATAAAGGTAAAGAAAATGCCGAAAACATAGATGAGGTTCTTAGGGAATATGGTATAACCTCTCAGGAAAAAGAGGTTATAAAGCTTGTGGCAGATGGTTTACAAAATAAAGAAATAGCAAAGGAACTGTTTCTGTCAGAAGGCACTGTGAGGAACTATTTAAGCAGCATTTTAAATAAGCTTGACCTCCGTGACAGAACGAACCTTGCTATTTTCTATTATAAGTATATGAAGTAAATAAGCTAAAACTGTTTTAAGATACTTAAGCGGGAATCCTCGGTAATTCAATTACCCAAGCTACTCGGCGGTTTCTCGTTTTATTCTTGCAATGGCAAGACCTGCAAAGAGACAGATTAAGCCAAAGGAAATTTCGAAAATATAGCATTTAAATACATTTGATAAATCCCCACCGGAATTTATCTTTTCAACAGCCGTTGAATACCAGTAATTAGGTATTAGACGGCTGAATTTTTTTACATTGTCACTTAAAATTTCAAGGGGTACAAAGGTACCACCCATAAATGCAAAGGAAAGGCCTATAACATTAGAATACATGGAGGTCATGCCCTTGCTGGTGCCGGAGATGTTTGTGATCATTGAAATCATTAAAACCACAGTAATGGTATAGCTTAAGGTATTTAAAATATAAAGCCACCATTTTTCTGTGAATAGAATGTTTTTTGCATCCGGTATGGTAGCGATTATTATAAATAGCAAAAGCATAATAATTGCAAGAGTTATGGAACCAAGTACTAAGCCAAGAGTTTTCTTAGTATTATTAATTCCTGAAGCAAGAATTTTTGCTGTCTTTTCCTTTTCATTAAAGCTGTCAATTATTGGAAGAATAGCTCCAAATAAAACCATTAAAATTCCATATGGTAAGAAGTTAAATACAAGCTTTGAAACAGGCTGCTTTGGACCTTTGTTTTTAGTAGCCTTAATGGTTACAAGGTCCTTATTCATAAGGAGTTTTTCAGTTTCCTTTGCTGCATCGGAAAGACTGTAACCTGCATCCATATAGCCTTTTACGGAATTAAGATATTCATTTGTCTGAAAATCTATAAAGCTTCCACCGGGTACAGAGTCGTCATAGGTATTCTTTAGCTTTACATTTCCGGTATTTTTAAATTCATCCTCAAAACCCTTAGGAATAACTATATATGAAACGACTTCCTCATAGTAAATATAATCATAAATTTTATCTTCATTTATCTTTGATTTCTTGATTTTATGAAGCTTTCCAAGGTAGGCATAAAGCTTCTTTGAAAGCTCTGAATTATCCTTATCACTTATATAAATGGTATAGCTTGTACTCTTATATTTTGCGGTGGTATCTTCTTTAGAATTTACCACAGAAAAAAGAATTGTCATAAGAAGTACTATTCCTGTATATAAAAGGATTGGACCTTTATTTTTTTTAGCTATTAAAAAGAATGGTTTGTAAAAATTCATAGTGGTCTCCTTATCTTATTTACTGTTTTTTAACCATTACTGATCCTGTAATTAGGAACAGAAAACTAAGTACTAAAATGTAAATAACTGACTGCATGTATCTTTCTGAAATACCAAATATATTCAGGGTATAAAATGCATCCGTAAGTACTGAGGCAGGATTTATTTTATTAATAATAGGAGCTTTTTCCTCGATAATTACCTTCATCTGTGCCATCATAAGTCCTGCTAAAAATCCTCCTCCAAGTGTAATCCATATAAGGATGGCATTTTTGGATTTGAGGCTTACACCCTTAATATTTGTAACAAAGAATCCAAGTGAAGAACCAAGAAGTGTTCCAAGGCCTGCTGTTAAGAAAACATAAGGGATATCTCCGCCAAAGTTTATTTTTAGGACAAACATAAAATATAAAAGGGCTAAAGATGTAACTATAAGCTGCACAGTTTCTATTGCAAGAAATGCAATAAATGAAAACTTTAAATTACTTACAGGAGCAGCTAAAATTCTGAAGCCCGTTGGTTCTTCATCCTTATTCATGCTACCAAGCATTTCTAGAGCGCTGGTAGAACCTAAGAGACAAATCATGGCAATAAGGTTATAAAAATAAGCAAGATATGGATCCTTATTATCTCCTGAAAGCTTGACGATTTTTACAAATTCTTTATCGCTTATACTTATATTTTTCTCTGCATTATTAACCTTTACATGATAGGAAACTACAATGTTTTTTAAGATACTTTGATAGATTCCATTTTCCTTAATGGTAAGCTTTACATCCTTGTAGGAGTTAGCATATATAATGCCTGTAACCTTTTTGTCATCCAAAAGCTTATTAGCTTTTTTATCATCAGCAAAGGTGATTTTAAGCATCTTTTTATCATCATTTTTTATTTCTTTTAAGACGGTAACTATAGGAAGATCTTTTTCCTTTTCTACCACAGCTACTTTTATAGGCTTAATTTTCTGATCCTTATATATGGAGCCAAATGCTATGAAAAACAAGGTTCCAAGGGCAAATGGAAAGGCTAAAAGCCAGAAAATCATGGCCTTATTTCTTATTATTTTCTTTAAACATGTTGTATAAATTAGTCCAAACATTTTCCTGTCCTTTCTAAGAAATATATCACATAAAATTTCTAAAAATTAATCTCTAAGCTCCTTACCTGTAATCTCTAAAAACACGTCATTTAAAGTAGGTAATTCTGAATAAATTCTGTCGTATTTTATGCTGTTATCATCCAGGTAATTTAAGACATGTGAGATGTTATGCTTGCCGCCGTTACATTTGATTGTAAGGACGTTATTCTCATAGGTAACCTTGTAAATGTGGCTTAAATTTTTAATGTCTTTTATCGCTTCCTCTGTAATATTTCTGGAATCTACAATTACGTTTTCAGTATTTTTAATCATGTTTTTAAGCTCCTGAGTTGTGCCTCTTGCCACCTCTTTACCCTTATCTAAAATGAGGATGTTAGTGCAGATTTCTTCAACCTCCTCCATGTAGTGAGAGGTGTAGATTATGGTTGCACCCTCTTTATTAAGCTTTTTAATTCCCTCTAAGATTTTATTTCTGGACTGAGGATCTACTGCAACTGTTGGCTCGTCAAATATAATTAACTCAGGCTTATGAGCGATTCCGCAGGCTATATTAAGTCGTCTAAGAAGTCCGCCGGAAAGCTTTTTAGGATAGAACTTTTTAAAATCATTTAACTCTACAAAGTCTATAACTTCATCCACGAGAGCCTTTCTTTTATCCTTATCCTTTATATATAAGCCACAGAAAAAGTTAATGTTTTCATATACAGTAAGCTCGTCAAATACAGCTACATTTTGTCCCACGAGACCTATTCTTTTAAGAAGCTCAGGCTTTTCACCCTGCATCTTCTCACCAAAGATTTCAATCTCGCCCTTGTCGTATTTTAGAAGAGAAAGAATGCAGTTAATGGTGGTAGATTTACCGGAACCGTTAGGTCCCAGAAGGCCGAAGATTTCACCCTGCTTTACTTCAAAACTAAAATTATCTACTGCAATTAGTTCCTTATATCTTTTTACAAGATTTGTTACTTTAACTACTGTATCCATTTTTGTCTCCTTTTGTTGATTCTATCTCAGTTTTTGCTTTGCTTTAATCCGGATATATGCTTATTCTTTGGAAGCATTTACCCGGTAATTCATCTTACAATGTGATTCTACCAAAGAAAAATATCCCTTTGTAGTGATTAAAGTCATTAAATGCACAAAAAAAAGACATGACATTTGTCACATCTTTCAATTGAGTAAAAATATATATTAGGTTCGAATATAAGTAAATAACTGCACCAGGTGGGACTTGAACCCACATGAGATTGCTCTCGACGGATTTTGAGTCCGTTGCGTCTGCCAATTCCGCCACTGGTGCAAGAAATACTGTTTTTCAACAGCAATATAAATACTATCATTAAATCCTTTGTTTGTCAAATATAAGTGGCTCTTTTGGGGAGAAGTAAAAATAGCATAAAATGGCATTAAATGGCTTTTTTTAAATAGATTTTTATGGGCAGGTGTGATAGAATAAGGGGCAAGAAATTAGAAGAAACTTTAAAGCAAAAATTAGATTAAAAGATGCTGGTATTACGAATATGGGAATATAGAAATTAGAACAGACTTGGAGATAAAATATGGTTAGAGTAATAGATGATAAATTATTTATAATTGAGACTAATGGTACTTCTTACATTTTTAGAAAAACCGACTCAGGTCATATGGAGCATATTTATTATGGGAAGAAGGTAACTCTTATCGGAGAAGATTATGAAGATCAAGATTCTATAGATGCTTCCATAGTAGATGCCTTTTCTGATATAAACATGCCTGCTCCTGGAAACAGCTGCACCCTTGATGAGAATTATCCTGAGTTTTCTCTTGAAAATTTTCGCCTGGAATTTTCCTCTAATGGTAAGGGTGATATGGATGAACCCTTTGTGGAGGTGTGCTTTCAGGATGGCAGCAGGGTAGTTGATTTTAGATTCAAGGATTATAAGGTGCTTAATGAAAAGCCTGAATTAAAAAAGCTTCCATCTGCTTATTATAGTGAGGAGGATTTAGAAGGAGACTCTAATAGTTCTAAGGAATTAAAAGACTCTAAGTACTCAAGAGATTCAAGAGACTTAGAAGACTCACATATGGGAAGAGGCTTAGAGATAATTTTCGAAGATAAATATAGTGGTTTAGAGCTTATTCTTTCTTACTTTACATTTGATCTAAAAGACGTAATTACAAGGTCTGCAAAGCTTGTTAATAAGGGGGATTCGTCGGTTGTTATAAACAGACTTATGAGTATGCAGCTTGACTTTAGTGACAGTGATTATAATGCAACTCTTTTTAGAGGTGCCTGGGCAAGGGAGATGAGTAGGGCTGATCACAAACTTGGGCGTGGAAAGCTTGTAAATGAAAACTTTACAGGTACAAGTTCTTCAAAGGCCAATCCATTTTTCATGCTTTATAGAGATGATACCTCAGAAAAATGTGGGGACTGCTATGGCTTTAATCTCATATATAGCGGCAATCATTACGAGGCCTTTGAGGTTAATGGTTATGACACTCTTAGGGTAGTTTCAGGAATTAGTCCAAGGGGATTTTCCTATAAGCTTGATGCGAAGGAAAGCCTTGAAGCTCCGGAAGCAGTTATGACATATTCAGCCTCAGGTTTTTCAAAAATGAGTCTTAATATGCAGCATTTTGTAAATGATAATATTATACGTGGAAAATATAAATATAAGCCGCGCCCTGTGCTCTTAAACAGCTGGGAGGCAGCCTACTTTGATATAAATGAAGAGAAGCTTTTAGGCCTTGTAAAAGAGGGAAAGAATGTAGGAGTAGAGCTTTTTGTAATGGATGACGGCTGGTTTGTGGGTAGAAACGATGACAGGACTTCTTTAGGAGACTGGGAGGCTGATAAAACCAAGCTTCCAAATGGACTTAAGGGTATAGCAGATAAGGTTAATTCCTTAGGCCTTTCCTTTGGAATCTGGGTGGAGCCTGAGATGATAAGTGTTAACAGTAATCTCTATAAGGCTCATAAGGACTGGGTTTTAGAGCATAACACGCGACCTCATTCGGAGGGAAGAAATCAGCGAATCTTAGATTTAACCAGAGAAGAAGTGCAGGATTTTATAATTGACAGTGTAAGAAATATTCTTAATTCTGCAAACATTTCCTATGTGAAATGGGATATGAACAGGAACTTTTCAGATTATTATTCTAAGGGGCTTTTACCTGAGAATCAGGGGGAGGTTTCCTATAGGTATGTGACAGGGCTTTACAGATGTATGAAGACCTTAACAGAGGAGTTTCCGGATGTTTTATTTGAGGGTTGCTCCTCCGGTGGCAATCGCTTTGATTTGGGAATTCTTTCTTACTTCCCACAGATTTGGGCAAGTGATAATACAGATGCACTTAGTAGAGCCATGATGCAGTATAATTACTCCTTTGGATATCCCCAGTCTACAGTAGGTGCTCATTACTCAGATGTACCAAATCATCAGACAGGAAGAGTGCTTGACAGTAATTACAGACTTAGTGTAGCTGTATTTGCTTCCTTTGGACTTGAAGCAAATCTTATAAAGGCTTCAGAGGAAGAAAAAGAAGATATTAAAAAAGCCATAAGCTTTTATAAGGACAACAGAAAACTATTCCTATATGGTGATTTTTACCGAGATAGTGCATCCCATATTATAAATGTGGTTTCTAAAAATAAGGATAAATCAATTCTAATGTGCCTTAATACACTTACCATACCAAACTATAGAAATGTGTGTCTTAAGGCATCAGGGCTTAAAGATAGTGCAAGGTATAGACTAAAACGATATGATATTGGTAAATCCTATTTAGCCCAATATAACCTTGACAGGCTTGATGTTAAAGAGGCTACTATTTATGGGGATTCCCTGGAAAATATAGGTATAAGAGTATTTCCATGTGAAGGAGCTAAAATATATCTTATTGACGAAATATAATTTTCAGTGCAAAATATATTGTTAAGGCGCATATTATTAAGGCGCATATTATTAGGGCATATATCTAAAAAGTGACTTTTAGTGTCGGAAACAATAAAAGAAAAAGATTAGAAAAAGGATAAGAGAAAAATGAAAATTTCTGAGATTTTAAAGAATAATAAGGTTACCATTTCTATGGAGGTATTTCCTCCTAAGACAGATGCAGGTTTTGAAAGTGTTGGAACTGCAGTTAAGGAGATAGCAAAGCTTAATCCTTCATTTATAAGCTGTACCTATGGTGCAGGTGGCGGAACCAGCAAATATACAGTAAAGATTTCCAAGGATATAATGGATTATGGTGTTACCAGTATGGCTCACCTTACCTGTGTTTCTTCCATGCCATCTAAGGTGGAGAAGCAGATAGAGGAGCTTAAGGCTAATAACATAGAGAACATTTTAGCTTTAAGAGGAGATATTCCTGAAGGTATAGAGTTTCCCGGAGGAGATCATTTTGAATATGCAACTCAGCTTGTAAATGTTATAAAGGAGCATTACCCGGAGGCTTGTATAGGCGGTGCCTGCTATCCTGAGAAGCATCCTGAAGCTTTAAATAAGGATGAAGATATATTACATATTAAGGAAAAGGTGGATGCAGGCTGTGAGTTTTTAACAACTCAGATGTTCTTTGATAATTCCATTTATTTTAATTATCTTTACAGACTTAGAGAAGCAGGAATTCATGTACCTGTACTTGCAGGAATTATGCCTGTTACCACAAGAAGACAGATGGAGCGCTCCATCCAGCTTTCAGGCTGTATTATTCCAGCGAGATTTAAGGCTATAGTAGATGCATTTGGCGACACTAAGGAGGCTATGCAGGCAGCAGGTATTATCTATGCCACCGACCAGATTGTAGATCTTATCGCTAACGGATGCACCCATATTCATGTATATTCCATGAATAAGCCTGAGGTAGCTAAGGGAATTCTCGATAATCTAAAAACATTTATTTAAAACATTTAGCAAAATCGAATTTTTAGGGTAAATTTTGGGAGAAATTTCTCTAATATTCAAGCCATTTTTTAGTTTGATATAAAGGTATAAATATGCTATCATAAAAATGATTTTTATATATAAAGGAGGACCACTATGGATTACATGGATATTTACAAGTCTTGGCTCGAGAATGATTACTTTGATGCTGATACTAAGAAGGAACTTGAAGGCATTGCTAATGATGACAATGAAATCAAGGAAAGATTTTATAAGGAACTTGAATTTGGAACAGCCGGACTTAGAGGTGTTATGGGTGCTGGAACTAACAGAATGAACATTTACACAGTAAGAAAAGCTACTCAGGGTCTTGCTAATTATATAGTTAAAAGTGGTAATAAGGATAAGGGCGTGGCTATTTGCTACGACTCAAGACATAATAATACAGTATTTGCTGATGAGGCTGCACTTTGCCTTATTGCAAATGGAATTAAGGCTTATGTATTTGATGAATTAAGACCTACTCCAGAGCTTTCATTTGCGCTTAGAGAGCTTGGTTGTGTAGCAGGTATTAATATCACAGCTTCACACAATCCACCTGAGTATAACGGATACAAGGTTTACTGGGAGGATGGTGCTCAGATTACACCACCTCACGACAGTGGAATTATGGATGAGGTTAAGGCTGTTACAGATTGGTCAACAGTTAAGACCTGCGATAAGAAGGAAGCTGAAGCTAATGGAATGTATCTTCACATCGGTCCTGAGATGGATGATAAATATATGGAGGCTTTAAAGGCTCAGATTATCCATTGGGACAGCATTAAAGAGATGGGAGATAAGATTTCAGTTGTATATACTCCACTTCATGGAACAGGTAATAAGCCAGCCATGAGAATCTTAAAGGAAATTGGATTTAAAAATGTTTATGAGGTAGCTGAGCAGGCTGAGCCTGATGGCAACTTCCCAACAGTTAGTTATCCAAACCCAGAGGCTAGCGAAGCATTTGAGCTTGCTGTTAAGCTTGCTAAGGAAAAGGATGCAGATTTAATTCTTGCTACTGACCCTGATGCTGACAGACTCGGTGTATATGTTAAGGATAGTGCTTCAGGTGAGTACAAGGTACTTACAGGAAATATGAGTGGAAGCCTTCTTGCTGAATATGAGCTTTCACAGAAAAAGGCTAAGGACGGAAGTCTTCCAGAGGATGGAAAGCTTGTTAAGTCCATAGTTACAACTAATTTTGTAGATGCTATCGCTAATTACTACGGAGTAGAGCTTGTAGAGTGTCTTACAGGATTTAAATGGATTGGAAAAGAGATTCTTGGTTATGAGACTTCAGGAAAGGGAACCTACCTCTTCGGACTTGAGGAAAGCTATGGTTGTCTTATTGGAACTCATGCAAGAGATAAGGATGCTATCGTTGCTACCATGGCTCTTTGCGAGGCAGCAGCTTACTATAAGACTCAGGGAAAAACTCTTTGGGATGTAATGGTTGATATGTATGAGAAATATGGCTATTATACAGATGCAGTTCAGTCTATAGAGATGAAGGGTATCACAGGATTAGAGAAAATTTCAGCTATTATGGATAATCTTAGAAAGAATCCTCCAAAGGAGATTAACGGTTATAAGGTTCTTTCTGTTAGAGATTATGATAATGACACTGTTGTGGATGTTGAGACAGGTGCTACAACATCAACCGGTTTACCTGGTTCTAACGTTTTATATTATGATATGTCAGACAATGCATGGATGTGCGTAAGACCTTCAGGAACTGAGCCAAAGATTAAGTTCTACTATGGAGTAGTAGGAGAGAGCTTAGAGGATGCTAAGAAGAAATCTGATGAGACCGGTGCTAAGGTTAAAGAGATGGTTGAGAGCATGTAATTAGCTTGGCGATATATTAGCTAAGTGAAATATTAGAATAAAATACTAAAAATAAAACAGTAAAAATGTAATTAATAAAGGCTGATATGCTTTATCGGATAGATAAAATATATCAGCCTTTTTATTGTTTGTATTAAAAAGTATTTCTTAAACCACAATTACCTTGTCCTTACCTGCATGCTTTGCGTCGTAAAGTGCGCTGTCAACTCTTATACAGGTTGTATCAGGATCTTCGCCGGCTATAGCTTCTGTAACACCTAAGCTTATGGTGTGACTACCGGATTTTTCAAAATTCATATCCTTAAAGCGTTGTCTTATAACCTCGGCGATTCTTGTAGCTTCATCCTTGTTGCAGTCATTTAAAAGAAGCATAAATTCTTCGCCGCCCCATCTGCCGGCCATGCCGCAGGTGGCTTCATGCTCTGCTACGTCTCTAAGCATATTGGAAAGCTCTATAAGAACTATATCACCTTCCTTATGACCGTAGGTGTCATTTACCTTCTTGAAATCATCGATATCCATCATAATAAGAGATACATTACCATCATAATCATCATTAAGCTTCTTGATGGAATGAGTGATTCTGTGTTGTATTTCCTTACGGTTTAGAAGCTTTGTAAGACCATCTGAGATGGCAGCCAGTTCAAGCTTCTTATTAGCTTCTTCAAGCTCCTCTGTAGCAGCCTCGATAAATGTAGCGAGGCGGTTAATCATGGAAACCTTACCTGAGAAAATATCATCCTCAACCTCAAAATCAAATTCATTGTAATTATAGGATTCACCCTCTTTAAGAGCTGCCACTACCAGAGTAACATTGTGCTGGTTAACGGATTTATCAGTTCTTAAAAACTCACCGGAGGTATAGAAACCTGAGGTGGACGCTATGGCCTGGAAAGGAAGAGTTTCCTTACCTACCTCCTTATCACCCCAGAAGGTTCTTCTGGCTGCACAGGAGAAAACTCTTATAACCTCAGGATTAAAGGTATTAATTCGCTGAGCCTTTTTCTTAACATTGTCAAGGATGGTCCAAGGATCACCATAGGCCATGCGGGCATATACATTTTCATCCATGTCGGCTGTCATATTAAGAGAACCGTCAGGATTACTTGAGGTAGGAGCTCTTAAAATGTTCAGTCCATTGTGCTCATAGAAAAATGGGAATTCCAAAGTGTTAGTAAAGAAATTCTCATCATTTCCGATATTTAAATATTTATAATAAACATCGTAAGAAGGCTTGTGATCTAACTCATAGAGAATGCTGTTCTTAGCCTTGGTAACTAAGAGATTTCTTCCAAGAGGCTTCCAACCGGTGATATGCATGGTGTCTACAAAGAAGTCATCGCCACCAATGAGAGCATATACAATTCCGTGATTGGAATAGGTGCCGCTACTGGAAAATACGCAGGCATCAAGTGAGTTAATGTCAGGGGCAAATGCGCCGCCACCAAAGACTGCAACGCCATCTCTTAATTCAGAGAGATTATCGCAAAAGTCCGACATGGAAACTCCTCTTATGGTAAGAAGCAATTCGATGGCCTTAACCCATGGACGTTCATTAACGGCATCTATAATGCTGTCGGTAACATCCTTTATATTTTCCTGGGTAAGACTACACTCAAGTATGTCTATTTTAGTGGACTGATACTCGTATATTGTACAGATTACACAGGTTTTAGAACCTGCAAAATTACCCTGACAAATGTTTCCGTTAGTGGAACAACCCATATATTTTGCATATGGAAATTTATTGGTAATAATATCTACAATATTATTTATTTCCTCTTCGTCGATGGTCTCTGTAAAAATCTGAAAGACTATATTAGAACTAACAATCCCCTCGCACCATTGACTCAGTTTAGATATATCTTTTGTAAAAGTGTTAAGGTTTTCAACCTTATACTGAAACTGTCTCATATAATTCCTCCATAACTAATATTTATTTATAAATCCGCAAGTATGTTATATGAATTATAGCACATACCAAGTTTACTAACAAGGGTATTTTACCCCAAAAAAGATAGTAAAAAACTACAAAAAATGTATTAAACTACAGCATAAAAATAGCTTACAGCAATTGAACTGTAAGCTATTTTCGAGATACCAAATATACAAAATAAAATGGAATTGTTATTTTATAATAAATGTCAGTAAAAGAAATTAATTCTTAAAGCAAGTTAAGCAAGTGCTGCACCAAGTGCTGAACATGCGCTAAGTTCATCTGCACCAGGCTCATTGTTAGCCATAACGCTTTCGGTTACAAGACTTGCACCAGTGCCCTCACAACGCTCTTCCCAGTCTCTCATCCACTGACCGTCGCCCCATCCGTAAGAACCGAATAATGCGATTTTCTTTCCTGCAAGTGCACCTTCAACTGAAGTGAACATTGGATCGAATTCTGTTTCCTCAAGAACCTCAGCGCCCATTGCAGGACAGCCAAATGCGATACCGTCAAAACCGTTAACGTCTGAATCAGAAAAATCAGCTGCTTCAAATACAGTTACCTCAGCTCCTGCACTCTTTGCACCCTCTTCAACAGCGTCAGCCATCATCTTTGTGTTACCGGTTCCGCTCCAATAAACTACTGCTACTTTACTCATGTTAACCCTCCTATGGTGTATTTATTTTATTTAAAGCTGTTAAACAGCAATAAAATCATGAATTATTAATTATTGATTATAAGGTTTTTACAATCATTTTATTTAAAGGCCTTCCCTCGTCGATAAGCCTTTTGTAAACCTCTGTACATTTTTTGAATTTGAAAAATGTGGATTCAGCCTTTTTCTCATCACTATAAACCTTCCAGGTGCCTACACATTTGACACCCTCATCAGGATGTGTTAAAAAGCATTTCACATCAAAGGGAGGATAGCCTAAGAAAAGACCGATTTCATGTGGAAATTCATTTTCCTCTGAAAATCTTTTGGTGAGCTTTAAGATGCATTTTGATATGCTCTCATTGTCATAGCCTAAGTCCTTTAAGATTTCCCTGGCCTCAGGTTCATTTAAGTCACGCTTTAAAAAGTCGGGACGATAGATGTATATAAGGGTGTAGGAGTCGGTTCTGTTTAGGGAAATCGCTCTTAAACCTTTAGTTGAAAGAAGCTTATTCAAGTTAATAATTTCTCTGTCGGCGTCTGCATTTGATTCATTTCTAATAATGAACATGCTTCCGGTTTTTAAGCCTGCCAGGGTGGGAGCACATTGTTCTACTAAAAATTTATCAGGCATTTTTAATACTTCCTTTCTTTGTTGTCAATTAGTAAATTAGTAATTAGTAATTAGTAATGATTAATAATTTATCAAAATAATAATTAGTGATTTTTAAATGAATATGATAATCAAATGATAACCGAGGAAGGACAGATGATGCCGAAAGATTATCATTTGATTATCAATGCGTTACATTCAAATAATCGAATGCAAAAACAAAATGACCATGTAAAATATGTTAGGTATAGCTAACAAATGAATTGAAAAAATATGCATACCATAAGAAAATATGCATATAATTCAAATGTAAATGTTACCCACAGCTAACATTATATCATTAAAGAACTTTTTGTCAAGCATATTTATAAGCATGTTTATAAGCTTATTTAACACATATACAAATGCATTTATAAGCTTTTATAGGCAGATTATGCATGTAGTTTTTAAGTATAGATAAAAAAGTGTTTAAAAACTCGAATGAAGTTTTTTTATAGTATCTAAGAGGGTTTGACATTCCCTTGTTGAAAAATGTATACTTCATTAGGCGTCATTCGTGTGACATGATGTGAAAAAATAATATTATAATGAAATCATTGTGTGAATGCTATGTAAAAAGCATTTTGATTGTCGAATTTAGAATGGAGAAAAAAAGTGAAGGTAAAGGTTATAACTGACAGTAATAGTGGTATGACAAAGGAAGAAGGAGATAAGTACGGAATTAAGGTTCTTCCAATGCCATTTCTTATTGATGGAAAAACATATTTTGAAAATATTACTCTCACTCAGGATGAGTTTTATGAGAGATTAAAATCAGATGTTGACATTTCTACTTCTCAGCCTACTATCCCTGATGTACAGGCTTGTTGGGAGGAGGAGCTTAAGGAGTATGATGAGATAGTTTATATTCCTATGTCAAGTGGATTGTCAGGTTCTACAAGTACTGCCCTTGCTATAGCAGATGACTATGATGGCAAGGTTCAGGTAGTAGATAATCAGAGAATATCAGTTACTCAGTTTAGAAGTGCTCTTGATGCAGTGGAGCTTGCTAATGAAGGTAAGTCTGCCAAGGAGATAAAGGAAATATTAGAGGCTGTCAAATTTGAATCAAGTATTTACATTAAGTTAGATACACTTAAGTACTTAAAGAAGGGTGGAAGAATTACACCTGCAGCTGCAGCTATTGGATCAGCCCTTAGATTAAAGCCGGTACTTCAGATTCAGGGAGAGAAGTTAGATGCCTTTACCATAGCAAGAACTTCTAAGCAGGCAGAAGCTAAGATGCTTGGCGCAATTGACAGAGATATAGAAAATAGATTTGGAACCAGTGCTAACAGGGATAATCTTCATTTTTGTGTTGCCCATACTGCTAATTATGAGCTTGCAGATGAATTTGCAGAGAAGATTAAAGAGCATTTTGGAACTAAGGAAGTTTTAGTATCTCCGCTTTCACTTTCAATCGCTTGTCATATCGGACCTGGAGCTCTTGCCATGGCAGTTTCAAGAGAGGTTCATAATGCTTATGAAAGCGTAAAAAACGCTTAAAAAACCTTAGAAAAACCTTAGAATAATGATGCATTAATTGATAAAAAATGTGTCAAAATTCGATAAAAGTTATTACAAAAATTTAATGTAAATTTTTAGTAAAAGTAGTTTATTATTTTTAATATAGTTGATATAATATTGTCAGTTGAGAAGATTGATTCGGAATATTTTATATTTATAAATGTTTTGAAGCTTGAAAAACTGGCAATATTTTTTTTGTGTAAAAAACAGTTTTTCTCTTTTAAAAATTCGGGGGTTTTAATCATTTAAATTAAAATAGGAGGTATTTTGGGGCAATCTTTAAAAAACTGGTGTATTATATATTTTTAAAAAGGAGAGATTCATATGCATTTAAAAAAGTTTAAGAAAGCTGTTGCCAGCGTACTTAGCGTTGCAATGGTGGCATCTTTAGCTGTTCCTTTTTCAAGTGAGAAAAAGGCTAAGGCTGATGAGTACAATTGGACACGTTATGTAACTATGACCGATGGTTCAAAGTTTGGTATCTATGACAATGGCTCAGTTCGTGCAGACTTAACCTCACAGGATCTTGTAAGTAACGAGATGGGCCTTGGTATTAACCTTGGTAATACCTTTGAGGCAACCATTCTTCCTGGTGAGAAGGAAGGCAAGTCAGGTTATGATTATGAGAGTAGTTGGGGACAGCCTCAGACTACAAGAGCTTATATTAATAAGCTTCATGAGTTCGGTATTAACACCTTAAGAATTCCTGTAGGTTGGTCTAATGGTGATATCGACGATGGTAATTATAAGATTCGTACAGAGCTTTTTGACAGAGTAGAAGAGGTTGTTAACTATGCTCTTGATAATGGTATGTATGTAATTATTAATGATCACTGGGATAACCAGTGGTGGGGCGGATTTGGTTCTGCCAAATATGATGAGAATGGCGATAAGGTGCCTGATGAAGAAATGAGAGCTGAGGCTTGGAAGAGATATGAGTCTTATTGGACACAGATAAGCGAAAGATTTAAAGACTACTCAGATCATCTTATTTTTGAAGGTGCTAATGAGGAGCTTGGTGACAGACTTAATGATTCTATCGTTAAGGAAGGAATCTACAAGGGATATTGTCGTCCTGCAAATGCTTCAGCTGAAGAAAATCCGGTTTGTGGTGGTTGCATGACAACTGATGAATTATATGAGACAGTTAATAAGATTAACCAGAAATTTGTTGATATAGTTCGTAGCACAGGTGGTAACAATGAGAAGAGATTCCTCATGATTCCTGGTTATAATACAGATTTTAGTGCAACTGCAGATCTTCCTGATGAATCAGTAGAGGATGAGGAAGTTAGTAGTGAAAGATTTGTTATGCCAACTGATCCTAAGGAGGAGAATGGCATTAAGAAGCTTCTTCTTTCAGTTCATTTCTATACTCCTGGTGGATTCTGTTTAGGTTCAGGTTCATACACTGTTGGAGATCAGAAGAAGAACGCAGACTGGTTCGCTTTACTTGATAAGTTTAGAGATCAGGGTTATGGTATCGTTCTTGGTGAGTGTGGTGTTTGTGAGCCTGGTTCTGTATCAGGAAGTGTTACTCAGTGGTATCATGATATATTTGAGCTTGCAGTTGATTATCATGCTTGTCCTGTAATCTGGGATACCGGAGCTAACTTCGACAGAACTAAAGCAGATATTAACTATAAGGATATGGCAGACCTCTTTAATGGTGTAAATGAAACTAATGTTGCATACACAACTGATAACCTTACAGGTGGTCAGGGAGGATCTGGTTCTGGTACAGCAAGTTATCTTCCGGATTATATTGATTCAGAGCTTTGGGATAAGAATGAAAATGGAATTAAGATGCATGGATATTGCTTCTATCAGACTACAACCTGGGATTATAGAGATGCTTATATTCCACTTCGTTCATTAAAGGCTGATCAGTATACATGGAATTACATCAAGGCTAATGGTAATGAGGTAACAGCTGAAACTACTAAGGTTCAGGATGTTCATCTTGCAGAAAATGATGGTAGCTATGAGGTTTATATCGATGGTATCGATTTAACTGCAGCTAATAAGTTTAACATGCTTGGTATTTCAACTGATATAGCAGTTGCAAAATATCCTGATGTTACAATTGATAATGTAAGTGTTTACTTAGATGGAGAATTATATAACGAAAGTCCTTATGATCTTTCTGAATGTGTTAAGACTGATTCTAAGTACTATACATTTATGCTTATAAATGAATGGGCAGGAGAATTGACAGATATTTGGGCTTTACCAATGGGTAAGAAAAACAATAAAGAAAAGGTTGATTTACCTAAGAGCAGTATCAGAATTACATTTGATATTCATGGTATTTCAGATGCCTTAGATGATATTGCAGATGGAACATATGTTGATCCTGAGGCTATTCCAGAGGGCGAAGAGGAAGAAGAGGTTGATGAGGATGCTCAGTTAGTTACAGGTATTGTATCAGGCTCAAGTATTACAGTTAGATTTAAGAGAGATGATACCTCTAACGTACCTGAGGGAGCAATCGTTCCAAATGAAGAAGTAGCTCATATTCCTGCTCCAAGTGAGAGCACAGTACCTACAAGTAGTGCAGTACCTACAGGAAGTGCTGTTCCAACAGCTGATTCTGTTAATGTGAAGAACTTCACAAATGGTAAATTTAAGTATAAGGTTACTAAGCAGGCTACTTCCGGTAATGGAGTTGTATGCGTATCAGGACTTACCAAGAAGGGTCTTAAGGCTAAGTCTTTGGCTGTTCCTGTAACTGTAAAGAAGAATGGTAAGAAATATACAGTTAAGACAATCGGTAAGAAGGCATTTAAGAATGCTAAGGCTAAGAAGATTACTCTTAACAAGAACATTAATAAGATTCCTGCACTTGCATTTAATAAGTGTAAGAAGCTTAGTGTATTAACTCTTAAGGCTAAGCTTAAATCAGTTAAGAAGAATGCATTTAAGGGATGTAAGAAGAAGATTAAGGTTAAGGGGAAGGCTGTTAAAGCTAATAAGAAGAAGCTTAAGAAAACTTCTTACAAGAAATTTAAATAATTATACTAAGAAAAAAAGTATAACTTAAGTAAGAGCTTAAGGGAGAAATCCTTTATTATGTAAATAAAGAGAGGATATTGCAGATAAATGCAGTATCCTCTCTGTTTGTTTATAAATGTAATTTATTCTTAGACTGTTTTATTAGCTTAAGCTTATCTTTTGGCCTGGATAATATATAGTTTATATTTCATTTTGATTTCTTAAATTTATCTTTCTGTCTGAATGATATAAGCTGTATATGCAGGGATTGTAAGGCCTCCGCCAAAATCAATCTTTTCCCCTGTTATAAGGTCGATACCCATTCCGGCTCTTGCATTAAAGTCAGCTGTATATTCGCAGTCAGAAGCATTTATAGCTACGATAGCTCTGTCATCTTCACATTCTCTTTCAAAAATCATCTGCTGATTAGTGAGAACCAGAGACTTATAATCACCGTAAGAAAGAGCTTTGGACTTGTGTCTTGCATTTGAAAGTCCTGCGATAAATTCAGTAAGCTCGGTCCATTCAGGTTTTTCAAATGAAGGTCTTAAGGCAGGATCACCCTCGCTCTTATCGCCCTTTACACCCCACTCACTTCCGTAATAAACTCTTGGAATACCAGGCATTCCGTAAATTAATGCATAGGCAAGTGGAAGATGCTTCTCATTATTTAAAATGCTTGCAATCCTTGATACATCGTGGTTATCCACAAATGAAATCATATGGAGTCCCTTATAGAGAGTCCAAGGTTCAGGTCCAAACTGTCTTAAAAGTGAATGGCCGATTTCAAAAAGATTCATACTGTTAAGTGCAGAATGAATACCCTTGTAGCACTCATAGTTAGTAGTGCTGTGGCACATTTCATCATTCATTATCTGCTTATAATCTCCATGGAGCATTTCACCCTCCAAGAAGAATTCATCCTTCCATGAATCACAGGCGCTTCTAAGTCTCTTAAGGAAGTTTCTGTCAACCATATAAGCTACATCAAGTCTTAATCCATCAATGTCAAATTCGTCAATCCAGAATTTAACGCTTTCCAAAAGGTAATTTACAACAGCCTCATTTGAAAGATTTAATTTTACAAGGTCGAAATTACCTTCCCAGCCCTCGTACCAAAAGCCGTCGTTATAATTAGAATTACCGTCAAAGCTTAGGTAGAACCAATCCTTATATTCTGAATCCCATTTCTTTTCCTGCACGTCCTTAAAGCCGAAAAAGCCTCTTCCAACGTGGTTAAATACTCCGTCTAAAACCACCTTAATATCGGCCTCATGCAGCTTCTCACATACCTTTTTAAAATCCTCATTAGTTCCGATACGAGTATCGATTTTTCTATAGTCTCTTGTATTATATCCATGAGTGTCGGATTCAAATAGAGGAGAAAAATATACTGCATCAATTCCCAGCTTCTTCATATGCTCTATCCAATCCAAAACCTTAAGAATGTTGTGTGTCTGGATACCATCATTTTCAAATGGAGCGCCACAAAAACCTAAAGGATATATCTGGTAAAACACTTTTTCATAAGCCCACATAAATCATGTCTCCTTTCCTTTATGATTAATATATCATACATAATATCACAAATATTTACTTGTAATCCGCACAATAAATATAATTATGATGAATAATAACCATAATTCTTAATAACAGACACTACGATAACATAAAATGGGAAATATAGCAAATTTAGCCTTTAATCATTGGGTAATAAATGGTATAATCAAGGGCAGAGCGCATTGCGAATGCGGCATGGTTTTAATTTAATTAGGAGTGCTAAGGATTACAAACCCTTAGATTCCGGATTGGAGACAAATATGTTAAAAGGAATACCAAAGATATTATCACCTGAGTTACTTAAGATTCTCTGTGAAATGGGTCACAGCGACAGAATAGTTATAGGAGACGGCAACTTCCCTGCAGAGTCCATGGGAAAGGATGCTTATGTTATCAGAATGGATGGACATAATGTGCCTGAGATTCTCGATGCCATTCTTACAGTATTTCCACTGGATACCTATGTGGAGAAGCCTGTAAATCTTATGGAGGTTATGCCTGGTGATACAGTAGAAACTCCTATTTGGGATGAGTATGAAAAGGTAGTTAGTAAGCATGACGAAAGAGGAAAGGACGCCATCGGAACCATTGAAAGATTCAAGTTCTACGAGGAGTCTAAAAAGGCTTATGCTATAATTGCCACAGGTGAAAGTGCATTGTATGCCAATATCATTTTACAAAAGGGTGTAGTTTAATATAGCATATAAAAATATAAAATGAGGTTTTTATGACAAGATACGAATTTTTAAATGAGTTAAGACAGGCTCTTAGCGGTAACATTTCAGACAGCGAGATAGAAGATAACATTCGCTACTATGAGGATTATTTTAATAATTCCGGTAAGAGCGATGAAGAGGTTATAAATGAACTTGGAGATCCAAGACTTATCGCCCGCTCCATCATTGATTCCGGTGAAGGCGACGGCGGAAGACCTCATACTTTCTATACTTCATCTGAGGAAAGCTATTCTAATAGTTCTTCCGAAAGTGAAGAGAGCGGAAAGAAAAAAAGTGCCAGTGGCATGGAACTGTTTTTAAAAATGTTTTTAGACAGAGAAGAAATGACTCTCTGGGAGAAAATTAAATTTTGGACTATAGTAATACTTGCAATGGCTGTGGTAGTTGCAGTTGCCATACTTATAGTAAAAGCTATGGTTCAGATAGTTATACCGATACTTATAATTGTATTTATTATAGGACTCGTGGTATCCCTATTTTCAGGTCGGGATTAACCCGGAAGAAATGTTTGAAATATTAAAAGCATTTGGAAATGTTTGAAATATTTGGAAATATTTATAATATTTAAAATGTTTAGAAATGGGGAACATCATGAATAAGTCGATATTAGATACATTTGGAAAAAACGCCCTGCCTGCTGACAGGTATTCATCCCTGACCCTGGCTTATATAGGCGATTCCGTGTATGAGGTAGTGGTTAGAAGCTTAGTAATTGCCGAGAGCGACAAAAGGGTGAATATGCTGAACAAAAAGTCCAGCAGTCTTGTAAAGGCCCATACCCAGTGTGAGATGGTCAAATGTATAGAAGAGATACTTACGGCTGAGGAAGCTGATGTCTACAAACGCGGCAGAAATGCCAAGAGTCAGACCATTGCGAAAAATGCGTCGGTGCACGATTACAGAAATGCAACGGGTTTTGAAGCATTGATAGGCTACCTATATCTCACAGGTAAAGAAGAGAGAATATATGAGCTTGTAAAATATGCATTTGATAAGCTTGAAATTACGCCTTGATTACAGGTTTAAGAGTATAGAAATTAAGATTTTAAAAATTAAGAGGTTAAAGTGAAGGATTTTAAGGATAGAGATTTTAAAAATAAAGAGATCGATGAGAATTTGATCGAAGGGAAAAATGCCATTATCGAGGCCTTTCGTTCAGGAAAGACAGTTGATAAATTATATGTGCTAAAGGATGCCAATACTCCTGCGGTGCAAAGTGTACTTAGAGAAGCTAAGAAAAATGATACCATCGTTACATTTACTGACAAGGTAAGACTTGATCACATGAGTGCTACGGGAAAGCACCAGGGCTTAATTGCCAGGGTATCAGCTTATGAGTACAGTGAGGTAGAGGACATTTTGGAAAATGCAAGGAAAAAGGATGAGCCTCCATTTGTAATTATTTGCGATGGAATAGTTGATCCTCATAACTTGGGTTCCATTATAAGAACTACCAATCTTGTGGGAGCTCACGGAGTAATTGTTCCAAAGAGAAATGCAGTGGGCCTTACATCAGTAGTTGTTAAGGCTTCGGCAGGGGCCATTAATTATACACCGGTTGCCAAGGTTACAAACATTTCAAGAACCATTGAAGAACTTAAAAAAGAGGGACTTTGGTTTGTTTGTGCGGACATGAGCGGAGCGCCTATGTATGATTTGGATTTGAAGGGTCCAATCGGCCTTGTAATAGGCAATGAGGGGGAAGGCGTAAGCAGACTGGTTAGAGAAAAATGTGATTTCACCGCAAAGATTCCTATGAAGGGTGATATCGATTCATTAAATGCGTCTGTTGCAATGGGTGTATTGTCCTATGAAATTTTAAGACAGCGTTTGAATGGCTAATGCTTAAAATTACTTAGGGTTTGTATCAAAAAGTAGTTTTTTATATATCGGGGGTGCAATGAAAAAGAATATAAATACAGATACAATTAAAGATATGGATAACGAATATATTTTGAGGGCGAAGGATAATGATGAGGAAGCTGTCAATTATCTTTTGAATAAATACAAATATATAGTTAATTATTTTGTGCGAAATCTTTATATTCAGGGTGCAGAAAAGGATGATTTAATTCAGGAGGGAATGATAGGACTTTTCCTCGCTATATTTAAATATAATCCTGAGAAAAATGCTACATTTAGAACCTTTGCATCCACCTGTATACGCAATAAGCTTTACAATGCAATCGAGAAGGCTGCAGGAAAAAATAATAGTTTTTTAAACAGCTACATTTCACTTAATCCGGATAACAGCGACGGAGATAATTCTAATATGGGAATTGAGGATATCGAAGACAGCAGTCAGAATCCGGAGCAGAAATATGTAGAAGCTAATACGGATTTAATTCCGCCTGAAGTTGTTGCAAAGTTTAGTGAATTTGAAAAGCAGGTTTTTAAATATTTAAGACAGGGGTTAAACTACAGAGAAATTGCTGAAAAAGTGGAGAAGCCGGCAAAATCTGTGGATAATGCGATTCAAAGAATTAGGGGAAAAATCGTAAAATACATGAAGTAATAATTATAATTTTTATAGATGGAGGAATTATGAGAAAGACAAAAATAATATGTACCATAGGACCAGCAAGTGAATCCCCAGAAGTACTTGAGAAGCTTATGAAGGAAGGCATGAATGTTGCCAGACTTAACTTTTCTCATGGTAATTATGAAGAGCATAAAGCTAAGATGGATACTATCAAAAAGCTTAGAGAAAAGCTTGACATTCCTGTTGCAACTCTTCTTGATACTAAGGGCCCTGAAATCAGAATTTGCAACTTTAAGGATAAAAAGGTAAACCTTAAAAAAGGTCAGAAATTCACCCTTACACCTCGTGATGTGGAGGGAGATGAAACCATTGTAAGTATTACCTATAAAAAGCTTGCCAGCGATTTAAAATGTGGCGATACAATTCTTATAGATGACGGACTTGTAGAGCTTACAGTTGATAGCATTAAAAATGGCGACATTATCTGTACCGTAGAAAATTCAGGACCTATCTCAGATAAAAAGGGCGTAAATCTCCCTGGAGTATCCGTGAAAATGCCTTTCATGAGTGAAAAGGACAGAAAGGACATTATCTTTGGTATAGAGAATGACGTTGATTATATAGCTGCATCCTTTACCAGATGTGCCGATGACATTAAGCAGATGAAATGGCTTCTTTCAGAGCACGGCGGCGAGGATATAAAGGTTATTGCAAAGATTGAAAATCACGAAGGAATTAATAACATAGACGAAATTACAGAGGTTGCTGACGGTATAATGGTTGCCAGAGGAGACATGGGTGTAGAGCTTCCATTAGAGGAAGTACCTATTCTTCAGAAGCATATTATCAGCAAGGTTTGTAATGCCGGAAAGCCTGTAATTATAGCTACTCAGATGTTGGATTCCATGATGAATAATCCAAGACCTACAAGAGCAGAAACTGCAGACGTAGCAAATGCAATCTATGATGGAACCAGTGCAATCATGCTTTCAGGTGAAACCGCAAGCGGAAAGTTCCCTATAAAGGCAGTAAAGGTTATGCATATGATAGCTGAAAAAACTGAGCACGATATTAATTACGTTAAGAGATTTTTCGGCACAGACAGAGAAGCTAACCCTGATGTAACAGATGCTATCTGTCACGCTACCTGTACTACAGCTTTAGACCTTAATGCCAAGGCTATCGTATCCGTTACTGAGTCAGGAAGAAGCGCAAGAATGGTATCCAAATATAAACCGGCCTGCATGATTATCGGCTGTACCACAAGTGAAAAGGCCTACAGACAGTTAAGTCTTAACTGGGGCGTAACTCCTATTATGGTTGAAGAAAAGGACGACGTACTGGAGCTTTTCAACTATGCCATAGATGAAGCTAAAAAATGCGGACTTGTGGAAAGCGGAGATGTTACAGTTATGACCTCAGGCGTTCCAATCGGTGTATCCGGAACCACTAATATGCTTAAGGTTCAGATAGTATAAGCTTGTGAAACAGTTTTAGCAGTTTTAGCAGCTTTAATATATTCGATTTTATCGTAAAGAATAGCGGCAGTTCGCCTCATTTCTTTTATAAAATAACGAGTTTCAGGAATAGGAGAGTTAATGTTGTTTTGTACTACAAAACGCATTAGTTCTCCTTTTTTAATGCTTCGCTCAAATTCATGATCATAAGGAACAAGACCTATATACCTCTCCGGAACCTTTAATACATGGGTAATTTCCTCAAGGTTCGGATGATTTTCAGGGTCATACTTACCCACCAAAAAAATGGATTTATAGGTAAGAGAGGAATAGGTGTCCAGATAATCAAATATATCTGCAAAGCTTTGATCTATGCATACTACCACCAAATCAGCAGTAGAAAGAATTTTATTAGTTGTAATATTAGAAGAGGATTCTGTGTCTGTGAATACAGCATAAGAACGGTTCTCGAGATACATATAGAGTTTATCCATAACGATGTTAAATTCGTAGTCAAAAATCTCTTTATTTACCAGATAACTTTGTGGAAAATAATACAGTCCTGAATTAGAAACTGAAACCGAAGATTCGTCAAATGTACTGTCATCGGTACAGTCGGTATAAAGGTTTCGAATGAGGTATTCTATTCCATATTTACTGCAGTATTTTCCCTTCTCATATAAGGCATTAATTTTCTCCGGAGGGAGAAAATAATTCCCTACATTTCTGGGATTAAAATGATTTTCCAAAAGAGAAATATGCTTACCATATACTGAATTAAGCATAGCTGCACAAACAGCCATATTAGAGCTTACACATGCCTTTTCTTTTATCTTACTCCAAAATGCAATATTAATAATGACCACCTCCAAAATGTTATACGATATAAATAATTTATATATAGCAATTAAAATTTAGTTGGAAAAGATAAAACAGATCTGTTTAATCGAGTATAAATTTTTTTAGAAAAGTCTTACAAATATTCTTATAAAATACTTATAAAAAGATCTTCAAAAAAAGTTATAAATAGAAAATTGAATTAATTCATGAGTAAATAATAGCACCGCAAAAACCCTAAAGTAAAGCAGAAATTTTCCAATTTGAAAATTTTGTAAAAACCGCACAATTGCCCTTTAATTTTTTTGTTGAAAATGCCGAATATTATTTTTGGTCTTGACAGTGAAATGGGATGAGAGTATACTACTCTAAAACGAACACAAGTTCGATTTTAGTGATTTGCTTTTCTTGGGGGAGAAAGGAGGCTAGAGTGAAGAGGCAGTACATTGCCATTGATCTTAAGTCTTTTTATGCTTCCGTTGAATGCGTTGAAAGAGGCCTTGATGCATTAAGCGCGAAGTTAGTAGTAGCCGATCCGGAAAGGACGGATAAGACCATTTGTCTTGCGGTATCGCCTGCTCTCAAAAAGCTCGGAGTAAAGAACAGATGCCGGGTTTTTGAGATACCGAAGAATATCGATTATATTATGGCTCCACCCAGGATGCAGCTCTATATCGATTACTCGACTAAGATTTATTCGGTTTATTTACAATTTGTTTCAAGCGATGATATCCATCCCTATTCTATAGATGAAGTGTTTATGGATGTTACACATTACCTTTCCATGTATGGATTAAGTGCCAGAGAGCTTGCTGTTAAGATAATGGATAAGGTTTATAAGGAGACAGGGATTACAGCTACGGCAGGCGTAGGTACTAATCTTTATCTGGCTAAGATTGCCATGGATATAATTGCAAAGCATGACGATTCTCATATAGGAGAGCTTACTGAAAACAGCTACATTTTAAAGCTTTGGAATCATCAACCCCTGGATGATTTCTGGATGATAGGAGGTCGTACAGCAAGTAAGCTTGCTAACATAGGTATATTTACCATGAGAGATATTGCAAAGGCTGACAGTGAGGTTTTATATAGGATGTTTGGCATAGATGCAGAGCTTATGATTGACCATGCCTGGGGCAGGGAGACTACCACCATGCAGGATATTAAGAATTATAGGCCTAAGTCTAACAGTCTTTCCTCAGGGCAGGTTTTATTTAGCGATTACAGCTTTGAAGAAGCTCTTATAATAGTTAAGGAGATGACAGATAATCTTTGTCTTAGGATGATTAAGGCAGGGTTTATGACAGATAATATAAGTCTTAGTGTGGGATACTCCAGAAGCGCAGGAATTGGAGTTTCCAGAGGTTCGTGTAATATAGGTTTTCATACGGGAAGTCTGGATGTTATATTTCCCTGTATGACCGGTATCTATGAGGATATCGCCCTAAGAGATGTACCCATACGCCGCATCAGTATTTCATTTAATGATCTTAAGAGAAAGGTTTATGAGCAGTATAACCTTTTTACGGATTATGAGAAAAGAGAGAAGGAGCAGAATCTAAAGGAGGCGGTTATATACCTTAAGGGAAAGTATGGGAAGAATGCAGTTTTAAGAGGCATGAACCTCCAGGAAAAAGCTACCATGCGAGACAGAAATATGCAGATTGGAGGTCACAAAAAGTAATGAAGAGACATATTCCCATGGATAGAGCTAAAAGAGCTAAGCAGTTTATGCCCTTTGCTGCACTTTCGGGCTTTGATAAAGCTATAGAGATGGCAAATGTTGAGAAATATAATAAAAGAGAGAGGGTGGTGCTTTCAGAAGAGGATGTTTTTGAGATTAATGAAGAGTTAAAGGATGCTAAGAAGGGAGATGTTATAGAGGTTAGCTGCTATATAGATCGAGAATATAAGAGTATTATAGGTAGATTAGAGGAAATTAATTCAAACTTTGGATATATAATTGTTGATGCAGATGATATATATGAGATGGGAGGTGAAGGCTTAGTTAAAGAAGGCCATAACGTGTTTCTTAAGGAGAGAGCAAAGGAGCTTAAGATTTCCTACGAGAATATAAGAGATATTAAGGTTTGCAATTGACTATTAATTGAAAACTGATGTATAATTATAAATTGACTATTAAACTGATTGTATCAGATTTGGAGGTAATTATGTCAAAGGAAATCAAAGTAGTAAAACAGGTTATGGAATGGAATGACGACGTTAGTGATAAGATTAAAAAATTAACTTCTGAAAAGAAGGTTTGTATAGTTAATGTTATGGGATCACCAGGAGCGGGTAAGACCAGTTTTATTACACGACTTATAGAAGAATTAAAGGATGAATATAAGATTGGTGTAATTGAAGGTGATATAACAGATACCATAGATGCAGAAAAGATAGATAAACTTGGGATCCCAGTTGTACAGCTTCAGACTAATGGAGCATGTCATATAGAGGCTATGAGTATAGAGCATATTTTACCTATGTTTGATTTGGATAATATAGATATTCTTTTCGTAGAGAATATAGGTAATCTCGTATGTCCTGCTGAGTTTAACATAGGAGAGAATTTTAGAGTTGCGCTTTTAAGTGTTCCTGAGGGAGATGATAAGGTTGCAAAGTATCCTCTTATGTTTGCTACTTCAGACAGTTTAATTATGCACAAGTACGATATGAAGGAGTACTTTGATTTTGACGATATGAGAGTTGAGAATGATACCCTGGATCGTAATCCAAAATCAAAGGTATTTAGATTATCCTCCAGAACAAATGAAGGATATGAAGAGTTTATTTCATGGTTTAAGGATAAGGTTAACGAATCATTATGAAGAAATTTATCAAGATAAAGGGTGCCAATGAAAACAATCTGAAAAACATTGACATCGAGATACCAAGAGACGAATTTGTAGTACTTACGGGCTTAAGTGGTTCCGGTAAGTCAAGTCTTGCATTTGATACCATATATGCAGAAGGACAGAGAAGATATATGGAATCTTTATCTTCCTATGCAAGACAGTTCCTTGGTCAGATGGAAAAGCCTGATGTAGAAAGCATCGAGGGACTTCCACCAGCTATAAGTATAGATCAGAAATCCACTAATCATAACCCTCGTTCTACAGTTGGTACAGTAACTGAGATTTATGATTATTTCAGACTTCTTTACGCAAGGGCCGGTACAGTGCACTGCCCTAATTGTGGTAAAGTGATTAAAAAGAACACCGTAGATATGATTACGGATGATATATTGGAGCTGGGAGAAGGAGTTCGTTTTTCAGTGCTTGCTCCTATAGTTCGTGGCCGTAAAGGCGAGCATACAAAGGTTTTTGAAAGTGCTGCTAAGGCAGGATATGTGCGTGCTGTAGTAGACGGAGAGGTTTACGAGCTTAGTGAAGAGATAAAGCTTGAGAAGAATAAAAAGCATAATATTGATATAATGATTGACCGTCTGATAATTCGTGATAATGTGCGTACCAGACTGGTTGATTCATTGGAGACCGCTTTAAAGCTTGGTAATGGAATAGTAAAAATAGAAATTAAGGATGGAGAGACTTTAAGCTTTAGCCAGAATTTCGCCTGTCCTGACTGTGGTATAAGCATAGATGAGATTGAGCCTAGAAGCTTTTCCTTCAATAATCCATTTGGTGCCTGTCCGGAGTGTGCCGGTATAGGTATAAAGATGGAGTTTGATCCAAGGCTTATAATTCCGGATGAAAGTCTTAGTATATCAGAAGGGGCCATAGTAGTACCGGGATGGCAGTCATCTACCAATCCTAAAAGCTTTACAGGTTCAGTTCTTACTGCACTTGCAGAGAAGTATAAATTTAGTCTGGATACACCTTTTGAAAAGCTCACTCCTAAGGTTAAGAAGATATTGTTTTATGGAACAGATGGAAAGTCTGTAAAGGTATATTATAAGGGACAGCGAGGCGAAGGTGTTTACGATATTGTATTTGAGGGTATTTTAGAAAACGTGAGAAGACGTTATAGAGAAATAGCCTCAGAGAATATGAAAAAAGAATATGAGAACTATATGGAAATTACACCATGTAGCTGCTGTAATGGTAAAAGATTAAAGCCTGCAGCTCTTGCTGTTACCATCGGTGATAAGAATATATCAGAAATTACCGAGATGCCTGTAAAGGATTTAAGATTGTTTATGGATGAATTAGAGCTTCCTAAAACACAGGCTATGATTGCAAGAATGATCCTTAAAGAAATAAGAGCAAGACTTAAGTTCTTAGTGGAGGTAGGTCTTGATTATCTTACACTTGCAAGAGCTACAAGCTCTCTTTCAGGTGGAGAGGCTCAGAGAATTCGTCTTGCAACACAGATTGGTTCAGGTCTTGTAGGAGTTGCATATATTTTGGATGAGCCAAGTATAGGACTTCACCAGAGAGATAATGATAAGCTTATAAAAGCTCTTAAAAGATTAAGAGATATAGGTAATACCCTTGTAGTAGTTGAGCATGATGAAGATACCATGTTTGCTGCAGATTATATAGTTGATATAGGACCTAAGGCAGGAGAAAACGGTGGTGAGGTAGTTGCAGTTGGAACTGCAGAGGATATTATTAACTGCAAGGAATCAATTACCGGTAAGTACTTAAGCGGAGAGAAGTTTATAGAGGTTCCTGAGGTTAGAAGAAAGCCTGCAGGATGGCTTACAGTAAAGGGAGCTAAAGAGAATAATCTTAAGAATATTAATGTGAAATTCCCTCTTGGAATTATGACCTGTGTTACCGGTGTATCAGGTTCCGGTAAGAGTTCTCTTGTAAATGAGATTTTATATAAGAGCCTTGCAAAGAAGCTTAATCACGCACATAAGGTTCCGGGCCTTCATAAGAAAATAGAAGGATGGGAAAGCTTAGATAAGATTATAAATATTGATCAGTCACCTATTGGAAGAACTCCAAGATCTAATCCTGCTACCTATACAGGTATGTTTGACATGATTAGAGATTTATTTGCAGCCACTCCGGATGCTAAGGCCAGAGGCTATAAGAAGGGCCGTTTTAGCTTTAACGTAAAGGGTGGAAGATGTGAGAATTGTTCCGGTGACGGTATTATAAAGATTGAGATGAACTTCCTTCCTGATGTATATGTTCCTTGCGAGGAATGTGGAGGAAAGAGATATAACAGAGAGACCTTGGATATTAAATATAAGGGTAAAACCATAGCTGAGGTTTTGGATATGACAGTGGAAGAAGCACTTCCTTTCTTCGAGCCTGTTAAAACCATATGGAATAAGATTAAAACCTTATATGATGTTGGTCTTTCCTATATAAAGCTTGGTCAGCCTGCTACGACTCTTTCAGGTGGTGAAGCACAGAGAGTTAAGCTTGCCACAGAGCTTAGTAGAAAGAGTACAGGTAAGACAATTTACTTATTGGACGAGCCTACTACAGGCTTACATTTTGATGATGTTAACAAGCTTATAAAGATACTTAGAAAGCTTTCAGAGGGTGGTAATACAGTTATAGTTATAGAGCATAATCTGGATGTTATAAAAACTGCCGATTATATTATCGACATGGGACCTGAAGGTGGAGACGGCGGTGGAACAGTTATAGCTAAGGGAACACCCGAGGCTGTTGCAAAGGACCCTAACTCCTTCACAGGTATGTATCTTAAGGATAAGCTTAAGAAGAAAAAAGTTAAGAAGAAGTAGAGAGGTGAGAGACATGAAAAATCATTCGTTTTTTGCCATGACTTCAAGAATGAAATATATCGAGAGATGGGCCCTTATGCGTAACTCCATAAAGGAGAACATAAGTGAGCATTCCTTAGAAGTAGCCATGATAAGTTTTGCTCTTGCAAGTATTGGTAATAAAAGGCTTGGAAAGGAATACGATTCCGAGCATATAGCTATGATAGCCATGTATCATGATTGTACTGAGATTATAACAGGAGATATGCCAACACCTGTTAAGTATGAGAATGAAGACATGAAGGAACAGTATAAAAAGATAGAAAGGATGGCAGCCTATAGAATGCTTCAGAAGCTTCCTGCTGATTTAAGGGAGGTTTATGAAGAGATAATTATTCCTAAAAATGCTAAAAAAGAGGATTTAATTATAGTAAAAGCTGCTGACAAGCTGTCTGCTTATATAAAGTGTTTAGAAGAAGAAAATAATGGTAATTCTGAATTTAAAACAGCTAAGGAGGCAACTCTTAAGGCAATTGAAAAATTAAACTGTGAAGAGGCTAATATTTTTCTTGAGGAGTTTATCCCACCTTACTGTCTTACTTTGGATGAATTATAAGAAGTATTAGAATTACCGGAATTAATGAGTTATTGAATTGTTGAAATTCAAGTATTTAAGAGTTTAAGGTTTTAAGTTTTAAAGAAAGTGCACTAAAAATTAAAATGGAAGATGTAATAGAATATGAAATCTATGACGAATTCGCTGAAGTATATGATGAATTAATGGATAATATCGAGTACGATAAATGGACTGATTATATTGAAGAGCTTCTTAAAGGTCAGGGAGTTAATGGGGGAATAATCCTTGACATGGCTTGTGGTACAGGGGAGATCACCATAAGGCTTGCTAAAAAGGGCTACGACATGATGGGACTTGATATATCTGAAAATATGCTTTTAAAGGCGAGGGAGAAGGATGGCAGCATTCTTTATCTTAATCAGGATATGAGAGACATGGAATTATATGGTACTGTTGCAGGTGCCATATGTATATGTGATGGAATGAATTATCTTACAGACAGGGATGACTTTGTGAAGGTAATACGTAATATTAATAATTACTTAGATCCATCAGCACCTTTTATATTTGATTATAAGACAGAATACTTTTATGAAAATGTTTTGGGTAACAGAACCATAGTTGAAGACAGAGATGATGTCACTATGCTTTGGTATAATGAATATCAAAAGGCTAAGGGGATTAATAAATACATAGTTACGACCTTTAGAGAGCTTGAAAATGGCGATTATAGGCGTAGTGATGAGCTTCATGAGCAGAAAACATTTACATTATCCGAGATAAAGGGTATTATAGATGAAGGTGGAATGGAATTTGTAGATGCCTATGATGCCTTTACTAATAAGCCTGTTACTGAGAAAACTGAGAGGATGTATATCATCGCCAGAGAAAAGTATCAGGAAGGTAAATACTATAAAAAAGATTAATATTAATAATGCATAGCTAAAAAAGTATTATGTATTAGCTTGGAGGATTAATGTCTTATTTAAAAAATAAAAGGATTTTAGGAATAGCGGCTGCGACTATTGGAATGATAATTTTAATAACCATTATCATTAACAGCAGAACCAGATTAAATGCTACTATTCCGGGAGAAGTAATAGCAGAGAATGGTACAAAGGTTTATAAAAAGGCAAGTACCGATTCTAAGAAATTAAAAAAAGATAAAAAGGATATAACTCTTGTAAAGGGTACAACCATAAGCATTATCGAAGAAAAGGAAGGCTTTTATTATATAAGCTTTACTGTTGAAGGTGATGTTTATAAGGGTTATGCACCTAAGAATAATATTAAAGAGCTTAATAGCGGTGAAAGTAGTGTCTCTGACAGCACTATGGCAGTAGGCGGAGATATTTCTGATGTAACCCTGGTCTATACATTGCCTTCATCTGAGGGAAGTGTAACCATAAACAAGGATTTGAATCAGGAGGTTGTACTTAAAGAGGGCGACAGTATAAATATTATCTCTGCGACCTATTATATGGGAGTTAAGTGGTATAAGATTGTTTATGCCAATGCCGGTAATCCTATATCAGGATATATTCCTGCAAGATTTGTAAATGTAAGGCTTGATGCCAATGCATCTGCATCTATCTATACTAATGGATTTGCAATTGTAGAAACAGAGCCTGGTACAGGTATATTCTTAACTGTTGAAGATGATGCTTTAGAGCTTAAGCATGAAACAGAGGTTGAGATAATAGAAAGTGAAGTAGTTAACGAATACAGATATGACAAAATCAGAGTGGAAATTGAAGGTAACGAATATACGGGTTATGTTGCCGATGATATGATTAAAATTGATAAGATTCCACTTAATTTAGATGATAACCCTACAAATGGTGATGAGTTTGGAAGTGCCGAGGAAGAGGTGGCTCCAAGAAAGACACCTAAGAAAAAAGCTAAAAAGGTTAAGAGGATGAATAAGAAAAATAAGCATAAGCCTCTTACCAATATTGCTTTTAGAAATAAGCTTAAGAGAGAGGGATTCCCGGATTCATATATTGAGCCATTGGTTCAGATACATGAACAATATCCATATTGGGAATTTGAAGCTTTTAATACAGGACTTGATTTTAATGATGTAGTTGCAGCTGAGTCCAAGATTGGACTGAACCTTGTAACTAATGATAAGCCGGATACCTGGAAATCAAAGGCTGAAGGCGCTTACAATCAAAAGACCAAGACATATATACCATACGATGGTGGTAAGTGGGTTAATGTTAATGAGACTGTTCTTAGATATTATCTTGATCCAAGAAACTTCCTTAACAGCACTCAGATTTTCCAGTTTGAAAATCTTTCTTATCAGTCTGCTACACAGAATGTTCATGGTATAGAGAATATGTTAAAGGGTACTCCTATGTACCAGACTTCATTTAATTATAAAGAAGGTGGAAAGAATAAAACCATATCATATGGAAGAACCTTCTTAGATGCTGCTAAGAAGTCAGGCGTAAGTCCATATCATCTTGTGGCCAGAGTTAAGCAGGAGGTTGTTACCTCGCCTGTTTCCTTTAGTAGTTCAGTTTCAAATACTTCAGGATATTATAACTTCTATAATATCGGTGCAAGTAACAGTAATGTTCCTGGTGGAGCCATTTCGAAGGGACTTGCATTTGCAGCAGGTAGTGATGGTTACTTCAGACCTTGGAATAACAGATATAGAGCCATTGTCGGTGGTGGTATGTTCATAGGACAAAACTATATTAACGTAGGACAGGATACACTTTATCTTCAGAAGTTTAATGTTACAGATACTGCAACCTATGGTCATCAGTATATGGGTAATATAGAAGCTCCTGCAAGTGAAGCTGTTAAGACTGTTTCAGCCTATGGTGGATCTATGAGAAATATGAATATAGTATTTAGTATTCCTGTTTATAGCAATATGCCAATCGGTAAGTGTCCTGCACCTAAGGGTGGTACAACCTACGGAAGTGTTCAGGTTTCAGTTTCTGGTAATACTTATTCAGGAGCAAGTTCTAATAATGATTTAAATAAGATTATTATAAGTGCCGGCGGTAAAAAGAATACATTTACCTTATCTGAAAACTCTAAGAGAACCTATAGAATTAAGGTTGAAGCAAATACTAAGTATGCAAGACTTAATGCGAAGGCTGCAAGTAGTACAGCCACTGTTAGTGGAACAGGAAGAAAGCGGTTATCTGCAAAGAAGAATATATTCTATATAAGCTGTAAGAGTGAAAGTGGAAGTGTTAAGAAATATAAGATTATAATTATCAAGAAAACACAAACCGGCACTAACAGTAATAAAAAGCCAAGTAGTGCCTCTACCAGGGGAAGTGTTTCGGTTGAATAGAATATAAAGTTTAAGGATAAATTATAATATATAGGCGATTGAAAGGGCGATTATGAATTTTGTAAAACCATATAATCCCGAACTGTTTACAGAAGATGCAATTATGGTACTTAATAAGGCTATGGCTATAGCTGATTACTATGGAAAGAGCGAGCTTTCTACAGAGTATATTGTTATAGCGCTGGTTGAAAGTGAGGGAGTTGCTTCTGAAATTTGTAAGGAATTAAAGGTTAGTTCGGAAAAACTTAGATTTAATCTTGAAAATAAATTTTTAACAAATAAAGATGGAGAATACTATGTAAGCTCTACCTCTTATGAAACTATGGGAATTACTCCTAAGGCAGAGGCGAGACTTGACGATGCTGTTAAGTTAGCTAAAAAGAGCGGAGCTATGAAGGCTGGAACAGAGCATTTGCTTATGTCTATTATGGACGAGCCTTCCTGCCTTGGATGTGTTCTGCTTAGAAGTTTAGATGATGTAGATTATGTAAACTTTAGAGATACAGTAAAAGAGACCTTAAAGGTAGCTGAATTAAACTATACTGATAAGTTTTCTTCAAATAGTAAATATAGTTCAGATGATAAAAAAAGTGCATTAAATAATTTTACTATAGACCTTACTAAGAGAGCAGAAAGAGGAGAGCTTGAAAAGTGTATAGGCAGGGAAACTGAGATGGATAGAGTCTTCCAAATTTTATCCAGACGTACTAAGAATAATCCTTGTCTTATAGGTGATCCAGGTGTTGGTAAAACAGCCATAGTCGAGGGTTTGGCTTATAGGATTGCTACTAAGAATGTTCCTCAGAATCTGGCTAATAAAAGAATCCTTTCTCTGGATATAACTGCAGTGGTTGCAGGAACCAAGTACAGGGGAGATTTTGAAAACAGAATGAAGCAGATTCTTAACGAGATTAAGAGAGAAGAGAATATAATTCTTTTTATTGATGAGCTTCACATGATTATGGGTGCAGGTGGTTCCGATGGCGCAAGTGATGCCGCTAATATTATAAAGCCTGCTCTTGCCAGAGGTGATGTGCAGATTATAGCTGCTACCACTAATGATGACTATAAGAAGAGCATTGAGAAAGACAGTGCTTTGGAGAGAAGATTCCAGACTGTATTAGTAGAAGAGCCTGGTACTACAGAAACCATAGCTATGCTTAGAGGTATAGTGGGTGACTATGAGAAGTATCATGGTCTTGTTATAGATAATGAGGCTGTTAATGCAGCAGTTAATCTTTCTGAAAGATATGTTAACGACAGGTTTTTACCTGATAAGGCTATTGATGCTTTAGATGAGGCCTGTTCCAGAGTTAGATTTAAGGGTGCCTTTACTGATAATGATTTATCAGAGCTTAAGGAGAAGTATAAAAACCTTGAAGAAGAAAAGGAAAAGGCTATATTTGAAGGAAGATTTGACTATGCTTCTGCTGTTAATAAGGAGCAGGAACTTATTAATGTGGTGATTAATAAGAAAATGAACAGCATAGGACCCGATGGTTCAGGTGAAAAACTTCATGTTACTGCTGAAGATGTGGCAGATATAATTAGTGAGTGGACTCATGTTCCTGTTAAAAAGGTGAAGGAAAGGGAGAATGAGAGACTTAAGAATTTAGAGGATATTCTCCATGAAAGAGTAGTAGGCCAGGATGAAGCAGTAGCTGCAGTAGCTAAGGCTGTAAGACGTGGAAGAACGGGATTAAAGGATCCTAATAAGCCTATTGGTTCATTCCTTTTCTTAGGTCCTACAGGTGTAGGTAAAACAGAGCTTTCAAAGGTGCTTGCTGATGCGGTATTTGGAGACAGAAATAATATAATCAGAGTCGATATGTCTGAATATATGGAGAAACATAGTGTATCTAAGTTTATAGGTTCACCTCCGGGATATGTTGGTTATGATGAGGGCGGACAGCTTTCAGAAAAAATAAGAAAGCATCCATATTCAGTAGTGCTTTTTGATGAGATTGAAAAGGCTCATCCTGATGTATTTAATATGCTTCTTCAGATTTTGGATGAAGGTCATGTTACGGATTCACAGGGTAGAAAGGTAAGCTTTAAGAATACCATTCTTATTATGACTTCTAATGCCGGCGCTCAGAGAATAGTGGCTCCAAAGCTGCTTGGATTTGGTGCTAAAAAGGATGAAGAAACTGATTATAATCATATGAAGGAATCTGTTATGGAAGAGGTTAAGAATATTTTTAAACCTGAGTTCATTAACAGAATAGATGATATAATCGTATTCCATATGCTTAATATGGATAATGTGAAGGATATAGTAAGGATTATGCTTAAGGAGCTTAAGGAAAGAGTCAGTGCTCAGATAGGACTTGAACTTGAGTTTTCAGATAAGGCAGTTGAGCTAATTGCTAAGGCTGGATTTGATGATACCTATGGTGCCAGACCTGTTAAGCGTGAGATTGTCACAAAGGTTGAAGATGTCCTTGCCGAAAAGCTTGTGGAACAGTCCATAAATGCTGATTCTACGGTTTTTGTAGATGCTGATGAAAAAGAATTAATATTTAACACAAAATAGTAGAAATAAAATATTTTTTATGCTATTCTAAGGGTAGTATTTAAGTCTTGATAATACAACGACAGTTTTATTATATTTTAAGGAGGATTTTTTAAAAATGGCTGTAGTAGAAGAGTTAATCCGTAAGGAGGCGGATGGAACACTTAGTTTTGGTAATTATTTACTTGGAGAGAAGAAGAAGTTATCTGATTTTGAGTACGAGGGAGATCTTTACAAGGTTAAGACTTTTTATGAGATAACTAAGCTTGAGAAGAATGGTTTATTTGTATATGAATCAGTTCCAGGTACAAGCGTTAACTGCTTTAAGGCTGATGACACTAGTGTTTCATTTTGTGTAGAGGGAAAAGGTGATTCATCTATTACATTGGAACTTGAACCTGATGAGAGTTACAAGATTTTTGTAAATGATAATGAGGTTGGAGAGATGAAGGCTAATCTTGGCGGAAAGATTACTATCAGTGCTGAGATTAATGAAGGTCAGGCAACAAAGATAAAGGTAGAGAAAATATAAGAGATGGCAAAATCTAAATCTAAATCTATTTACTTCTGCAAGGAGTGTGGTTATGAGTCCACTAAGTGGCTCGGCCAATGTCCCGCGTGTAAGGCGTGGGACTCCTTTGTGGAGGAGAAAATTAATTTGAGTGTGGGTGGAAGTAAGATAAATACCGATTTAAGTGATAACAAACCTTTAAAGTTATCTGAGGTAGAATTTGAAAACGAAGAACGTATACCGACAGGGATAAGTGAGCTCGACAGAGTGTTGGGTAATGGTATAGTTCGAGGTTCTTTAGTCTTGGTTGGTGGTGATCCGGGAATAGGTAAGTCCACCCTTCTTTTGCAAATGTGTTGCAATCTGGTTAATACTCAGAAAAAAGTCCTATATGTGTCAGGAGAGGAATCCGTAAAGCAGATTAAAATGAGAGCTAACAGAATACCTGTAGATTCACATGAATTATTGGTGCTTGGAGAAACGGATTTAGATGTGGTGGTTAGTCACATTTCTAAAATAAATCCTGAGGTAGTTGTAATTGATTCTATTCAAACCATGTTAAGTAAAAACGAAGGTCAATCCCCTGGAAGTGTATCACAGATAAGAGCGGCTACAGGTGTACTTATGAAGTTGGCTAAAACTCTGTCTATCGCTATATTTATAGTTGGTCACGTAACCAAAGAGGGTGTGGTTGCAGGTCCTAGAGTTTTAGAGCATATGGTTGATACTGTGCTTTATTTTGAAAGTGATATGGGAGTATCCTATAGATTTTTACGTGCGGTTAAAAATAGATTTGGTTCAACTAATGAAATAGGCGTATTTGATATGAGTGAGAAAGGTCTTATGGAGGTTTTGAATCCTTCGGAATATATGCTTAAGGGAAGACCTGCCGAGGAACCTGGTTCTGTGGTGGCTTGTTCCATCGAGGGTACAAGGCCTATACTTGTGGAGATTCAGGCATTAATTGCAAGAACCAGCTTTAATTATCCGAGAAGAACCTCTGCCGGTATTGATTTTAATAGAATGAATCTTTTAATAGCTGTTATGGAAAAGAGAGCGCATTTAGATCTTTCCGATAGCGACGCTTATATTAATGTTGCAGGTGGTATGAGAATTCATGAGCCTGCCATGGATTTGGGAGTTATTATGGCTCTTATGTCCAGTTATAAGAATAAGCCTATCGATGAGGATGTTATCTGCTTCGGAGAGGTTGGTCTCGTGGGAGAAGTAAGAGCGGTAACCATGGCTGACAGCAGAGTTATGGAGGCTGCGAAGCTTGGCTTTAAGAAGTGCTATCTTCCAAAGGTCAACAAGGAAAGCCTTTCCATAGATAAAAAGAATCTTAATGGAATGGAGCTAATTGGAATAACCTCCATTAAGGAATTATTTAAAGCGATTTAATACAATTAACGCAGTAAGAGAAATTCCTGCGTTATGAGTAAGTATTGAAGCTGACTAAAGAATATATTTAATAAAAAAATAGGAATAAAAAATATGAGTGAGAAAAAGCTTTATGAGTATATTGCCCCTTGTCATTTTGGCTTAGAGGCGGTATTAAAAAGAGAAATCCAAAAGTTAGGATATAACATTACAAAGGTTGATAATGGTAAGGTGACCTTTGAGGGAGATATTAATGCCCTTGCAAGAGCTAATATATTTTTAAGAACCACAGAGAGAATTCTTCTTAAGGTTGCAGAATTTAAGGCTGTTGATTTTGATGAGCTCTTTGAAGGAACCTATAACATTCCATGGGAGAATTTCATCCCTAAGGATGGTAAGTTCTGGGTTAAAAAGGTTAATAGTATTAAGAGTAAAAACCACAGTCCAAGGGACATTCAGGCCATTATGAAAAAGGCCATGGTTAAGAGGTTAGAGCATGCCTATAAGATTTCAGTATTTCCGGAAACAGGTGCAGAGTATCCTCTTAGAGTTACCATTATGAATGATGTGGTTACAGTTGGTCTTGATACTTCAGGAGCTTCACTTCATATGCGCGGTTACAGAAAGGCTACAGTACCTGCGCCTATTACTGAAACTTTGGCAGCAGCTTTAATTATGCTTACTCCTTGGAATAAGGACAGAATTTTAGTAGATCCATTTTGCGGAAGCGGTACATTTCCTATAGAGGCAGCTCTTATAGGTATGAATCAGGCCCCTGGTCTTAACAGAGAATTTACTGCTGAAGAGTGGGATAATATAGTTCCAAAGAACGCCTGGTATGAGGCAGTTAATGAGGCTAATGACCTGATAATAAGAAATCCCAAGATGGATATTCAGGGATATGACATCGATGAAAGAGCCATAGAGGCATCCATTAAAAATGCTACAGATGCTGATGTTAGAGATTTGATTCATTTTCAGGTAAGAGATATAACCAAGCTTTCTCACAGAAAAAAATATGGATTTGTAATAACCAATCCGCCATACGGTGAGAGACTTGATGAAAAGAAAAATATGTATGAATTGTATAAAAAGATGGGAGAGGCATTTAGAAATCTGGACAGCTGGTCCTATTATGTGATTACGGCCTTTGAGGATATAGAGAAATGTATCGGTAAAAGAGCTGATAAAAACAGGAAAATTTATAATGGTATGATGAAGACTTATTTATATCAGTATATGGGACCAAGGCCACCAAAACCAAAGAAAGAGACGGATTAATTTTTTATCATGAAGAAGCTGTTAGTTTATATAAAAGAGTACAGATTAGAATGTGTTCTAGGACCTTTATTTAAGCTGTTAGAAGCATTTTTCGATTTGATGGTTCCACTAGTTATGGCGGCTATGATTGATAAAGGTATCTTAGAGCATAACAAGGAAATAATATTTAAATATGGATTAGTGACATTTCTTCTTGCCCTTGTGGGACTTATCTCTTCTGTTACTGCACAGTATTTTGCAGCTAAGGCCTCCATCGGTTTTGTAAGGAATATAAGAAATGCCCTGTTTAAGCACATTAATAAGCTTTCCATAGGTCAGATTGAAACTATAGGAAAGGACAGTCTTGTTACAAGAATAACAAGTGATATTAACCAGGTGCAGTCAGGAACTAATATGGCTCTAAGGTTATTCCTCCGTTCGCCATTTATAGTTGTGGGCGCGGTGGCAATGAGTTTTACCATAAATGTAAAAATAGCCCTTATTTTAACAGCTATGATTATACTTCTCGCAGTGGTAATATTTGGCATTATGCTTATTACCATGCCGGGCTTTAAGAAGACTCAGAAGCAGTTAGAAAAAATCGCTCTTCACACAGGAGAGAATGTTGACGGTGCCAGAGTTATAAGAGCCTTTAATCATGAGAATAAGGAAGAGGAAAATTTTAGAAAAGATAATAATCTTCTTAAGAAGCTGCAGTTAAAGGTAAGCAGCATATCTACTTCCATGAATCCTATGACTTATCTTATTTTAAATGGATTTTTGGTAGTTATACTTTTTGTTGGAACTAAGAATGTGGGTTCGGGGGCCATGAAGGTTGGACAGCTTATAGCTCTTACTAATTATATGACTCAGATTCTTACGGAGTTAATAAAGCTTGCAGATACCATTATTCTTACCTCTAAGGCGGTATCCTCAGGAGATAGGATTAATGAAATATTTGAGGTTAAACCGGACCTTTTAGATGGAACCGTTGATTTAAACGAGACAGACAAAGCAGGAAATATCGTAGAGTTTAATAAGGTTTCCTATAGCTATAAGGGCTCTAAGGAAAATGCCCTTGAGAAAATAAGCTTTGATGCCAAGAAGGGTGAAACCATTGGTATCATTGGTAGAACCGGTAGTGGTAAGAGTACACTTATTAATCTGATTCCAAGATTTTATGATGCTACGGAGGGTGAGGTAAAGCTATTTGGTAAGGATGTTAAGAGCGTAACCTTGGAATCCTTAAGAGCTAAGGTTGGTATAGTTCTTCAGAAAAGTGTTTTATTTAAGGGAAGTCTAAGAGATAATCTTTTAATGGCAAATCCTGATGCTACAGAGGAAGAGATGATAGAAGCCTTAAAGCTTTCACAGAGCTATGACTTTATTATGAATGGTAAGGATGGCTTAGATACAAAGGTTTTAATTAATGGTAATAACTTTTCCGGCGGTCAGAAGCAGAGACTTTTTATAGCCTGCACCTTAGTTAAAAAGCCGGAGATAATAATACTTGATGACAGCTTTAGCGCGCTGGATTATCTTACAGATAAGAATTTAAGAAAGGATTTAAAGGCACTTCCTTATAATCCTTTAACGATTATTGTTTCACAGAGAATTACATCTGTTATAGATTGTGACCGAATTATAGTGATGGATGAAGGAGAGATGGTTGGATATGACAGCCATGATAACCTTCTTAAGAACTGTCTTGAATATCAGGATATTTACGATTCACAGCAGTAAAACAGCAGTTTGCTTTACAGAAAAATGGAGAAATAATAATGAATTTTACTACTTTTAAAAGGCTGTTAAAATACATTAACAGATATATGATTTTAATAGTTATATCTTTAATTCTTACTGTTATAAAGGTAGCCTCAACCCTGTATCTTCCTATACTTACGGCGAGAGTTTTAGATGTGATAACAGACCCGGAACCGGGCTATATTAATGACGTAAAAAAGATACTTATAGAGATGATAGTGGTTATACTTATTACAGTTGTAACCCAGTGGCTTATTAACATTTGCAATAATAACATTACTTACAGAGTTATAGAAAAAATGAGAAATGAAGCTATTAGTAAGCTTCAGAAAATATCCATAAAAAGACTGGAAAGATTTACAAGCGGAGATCTTATAAGTCGTATTATTGCCGATGCAGAAACTATCGGTGACGGGCTTTTGCTTGGATTTTCACAGGCCTTTAGTGGAATTCTAACTATCCTTATAACCCTGATAATTATGATTAAGCTAAATCTTATAATTGCACTTATAGTGGTTGTGCTTACACCTCTTTCACTTTTTGTAGCTTCATTTATAGCCAAAAGATCCTACAAAATGTTTTCTAATCAGACGAAAACCAGAGGTGATCACACCTCCTTTATAACTGAGATGATTCACAATCAAAAGGTGGTTAAGGCTTATACCTACGAGGATGAAAGTGAAGAGAGATTTGGAGAATTAAATGATACCTTATCGAGTTTTTCTCTTAAGGGAACCTTTTATTCATCCCTTACAAATCCTGCCACAAGATTTGTAAATAACTTAGTTTATGCATCTGTTGGAATAGTTGGTATTTACTTTGGATTAAAGGGAATGATAACTATCGGAACTCTTTCCATTTTCCTAAGCTATGCCAATCAGTATACTAAGCCATTTAATGATATTACAAGCGTAATTACAGAGCTTCAGAATGCCTTTGCCTGCGCTGAAAGAGTATTCTATATCTTAGATCTTAAGGAAGAGAAAAATGGTTATGGAACAGCTCTTTATGAGGACACTTCAGTGGAGATTACGGGAGGTAATATTGAGGCCAAGGGAGTGCATTTTTCCTATGAGAAAACAAAGCCTATACTTCAGGGTGTAGACTTTACCATAAATAAGGGTGAGCAGCTTGCCATAGTTGGAACTACAGGCTGTGGTAAAACAACTCTTATAAATCTTTTGATGCATTTCTATGAGTTAGACAGCGGAGTCCTTAGTGTAGACGGACATGATATAAAGGATGTTTCCAGAAAGGCCCTAAGAGACAGCGTTGGAATGGTGCTTCAGGATACCTGGATTTCCAGTGGAACTGTAGCTGAAAATATTGCCTACGGTGTGCCGGATGCCTCAAGAGAGGATATTATAAAGGCGGCCAAGGCCTGCTACGCTCATTCCTTCATAAAGAAATTACCAAATGGATATGATACCTATATGGGAGAGGGCGGTTCAAGTCTCAGTCAGGGACAGAAGCAGCTCCTTTGTATAGCGAGAGTTATGCTTAAAAAACCTCAGATTCTTATACTGGATGAGGCTACATCAAGCATAGATACTCTTACTGAGATAAATGTATGTAAGGCTTTTGATAAGCTTATGATGGGCCGTACTTCCATGATAGTTGCCCATAGACTTTCCACTATAAAGAATGCCACAAAGATTATCGTTATGGATAAGGGCCGTATTATAGAGTGTGGAAGTCATGATGAGCTTCTTGAAAAGAAGGGCTTCTATGCAAATCTTTATGAAAGTCGTTTTGCGGGATAGTATAGAAGGGCAAAATATGCTATAATATTTGTTTGGGTGAAGTGCACATAATATAAGCGTAAGACAAGCGTATGATGAGCATAATATAAAGATTGTATAATAAAAGTATAAGATAGTAAGATAGATGGAAAAATGGAGGAATTATGTCAGGTTCTATATTTGGAAAGAATTTTAAGGTGGCAACCTGGGGAGAGTCTCATGGAAAGGCACTTGGAGCTGTAGTTGACGGATGTCCTGCAGGTATTAGTCTGGACGAGGAAATGATTCAGAAATACTTAGACAGAAGAAAGCCGGGACAGAATGAATTTTCAACTATGAGAGATGAGGCTGACTGTGTAAGTATTCTTTCAGGTGTATTTGAAGGAAAGACCACAGGAACACCTATTTCGATGATTATTTATAATAAAGATCAGCATTCTAAGGATTACAGTAATATCAAGGATATATACAGACCGGGCCATGCCGATTATGGATTTGATAAAAAATATGGTTTTAGAGATTACAGAGGTGGCGGAAGAAGTTCAGGAAGAGAGACTGCCGGCCGAGTTATGGCAGGAGCTGTGGCTCTTTCTGCCTTAAAGGAATTAGGAATTAATGTCACTGCCTTTACCTCCTCTTTAGGCGGTGTAAAGTGCGATAGAGCTGCGATTTCTAAGGAGAATATTTTTAAGAGTCCTATCTATATGCCTGATTTAAAGGCTTCTGGGGAAGCTGAAGAGCTTATTAAAAATGCTAAGGGAGATTTAGAATCTCTTGGAGGAAGTATAGATTGTGTGGTAACAGGACTTCCTGCAGGTCTTGGAGAGCCTGTATTTGATAAGCTGGATGCACTTCTTGCAAGAGCCTGTATGTCGGTTGGAGCTGTTAAGGGCGTGGAGATTGGAGCAGGCTTTAATGTGGCTAACATGAAGGGCTCAGAGAATAATGATAACTTTGTAGCTTCTAATGAGGCTGGCATAAAGCTTTTAGAGGAAGGAAGGCTCTTTGATGATAAGGGTAATTTCATAAGCATTAAGAAGGAAACTAACAATTCAGGTGGTATTCTTGGAGGTATCTCAGATGGAGATCCTATATACATTTCTTGTGCTGTAAAGCCTACACCTTCTATTGCCAGTGAGCAGAAGACCATTAACAGAGATGGTGAGGAGACTGATATAGTTATAAAGGGAAGACACGATCCTGTTATAGCTCCAAGGGCTGTAGTTGTTGTGGAATCTATGGTTGGTATAACTCTTATGGACCTGCTTATGACCTCTGCAACGTCCAAATTCAGCACTTTAAGGGATGTATTTGGAAATTAAAGTGAAGCAGTTTCAAATCAGTTGCAAATCAGTTATAAAACAGTTGCAAGAAAAAGACATTTTGTGATAAAGTATTAGGTGGGCCTAAATTGGCTTAAAATCCGCCAAAATTGGCCGAAATCAAGTTTTTATGAGGCTTTTGCCTAAGAATTTATGGAATGGAGATTATGATATGAGTAATGACAGGTATGTGAGTCCATTATCGGAAAGATATGCAAGTACCGATATGCAGTACATTTTTTCACCGGACATGAAGTTTAAGACTTGGAGAAAGCTTTGGATTGCTCTTGCTGAAGCAGAGAAAGAACTCGGTCTTAAGGATGAGAATGGTAATCCTAAGATTACAGATGAGCAGATTGAAGAGCTTAAGAGTCATGCTGATGATATTAATTATGATGTAGCTAAGGAAAGAGAAAAGCTTGTAAGACACGATGTTATGTCTCATGTCTATGCATATGGTGTTCAGTGTCCTAAGGCAAAGGGTATTATCCATCTTGGAGCAACCTCTTGTTATGTAGGAGATAATACAGATGTTATTATTATGACTGAAGCTTTAAAGCTTGTTAAGAAAAAGCTTGTAAATGTAATTAGCAGACTTTCAAAGTTCGCTGATGAGAAGAAGGATGTGCCTACACTTGCATTTACACATTTTCAGCCTGCACAGCCTACAACCATAGGTAAGAGAGCCACTCTTTGGTGCCAGGAATTTGTCATGGATTTACATGACCTTGATTATGTACTTTCAACTATGAAGCTTTTAGGTTCTAAGGGTACTACAGGAACTCAGGCAAGCTTTATGGAGTTATTTGAAAATGACGAAGAAAAGGTTAAGAAGATAGATGGAATAATCGCTAAGAAGATGGGATTTGACGAGTGCTTCCCAGTTTCCGGTCAGACTTATTCCAGAAAGCTTGATACAAGAGTGCTTAATGTACTTGCAGGTATTGCAGCAAGTGCTCATAAGTTCTCTAATGATATCAGACTTTTACAGCATTTAAAGGAAATCGAGGAGCCATTTGAGAAGAATCAGATAGGTTCATCTGCTATGGCTTATAAGAGAAATCCTATGAGAAGTGAGAGAATTGCTTCCCTTGCAAGATATGTAATGAGCGATGTTAACAATGCTCAGTTTACATCAGCTTGTCAGTGGTTTGAGAGAACTCTTGATGATTCAGCTAACAAGCGTCTTTCTATTCCTGAGGGATTCCTTGCAACAGACGGAATTCTTGATCTTATGTTAAATGTAGTTGACGGTCTTGTAGTTTATGAAAAGGTAGTTACTAAGAGACTTATGTCAGAATTACCATTTATGGCTACTGAGAACATTATGATGGATGCTACTAAGGCAGGCGGTGACAGACAGGAGCTTCATGAGAGAATCAGAGAGCTTTCTATGGAAGCCGGCAAGAATGTTAAGCAGGAAGGTAAGGAGAATAATCTCTTAGAGCTTATTGCAGCTGACTCTTCATTTAACATGTCCTTAGAGGAGCTTGAGGCTAATATGGATCCTAAGAAGTATGTTGGACGTTCAGCTTCTCAGGTAACAGATTTCATCAATGAGGTTGTTAATCCTATACTTGAGGAGAACAAGGACCTTCTTGGAATCGAAGCAGTAATTAACGTTTAAGAAATAATGCTTAATAATATTTAAAAAATACATGTTTTACAGCATTTAAAAATATTTAAAAATAAATGGAGGATTACCATGGTTACAGCTATTGTAGGTGCTAATTGGGGTGACGAGGGAAAAGGAAAAATAACGGATATGCTCGCACAGGAGTCAGATATTATTATCAGATTCCAGGGCGGAAGTAATGCAGGTCATACCATCGTTAATAATTACGGAAAGTTTGCATTACATCTTTTACCATCAGGAGTATTTAACAATGATGCCGTTAACATTATCGGTAATGGTGTTGCGCTTAATATTCCTTATCTTGCAAAGGAAGTAGAAGAGTTGGTAAAGCAGGGCGTTCCAAGACCTAATATCATCGTTTCTGATAGAGCTCAGATTCTTATGCCATATCATATTCTTTTTGATCAGTATGAGGAAGAGAGACTTGGCAAGGAATCATTTGGTTCTACCAAATCAGGTATTGCACCTTTCTATTCAGATAAATATGCAAAGATTGGTCTTCAGGTTTCACAGCTTTTTGATGATGAAGTGCTTAAAAAGCAGTTAAAGAAAATCTGTGATCAGAAGAATGTTTTACTTGAGCATTTATATAAAAAGCCACTCCTTGATCCGGATGAGCTTTATAAGACATGTGTAGAATACAGAGAGCAGGTTCGTCCATTTGTATGTGATGTATCACTCTATCTTCACAAGGCTATTAAGGAAGGTAAGAATATCCTTCTTGAAGGTCAGTTAGGATCTCTTAAGGATACAGATCATGGAATCTATCCTATGGTTACCTCATCCTCAACACTTGCAGGTTATGGTGCAGTAGGAACAGGTATTCCACCATATGAGATTAAGAGAATTGTTACAGTTGTTAAGGCTTATTCTTCAGCTGTTGGTGGCGGAGAATTTGTTAGTGAAATATTAGATGAAAAGGTTGCAGATGAGCTTCGTAGGCACGGTGGTGATGGCGGAGAGTACGGTGCTACCACAGGTCGTCCTAGAAGAATGGGATGGTTCGATGCAGTTGCAAGCCGTTACGGTTGTAGAGTTCAGGGTGCTACAGAGGTAGTTCTTACTGTTCTTGACTGCCTTGGATATCTTGAGAAGATTCCTGTATGTGTAGGCTATGAATTAGACGGTGAGATTATTAAGGATTTCCCTGTTACAGAGAAGCTTTCAAAATGTAAGCCTGTACTTGTTGAGCTTGATGGATGGCATACAGACATTTCCGGTATTAGAAATTATGATGACTTACCAGAGAACTGCAAGAAGTACGTTGAGTTTATTGAAAAAGAACTTGAAGTACCTATTAAGATGGTATCAAACGGACCTAAGAGAGAAGATATTATCGTAAGATGGTAATACGAAGCTTCGGTAGAGTTTGAACCTTTTATTAAGGTGGATTTTTTAAAGAGGGTTTGTATACATGAATTATAACGAAAAGCACACTTTAAGGATGATAAAAAATCAAAAAAATAATAGAGCCAAGGTTGACCCTTTGCGCATTTTTGAGTTTTTGTTCCTTGTGGGTGTCATTGTTTTATTCGTTATTTTGTGTATACGAATTCTCTTTTTTGTTTATAACAGTGTAAAATCTTATCCGGATATAGAGCTTTCCGAGCTCTATAAGGACGGAAGTCCAAGCGTTATATATGATGCAGATGGTAATGTGGTTCAAAACATTTATGCAACCTATAAGGACAATCTTTATGCTGAGTATGAGGATATAAGTGAGAATGCCATCAAGGCATTTATCGCTTACTTAGACCCCAATTATTTTGAAGATCAGGAGTTTGACTTTATGGCCTTAAGTGAGAAGTTTTACAATGGTACCACTAATGCGGACGAGGCCATGGTTGAGAACTATGGTACCAAAAGAAGTATTACACAGAGACTTCTGAATAATCAGATGTTCTACATAAAAACAGATAACTCCAACACCCAGGTTATAAAGCGTAACTTAAAGGCTATTCTCTGGGCGGTACAGCTTAAGAAGGAGAATAATAAAAATAACGTTTTGGAGGTATATTTAAATACCTTGAATTTTGGGGACCATACCATAGGAATTAGTGAAGCGGCGGAAAGGTATTTTGATAAGGGACCCGGTGAGCTTACCATAGCTGAATCGGCGCTTCTAGTAGTATTAAGTCTTGACGCTGAAAAGTATAGTCCTATAAATGCACCTCAGGAAGCTGAGGAAATGCAGCGAATCGTTCTAAGGTCCATGCTTGTTGAGGGCATGATTACCGAGAAGGAGTATCAGGACGCCTTAGGTGAAGATGTTATTTCAAAGATTTCTGAAAATGTTTATAAAACTCAGGTAATCGCTCAGGATGCGGGATATGGCTATAATAAGGCCCTTCTTTCCACCCTTAGAAAGGACCTGATGAATAAGCTTAATTTCACACAGACAGAGGCTTATAATGCTATTTACAGAGGCGGTCTTAAAATTTATTCCTGCCAGGAGATAGAGCTTCAGAAGCTTTGTGAAAATGTAGCTAATAATGATTCTTATTATCCAAGGGATACTAAGTTCTATATAAGATATTCCTTAAGGGCGGTAGATTCCTTTGGAAATGTTACTGAGTACAGTGAATCAGACCTTGCGGAGTATGTGAAGAATACCCTAAGAGATGGGGATGGAACCTCATTTTCCTCTAAGAAGGAAGCGAAGGAAATAGTCAAAAAATTCGAGAAATTTATTATTAAAAACAAGAAGACAATTGAGGAATCTTATTTCTCATTTACCAAGGAACCACAGTCTTCTATGGTTCTCATAGATCAGGGCTCCGGAAAGGTTAAAGCTTTGGTAGGGGGAAGAGATATGCTTTCCGGTGTTGCCGCTGATGACAGCACTAACACCTTGGAAATAAGTGATAACAACATTAACAGAGCTATGGATTATACAAGAAATCCGGGAACTGCATTTTCTATTCTTTCATCTTATCTGCCGGCCTTAGATGCCTGTGGACATACTGTTGCTGATGTGGTGGATGACTGCGTGGACGTTGTAGAGGATGAAAATGTTATGTTTGCAGGCCATGTTTATGGTGGTATGACTAATATGAGAAAGGGTATTCTCGACAACAACGATGTTGTGGCAGAGGGCTTTTTCAATGAGATTGATGAAAAAACCAGTTATGAGTATTTGAAGAATTTTGGTATAACTACTCTTGTTAAAACTGAAAAGGATGCAGATGGTAATATCATAACTGATTTAACTGATAACTTAGCTTTAGGTAATCTTGTAAATGGAGTTTCAAATTACGAGCTTACCTCTGCTTATTCAGCTATAGCGAATCGAGGTGTTTACAATTCGCCTATTCTTTATAGTAAGGTTACAGACTCTTTAGGAAGAGGTTTTATTATTAAAAACTCAACTAAGAAGACTATTCTTAAAGAGGAAAATGCATGGCTTATGACTGACATTTTAAGAGACAGCTTAAAGAGAGGAAGCTCTAAGGCGGCTGCCCTTGATATGGATGGAATGCATGCAGCAGGTCAGAAGGGTGCAACCTATAATAAAACAGATAACTGGTTTGTAGGTTATACACCATATTTTACTCTGGGAGTCTGGATGGGTAATGATAATGGAACAGAGATTGCAGATTCTCAATATACTGAAAAAATGTGGGCAAAGGTTATGAAGGATGTGGTTACTAATGAAGGCAAAAGGAGAGGTTCTTTTAAGAAGCCTTCTAACATTACCACCAGGATGGTTTGCTCTAAGTCAGGAAAGCGTGGTTGTAGTGGAGTTTGTGATTCTCCTGACATTAATTCAGATATTTACATGGAATATTTTATAAAGGGTACGGAGCCTGAAAGCTTCTGTAATTCCCATATAAGATATGCCATAGATAAAGAGACAGGACTTCCTGCCACAGATAAAACCAAGGAAGAAAATATAGTTTACGAGGTATTTATGATAAAAGACAAGAGTAAGGCCAGGGATAAGGTAGATAAAACTCTGGATGCAGAATATCTTGTTCAAAGTATTAAGTAAATAAGGTATAATATATTAGTTGGTGTAAAATATATAGATTATAGTTAAAGATTATAGTTAAAGACTATAGTTGAAGTTTATAATTATAGATTATCATTTATAGTTTTAAACTTAAAGTTTAAAGAAAGTAGGATTAGCATGAGAGTTTGTACAGTTGCAAGTGGAAGTAGTGGAAACTGTGTCTACATAGGTGATGGAGATACCCATATTCTGGTGGATGCAGGAATTAGCAGAAAGAAAATTGTAGAAGGCTTAAAAAGCTTTGGAGTAGATGCTGCAGATCTTTCAGCTATATTTGTAACTCATGAACATTCAGACCATATAAATGGACTTAAGGTTTTGGATAAAAACTATGGAATTCCAATATATGGAACCAGAGGAACTCTTCTGGGGATTAATAATGCCTTTAAGGATTATGAATTCTCTGAAGACAGATTAAATATAATAGAGAGTGATATGGGAATTAAGGTGGATAACCTTAAGATAACACCATTTACTATTTCTCATGATGCTAATGAACCTGTTGGTTTTACTGTAACTGACGGAGTTAAGAAAATGAGTATTTCCACTGACCTTGGTGTATTTACAGATTATACCATTGCAAATCTTGAGGGAAGTGAAGCAATTATTTTGGAGGCTAATCATGATATAAGCATGCTTGAAACGGGTACATATCCATATCATTTAAAGAGACGTATTCTGTCAGATAAAGGTCATCTTTCTAATGATGCTTCGGGAGATTTACTAAGCAAGCTTATTTGGAAGGATTTAAAGCATATTTGCCTTGCCCATCTTTCTAAGGATAATAATTATCCGGAGCTTGCCCTTCAAACCATCAAATGTTCTCTTTGGGAGAATCTTGGTATGAAGGAAGTGCCATTTGATCTCTATGTGGCTAACAGAAATGAGCCATCTAAGATGATTACCATTTAATGAATTTTAAAACTTGGATTTTGTCGCTATATTTTATTGATTAAGCTTTTAAGCTTGTTTAAATATATAAAAAAATTATAAGAAAATAACATTTTTTGGAGGTTATTATGAAAAGAACAGTAATCACAGTAGTAGGTAAAGACAGTGTTGGTATTATAGCTAAGGTTTGTACTTATTTAGCTGGAAAGCAGATTAATATTTTAAACATTTCACAGACAATAGTTGACGGATTTTTCAACATGATGATGATAACAGATATGGCTGAATGTAACTCTGATTTTGGAACAGTTGTAGATGAGATGGAAAAGCTCGGCGAAGAGATTAACTGTATCATTAAGGTTCAGAGAGAAGATATATTTGATTCCATGCACAGATTATAATTCAAGGAAGGTTAACTATGAATAATATAAATATTAATGAGGTTATTGAGACTAATAACATGATTGAAAAGGAGAACCTGGATGTAAGAACCATTACTCTTGGTATCAGCCTTTTAAACTGCATTAATGACGATATAAATGTTTTAAATGAAAATATTTATAAGCGAATTACAACAGTTGCAAAGGACCTTGTAAAAACAGGTCAGGACATTGAAAAGGAATATGGTATTCCTATTGTAAATAAAAGAATTTCAGTTACACCTATTTCAATTGTAGGTGCTACTGCATGTAAGACTATAGAGGATTTTGTGTCTATAGCAAAGACTATGGATAGAGCGGCTAAGGAGCTTGGAGTGAATTTCATAGGTGGTTATTCTGCCCTTGTATCTAAGGGAATGACTGCTGCTGAGGAGCTTCTTATAAGGTCCATTCCATATGCTCTTAAGGAGACAGAATATGTCTGTAGTTCAGTAAATGTAGGCTCTACCAAAACAGGTATTAACATGGATGCCGTAAGACTTATGGGTAGCATCATAAAGGAAGCAGCTATTGTTTCTAAGGATTGCGAGTGTACAGGCTGTGCAAAGCTTGTGGTATTTTGTAATGCTCCTGATGACAATCCATTTATGGCAGGTGCTTTCCACGGTGTTACAGAGGCAGATGAGATTATAAATGTAGGTGTAAGTGGTCCGGGCGTTATGCGTAAGGCCCTTGAAAAGGAGCATGGAACCGACTTTGGTCATCTTTGCGATACAGTTAAAAAGACTGCATTTAAGATTACAAGAGTAGGTCAGTTAGTTGCCCTTGAGGCTTCTAAGCGCCTTAACGTGCCATTTGGAATTATCGATTTATCTCTTGCGCCAACTCCTGCAGTTGGTGACAGTATTGCCGATATATTTGAGGAGATGGGTCTTGAAAGAGCCGGTGCTCCCGGAACTACAGCAGCCCTTGCCCTTTTAAATGATCAGGTTAAGAAGGGTGGAATCATGGCTTCCTCATATGTAGGAGGTTTAAGCGGTGCATTTATCCCTGTCAGCGAGGATCAGGGTATGATAAATGCAGTTAAAGAGGGTGCCCTTACCATAGAGAAGCTTGAGGCTATGACCTGCGTATGTTCTGTAGGTCTTGATATGATAGCTATCCCTGGAGATACTAAGGATACTACTATTGCAGGTATTATAGCTGACGAGATGGCTATAGGTATGATTAACCAGAAAACAACAGCAGTTCGTATTATGCCTGTTATCGATGGAAAGGTTGGAGATGAGTATCACATGGGTGGCCTTCTTGGAACCGCTCCGGTACAGAAGGTTAATACATTTTCCTGCGATGACTTTATAAACAGAGGTGGAAGAATACCTGCCCCTGTTCACAGCTTTAAGAATTAAGGAAAATGTAAATGCTTAAGAATAAATAATTAAGATATATTTAGCATATAAAAAACAGTAAGAAAATAGGAAAGGAGGTAAATATGGCTTTTACACATTTACATGTCCATACGGAATATTCCCTTTTGGATGGTTCCTGTAAGATAAAGGAACTCACTAAAAGAGCCAGGGAGTTAGGCTTTGATTCTCTTGCCATAACTGACCATGGTAATATGTATGGCGCTATAGATTTTTACAGAGCAGCAAGAGACTGTGGAATAAAACCTATACTTGGCTGTGAGGTCTATATTGCTCCTAATTCCAGATTTGATAAGGATGGCTCTAAGTCTGAGAATGCCTATAATCACCTTATCCTTCTTGCTGAGAATAATAAGGGTTACGAGAACCTTATAAAAATAGTTTCAAAGGGTTACACAGAGGGCTTTTACTACAAGCCTAGAATAGATAAAAAGCTTTTAGAGGAATATCACGAGGGTATAATCGCTACAAGTGCCTGCCTTGCAGGTACCATACCAAGGCTTATTCTTGCAGGGGATTATGAGAAAGCTAAGGAAGAAGCGCTTTACATGAAGGAGCTTTTTGGTGAGAATAATTATTTCTTAGAGCTTCAGGATCACGGAATTGCGAAGCAGCAGACTGTTAATTCAGCCCTTTTAAAAATGAGTGAGGAAACAGGCATAAAGCTTGTGGCTACTAACGATGTTCACTACATTAACAAAGAGGACTGGGAGGCTCATGATTTACTTCTCTGTATCCAGACTCAGAAAAGGGTTACAGATGCTGATAGAATGCGTTATGAAGAGGGCGAATTCTATCTTAGAAGTGAAGAAGAAATGAAGGAGTTATTCCCTTATGCCCTAGAGGCTATTGAAAATACACATGACATTGCAGAAAGATGCAATGTAACCATAGAATTTGGTAATTATAAATTGCCTCATTTTGAATGTCCAGATGGAATGAGTTCTCTTGAATATCTTACAAAGCTTTGCAATACAGGTCTTAGAGAGCTTTACACTGATGTGACGAAGGATATTCAGGATAGACTTGATTATGAGCTTGATACCATTAAAAATATGGGCTTTGTAGATTATTTCCTTATAGTTTGGGATTATATTAAATTTGCAAAGGACCATGGAATTATGGTGGGTCCGGGAAGAGGTAGTGCGGCAGGAAGTCTTGTGTCCTACACCCTTGGAATTACAGAGCTTGATCCACTTAAGTATGATCTTCTCTTTGAAAGATTTTTGAATCCAAGCCGTCAGACCATGCCCGATATAGACGTGGATTTTTGCTATGTTAGAAGACAGGAAGTAATTGACTATGTCAATCAAAAATATGGCGAGGACCACGTTTCACAGATAGTTACATTTGGAACTCTTGCTGCAAGAGGTGTTATAAAGGATGTAGGAAGAGTTATGGATTTACCTTATGCCTATGTTAACAGCATTTCCAAGGAAATCCCTATGATGATGAATATAACTCTTGATAAGGCTTTAAATATAAGCCCTGAGTTTAAAAAGATATATGATAATGACCCTCGTGCTAAGCAACTGATAGATATGTCTAAGCGCTTAGAGGGGCTTCCACGACATGCGTCCATTCATGCTGCGGGAGTTGTTATAAGTCCTAAGCCTGTAGATGAATTCGTGCCTCTTACCAAGTTAAATGACGGTACGGTTGCTACTGAATTTACCATGACAACCTTAGAGGAGTTAGGACTTCTTAAGATGGACTTTTTAGGTCTTAGAACTCTTACGGTTATACAGGATGCTGCCAGGATGAGCGGCATGACTGACGCTGATGTGAAGAAAATAGACCTTAATGACAAAAAGGTTTTGGATATGATTTCTGCCGGAGATACAGAAGGCGTGTTCCAGATAGAAAGTGAGGGTATGACCTCCTTCATGAAGGAATTAAAGCCTGAATGCTTTGAAGATATAATTGCGGGAATCTCCCTTTACAGACCTGGTCCTATGGATTTCATTCCAAGATACATTAAGGGTAAAAATGATAAAAACAGTATTGTTTACGACTGTCCTGAGCTTGAATCCATACTTTCTCCTACCTATGGCTGTATGGTTTATCAGGAGCAGGTTATGCAGATTGTTAGAAAGCTTGCGGGCTTTAGTAATGCCAGAAGTGATAATCTTCGAAAAGCCATGTCCAAAAAGAAAATGGACGTTATGAAGAAGGAGCGTAAAAACTTCGTCTATGGTAATGAGGATGAGATAAATGAGTTAAAAAACAGTGGTGAGAATGCTGCGAATGTAGAGGTTATTAATGGTTGTGTTAAAAATGGTATTGATGAAAATGCAGCTAATAAAATATACGATGAGATGGTAGCTTTCGGTGAGTATGCATTTAACAAATCCCATGCAGCAGCCTATGCAGTGGTAACCATGCAGACTGCCCATTTAAAGTATTATCATCCATTGGAATTTATGGCGGCTCTTATGACCTCTGTTAATGATAATAAGCCAAAGATTGCAAAATATATTCAGGACTGCAGAAGGAAGAAGATTAAGATTCTAAGTCCTTCAGTTAATGAGGGTGTTGGTTCCTTTAGCGTTGTTGGTGACAGCATTATGTTTGGGCTAAATGCCATAAAGGGAATTGGCGGCAGTCTGGTCTATAAGATAATAAAAGAGAGAAATGAACATGGTAAGTTCATCACTCTCGAGGATTTTATAGAGAGAATAGGGCCTAAGGAGATTAACAAGGCTGCAATTGAAAATCTTATAAAGGCAGGTGCATTTGATTGTCTTGAGGGTAACAGAAGACAGAAAATGATGATTTATCCTGCAGTTGTGGCAAATGTTAATGAGAAACAAAAGAATACTGATTCAGGTCAGATATCATTATTTGATCTTGGAAATGAAGAGTTTTCAAAATTAAATGAGATAGAACTTCCTAAAAATACAGATGAATACGAGAAGGCACAGCTTCTTAACTTTGAAAAGGAGGTAACTGGAATCTATATTTCAGGCCATCCTTTAGAGGACTATGCTAAGCTTATCAGGAAAAATGTAACCAGAAGTTCTACAGATTTCCTGCTTCAAAAGGAGAATGAAAGAGAGTTTACAGTGGTTTCTGATGGGGAAAGGGCTGTAATAGGCGGTATTATTGTAAGTAAGACTGTTAAGCCTACCAAGAAGAATACCATGATGGCTTTCTTTACCTTAGAAGATATGCTTGGACAGGTGGAAATCATTCTATTTCCAAAGGATTATGACAGGTATATCAGTCTTGTGGAAGAGGATAAAAAGGTCTTTGTTAGAGGAAGAGTAAGCACTGAGGCTGAAAAGGATGCTAAGCTTATATGTGAGGAAATCATTTCATTTGAGGATTTTCCAAAGGATCTTTGGATTAAGTTTAAGGATAAGAATGTTTTTGCAGAAAGTGAGATGGCTTTAAATGCCGTCCTTAACACTGTGGAGGGTAGAGATAGGGTTATTGTCTATCTTGCCAAAGAGAGGCAGATTAAGGTGATTCCAAGAGTTAAGGTTGACGCAGAATTAATAAGCGAGGGCAGAATGATTGAGGAAATGATCGAGGGTGCCGAGACAGCAGTGAAACAAAGCGAAAAATTAATGTAAATATAATTACTTTTTTATGTGATTTTTTTAAGTCAAATGCTTTACAAAAAATCAAAAAATAGTTATCATATTTACTGATATGCTTTTAGGAGGATTTGAAAGTGGAAAACAAAGTTAAAAAGATAGGAGTACTTACAAGTGGTGGTGATTCACCAGGAATGAATGCTGCCATAAGAGCAGTTGTAAGAACTGCTTTATCATATGGTATAGAGGTTGTAGGTATTAAGAGAGGTTATGCGGGACTTTTAGAAGAGGACATGGAGCCTATGAATACTATATCTGTATCAGATATTATTCATATAGGTGGAACCATTCTTTATACTGCAAGATGCTTAGAGTTTAAAGAGCCTGAGTATCAGAAAAAGGCAGCTGATATTTGTAAGAAAAATAATATAGATGGAATGGTTGTAGTTGGCGGAGACGGTTCATTTAGAGGTGGTATGAGACTTTCCGAGCAGGGAATTAATACTATCTGCGTACCTGGAACCATCGACCTTGATATAGCTTGTACAGAGTATACCATTGGTTTTGATACAGCTATTAATACAGCTATGGAGGCTATCGATAAGCTTAGAGATACCTCTGAGTCACATGAGCGTTGCTCTATCGTAGAGGTTATGGGACGTTCAGCAGGTCATATCGCACAGTGGACAGGTATTGCCAGCGGTGCTGAGTATATCCTTACTACAGAGGAATTTGACGGTGACGTAACCAAGATTATCGATAAAATCTTAGTTAGAAGAGCTATCGGTAAGAAGAACCATATTATCGTAAATGCAGAGGGTGTAGGTAATTCTATGGAGATGGCTGCTGAGATTCAGAAGGCTACAGGCATCGAGACCAGAGCTACTATCCTTGGTCATATTCAGAGAGGTGGTAACCCAACCTGTAAGGACAGAGTTTACGCTTCAGCCATGGGTGCTCTTGCAGTTGAGCTTTTAAGAGAAGGTAAGACTAACAGAGTAGTTGCATATAAGCATGGAGAGTTCGTAGACTTCGATATTCAGGAGGCTTTATCCATGGAGAAAGGACTTACTCCATACCTTTCACATATTACCAAGAGACTTACTTCATCTTCATACAGAATGGATTAATATTTATCTTTACAATATCTTGTATTTATAATAAAATATAAATAGTTTTGAGCGCAGTGCTCCTGCGTTTATGAGCGAGAAGCGGAGCAGATTAAAAAATTTGCTTTATAAATGTGCTAAATTAGCGGAAACGAGGTAGAATATGAAGAAATTTTTAAAATTTTTAATGTGGGTAGCAGCGGCTGCCGCAGCAGTACTTGCAGTACTTTATCTCTATAAGAAGCTTACTTCAAAGGATTCCTTTGATGATGAGTTTGACGAGTTTGATGATTTTGATGACTTTGACGATTTTGATGATTTTGATGAAGTTGATGATGATGACCGTGATTATGTTCAGCTTAATATCGATGAAGAGACGGAGGAAACTTCAGACTCTGTTGCAGAGTAATATAATATATAACTTAAAGATGAGCGCTCTTTACATAAAGAGCGCTTATTGTGGTATTTGACATATGAAAAATAAGGGAAGGAAGACATCATGGAAAGAGTAAATGCCTGGAAAAATTATAAAAAATCGGAGCGTAAGGAATTAGAAAAATTATGCGCCGGATATATGGATTTTCTTTCAAATGGTAAGACTGAAAGAGAGTGTGTAAAGATTATTGAGAGCATGCTTAAAAAGGCCGGCTATGTTGATATGGAAGACTTTATCAAGAAGGGTAAGAAGCCTAAGGCTGGTGATAAAATCTATGCCATCAACATGAAGAAATCAGTAGTTGCATTTAGAATGGGCAAGAAGCCTTTAGAAGAGGGTATGAACATTTTAGGTGCTCATATTGATTCACCAAGACTTGATATAAAGCAGAATCCTCTCTATGAGAAATCTGATTTATTATATTTGGATACCCATTATTATGGTGGTATCAAGAAATATCTCTATGTAACACTTCCACTTGCTATTCATGGAGTAGTAGTTAAGAAGGATGGTGAGGTAGTAGATATTAATGTGGGTGAGGATGAGAAGGATCCTGTATTCTGTGTAACAGATTTACTTATTCATCTTTCCCAGGAGAGAATGACTAAAACTGCTGCCAAGGTGGTAGAGGGCGAGAAGCTTGATATTCTCATTGGTAGTGAGCCTGTTAAGGATGAGGATAAGGACGCAGTTAAGGCTAATGTCTTAAAGCTCCTTAATGATAAATATGGCATCGAAGAGGAAGATTTCCTTTCAGCTGAGCTTGAGGTAGTACCTGCAGGCCGCGCAAGGGAGATGGGCTTCGATAGAAGTATGATTATGTCCTATGGACAGGATGACAGAGTATGTGCTTATACTTCACTTGTAGCCATGCTTGAAGAGAAAAATATTCCTGAGAAAACCTCATGTCTCTTACTTGTAGACAAGGAGGAAATCGGATCTGTAGGCGCTACAGGAATGCAGTCTAAGTTCTTTGAAAATACAGTTGCAGAGCTTATCAATCTCACTACTGATTATTCAGAATTAATCCTTAAGAGAGTTCTTAAAAACTGCAGAATGCTTTCATCAGATGTTAGCTCTGCCTATGACCCTCTTTATGCTGAGGCCTTTGATGAGAAAAATGCAGCGCATTTTGGAAGAGGTATCGTATTCTGTAAGTTCACAGGTTCAAGAGGAAAGAGTTCATCTAATGATGCTAATGCAGAATATATGGCAGCTCTTAGAAAAATCATGGATGACAATGGAGTTTATTACCAGACAGCTGAGCTTGGAAAGGTTGATCTTGGCGGTGGCGGAACCATAGCCTATATCCTTTCACTCTATGGCATGGAGGTTATAGATTCAGGAGTTGCAGTCCTTAGTATGCATGCCCCTTGGGAAGTAACCAGTAAGGCCGATATCTACGAGGCTAAGAAGTGTTATGTGGCATTTTTAAAGGATGCTTAGATAAATGTGTTATAAAGCATTTAAAGGATGCTTAATATAAAAAAAATAAATGAAAAAGTATGGAGGTTAATTATGAAATATTGTCCTAATTGCGGAACACCACAGGAAGATAATGCAAGCGTATGCAGCAATTGCCAGTTTGCATTTGTAACAACAGATCCTATGGCAGGTAGTTCTACATCAACAGATTCTATGAATAATAATCAGGGGGTTGATTCAACATCAGGAAGTCAGCAGGCTGATAATCCATTTGCAGTTAATAATGGTCCTGATCAGAATAATACATATCAGAGTAATACAGCTGACCAGTATAATACAGGTGTTCAGAACCAGTATAATACAGGCGACCAGTATAATACAGGAAACCAGTACAATACAGGAAACCAGTATAATACAGGAGCTCAGAATCAGTACAATACAGGTAATCAGTATAATACTGGTAATCAGTACAACACAGGAAACCAGTACAACACAGGTAATCAGTATGGTGTAGGCGCACCTGCTCCTTTATACAGCGGTAACAACTTCGGTATCGCACCAAGAAATATAGCAGTTGCTATCCTTCTTTCAATCGTTACCTGCGGTATCTATGAGATTTACTGGTTTGTTAAAATGAACGATGAGGTTAACAGACTTTCAGGTCATCCGGATGCTACCTCAGGTGTAGTTGCATTTTTACTTTCTCTTGTAACCTGCGGAATTTATTCTTTATATTGGTTATATATCATGGGTACAAGATGTGATGAGATGAAGGGTGAGACTAATGGAAGCAGCGGAATTCTTTATCTTGTGCTTGCACTTTTTGGTCTTGGTATCGTTAGCTGGTGTCTCATTCAGGATAATATTAACAAGGCAGTGGCTTAAATAGTAATAGCCGTTAGAGGTGCATAATGTCTTTTAAAGAAAAGGTTATTAAAACCATAAAAAAATTCCCTGAGCTGTTGGTGCTTCCGGGAGGCCTTTTATACTATCTGTGGATTAGGGTAACAGGACTTGTTATTCCCTGTGTATTCAGGCAGGTGACAGGCTTTTATTGCCCGGGATGCGGAGTTACAAGGTTTTGTGTAAGCTGTCTCAAGGGAGATTTAAAGAGTGCATTTCATGCCCATGCATTTATCTTTGTAACTGCTCCTCTTATTGTCATAGAGATAATTTATCTGGAGTACGTTAAGATAAAGGGTAAACAGATATCCACATTTAACAATATTTTACTTGTGATATATCTGGTAGCACTTTTGGTATTTGGTGTAGTTAGAAATGTAATGCTTTTTATGTAGGCATTACTTAGGTCATGAATAAAAGAGGATGAAGCATCCCTTTTAGAGTTTCAAATTCGGAAAGGAAGAAACAATGCAGAAGACAATACTTAAAACAGATTTAGCAAAGAATGAGTATCCGGGAAGAGGTATCATTATCGGTAAAAGCGCCGATGGAACAAAGGCTGTAACTGCTTATTTCATTATGGGAAGAAGCGAGAACAGTAGAAACCGTGTATTTAAGGAAGAGGGCGAAGGCATCAGAACAGAAGCATTTGACCCATCTCTTCTTACAGATCCAAGCCTTATAATCTATGCTCCAGTAAGAGTTCTTGGTAATGACACCATAGTAACTAATGGAGATCAGACAGATACTGTTTATGATTTTATCAAGGATGGAAAGACCTTCGAGGAGGCTCTTCGTACTAGAGAATTTGAGCCGGATGCACCTAACTATACACCACGTATTTCAGGTATTATGCATATTGAAGGTGGCAAGTTCACATATAAAATGTCTATTTTAAAAAGTGATAATGGTAATGGTGAGAGCTGTAACAGATATACCTATGAATATCTTGAGCCTGTTAATGGCGAGGGAAGATTCATTCATACATACATGGGAGACGGTAATCCACTTCCTTCCTTCGAGGGAGAGCCTGAGTGGGTTGATATCCCTGATGATATCGAAGCATTTACAAATCTCTTATGGGAGAATTTAAATGCAGATAACAAGGTTTCACTTTTCGTAAGATATATCGATATCGCTACAGGAAAGTATGAGACTAAGATTGTTAACAAGAACAAATAATTAGTTTTTATCATTATATTTGTATATTTAAAATGGAGGTAATATTAACGATGAAAGAGTTAGAATTAAAATACGGATGTAACCCTAATCAGAAGCCATCAAGAATATTTATGGAGGAAGGGGAATTACCTATCAAGGTTTTAAATGGTAAGCCGGGATATATCAATTTCCTCGATGCATTTAACGGATGGCAGCTTGTTTCAGAATTAAAGAAGGCTACAGGTTATCCTGCAGCTACTTCATTTAAGCATGTTTCACCAGCAGGTGCAGCTATAGGACTTCCTCTTTCTGAGGTTGAGTCTAAGATTTACTGGGTTGATGACCTTGGAGAGTTATCACCACTTGCAGCAGCTTATGCAAGAGCAAGAGGTGCAGACAGAATGTCTTCTTATGGTGATTTCATCGCACTTTCAGATGTTTGTGATGTATCAGCAGCTAAGATTATTAAGAGAGAATTCTCAGATGGTATTATCGCTCCAGGCTATGAGCCGGAGGCACTCGAACTCCTTAAGGAGAAGAAGAAGGGTGCATATGCAATCATTGAGATTGATCCTAATTATGTACCTAAGAAGCTTGAGAGAAAAGAAGTATTTGGTATTACCTTCGAGCAGGGTAGAAATGAGTTAAATATAGATGATGATTTCTTTAGTAACATTGTTACTGAGAATAAGGATCTTCCAGAGCTTGCTAAGTTCGATATGTCTATAGCAATGATTACTCTTAAGTATACACAGTCTAACTCTGTATGCTTCGTAAAGGGTGGACAGGCTATCGGTATCGGAGCAGGACAGCAGTCAAGAATTCATTGTACACGTCTTGCAGGTTCTAAGGCAGATAAGTGGTTCCTTCGTCAGTGTCCAAAGGTTCTTAACCTTCCATTCAAGGAGGACATGAAGAGAGCTAACAGAGATAATGCCATTGATTTATATACAGGCGAGGATTACATGGATGTACTTGCTGACGGCAAGTGGGAGAACTACTTCACTTCAAAGCCTGAGGTATTTACAGAGGAAGAGAAGGCTGCATGGTTAAAGGAAGCAGCACATGATGTAACCTGCGGTTCAGATGCATTCTTCCCATTTGACGATAATGTAGACAGAGCTTACAGAAGTGGTGCTAAGTATATCGCACAGCCAGGTGGTTCTATCCGTGATCAGGATGTTATCGATGCCTGCAACAAGTATGGAATGGTAATGAGCTTCACAGGCTTAAGATTATTCCATCACTAATTAAAATCATTTTTTAAATATTTGAAAATGGAAGGACAACTATGATTTTTAATATGCCTGTAAAGGTTTATCAGGAAAAGGATGCAGTTTTAAACAGAAGAGAAGAGATTTCAGCCCTTGGCTCAAAAGCTATGATAGTTACGGGAAAGAATTCCTCTAAGAAAAATGGTTCTCTTTCTGATTTGACCGATGCATTGGATAAAACCGGCGTAAGCTATGTGATATTTGATGACATTGAGGAAAATCCTTCTGTAGAAACTGTTATGAAGGCTAGAGAAATAGGCGTTAATGAGGGCGTGGATTTTTGTATAGGTCTTGGTGGAGGTTCTCCATTAGACGCTGCAAAGGCCATCGCGCTTATGATTAAGAATAAGGATAAGGGCTGGGAATACATGTATGATAAAAGCCAGGGAACTAGCTTTATCCCTGTGGCTTGCATCCCAACCACCTGTGGTACAGGTTCAGAGGTTACTGGAGTTTCTGTTATAACCAGAAAAGAGTTAGAGACTAAAATGAGTCTTCCTCACAGAATCTTTCCAAGCCTTGCTCTTGTAGACGGTAAATACCTCTATAGCTGTCCAAGAAGTGTTATAGCAAACACGGCCATGGATGCACTTGCACATATGTATGAAAGCTATATTAATAAGGCCAGCACACCTTATTCAGAAATGTTTGTAAATCAGGGCATAACTCTTTGGAGTAAGGAAAAAGACATTCTTACAGGGGTTAGAGAGGGTGAGCCTTGTGATTATGATAATCTTCTTACAGCCTCAACTCTTGCAGGTATGGCTATAGCTCATACAGGCACAAGTCTTCCTCATGGCTTAAGCTACAACATTACCATAGCTCTTAATGTAAGACATGGTGTGGCAGTTAGTTTATTCCAGGCAGGCTTTATGGAGCAGGCGCCTAAGGAAATGAGAGAGCATTTACTTAAGCTTTCGGGCTTTAAAAATACAGATGAATTCATTTCGTTTTTTAATGAGGTATGTGCTCCACCGGAGATTCCTAAGGAGTATAAGGAAGCTGCAGCTTTAGCTATGTTTCAGAAAAAAGAAAAGCTTATGCAGGTGCCATATGAGGTAACAGAGGAAACTCTTAGAAAAATTGTATTTAGATAAATGTATCAGATAATTAAACTTGATTAATGTATTTAAACAAATGGAGGTATTTTATTATGGAAATTAAGTCAGTATTTGATGAAGAATTTAAAACTTATGGAAGAGTAGTTTCAGATTATGATTTTGCAGAGCTTTTAAAGACATTAGAGGAAGTTTCTCCAAAGCCAATGGATTCAGTGGTTTATGTTCCTGGTGATGAGAAGCTTGAGTGTCTTCCAATCTATGAAACCTTAAAGAATAATGTATATGGTGGAATGCCTATTCAGATAGGTTATTGCAATGGTTTTAACACAAAGCTTAACTGCTATGAGTATCATAGAGATTCAGAGATTGATATTGCAGCAGATGATTGTATCTTACTTGTTGCAAGACAGCAGGAGATTGTGGATGGCAAGATTGATGCTTCATGCACCAAGGCATTTAAATGTCCTAAGGGTGTAGGCGTAGAATTATATGCTACAACTCTTCACTATGCACCATGTAGTGCAGCTAAGGATCAGGGCTTTAGAGTTATCATAGTTCTCCCTAAGGGAACTAACCTTGATAAGCCTGCCATTAAGGAAATCAATCCTGAGGATAAGTATCTCTGGGCAGCTAATAAGTGGCTTCTTGCTCATGCTGATTCAGCTGAGGCTAAGGACGGAGCACAGGTTAGCATAACCGGTGAGAACGTTGACATCATTGATTTACTGTAGTAGATTAGAGAGGATTTTTTAGGTGGTTATGAATAATAATGTATGGCTGGTTGTGCCGTGTTACAAGGAAGAGGAGGTGCTTCCGGAGACATCCACGAGACTTAAATCCATTATGGAGGATATGATTATTCGTGGAAAGATTTCTGAGAGCAGTAAAATCTGTTTTGTAAATGACGGTTCATCCGATAAAACATGGGAGATTATAACTTCTCTTTGTGAGGACAATTCAATATTTACCGGAGTTAATCTCGCTCATAATAAAGGTCATCAGAATGCACTTCTTGCAGGTCTTATGGTGGCAAGAAAATATGCAGATGCGGCTATAAGCTTAGATGCGGATTTACAGGATGACGTAGCTGCCATAGAGCAGTTCGTGGATAAATTCTTAGAGGGCAAGGATATAGTTTATGGTGTCAGATCTACAAGAGAAACTGATACTGTATTCAAAAGATCCACAGCCAGAGCATTTTACAAGCTTATGAACTTTATGGGTGCTAATACCTTAGAGGATCATGCCGATTACAGACTTATGAGTAAGAGAGCTCTTGATGCCTTAAGTGAATATAAAGAGGTTAATCTTTTCCTTAGAGGTATCGTGCCTATGATAGGCTTTGAAACCGATATTGTTTACTATGAGAGACATGAAAGATTTGCAGGAGAATCCAAGTATCCTCTTAAGAAGATGCTTTCCTTTGCAATCGACGGAATAACCTCCTGTAGTGTTAAGCCTATAAGAATGATTACCTCAGTGGGTCTTCTTATGTTTACCATAAGTATTATACTTCTTATCTACTTTTTTGTTATATTTTTAATTGGTCATACCGTAGCAGGATGGACCACCATAGTTATATCTCTCTGGGGCATTGGAGGTATTATACTTCTTGCTCTTGGAGTTATAGGAGAGTATGTTGGAAAGATATATATGGAGGTTAAGGAAAGACCTCGCTATATCATAGAAAGCGTACTTTACGAGGGTGAAGCTTATCTTGGCGGTAAGAAAATGAAATATAAAACCTCTTCTGAAGGTAAGAGTAAAAAGGATAAAAAGAAGAGTAAAGAAAAGTAAAAAATGTAAATAAAAGAGTGAAGAAAAAACAAAAATAATAATTGAAAGTTAGAGGATTTTTTAAATGATTCAGGCAAGTAATATAACCTTAAGACTCGGAAAAAAAGCTTTATTCGAGGATGTTAACATCAAATTTATCGAGGGTAACTGTTATGGACTTATAGGTGCTAATGGTGCCGGTAAGTCAACATTTCTAAAGATACTTACAGGTGAGATAGAACCAAGTAAGGGTGAGATTATAGTTACTCCCGGCCAGCGAATAAGCTTCCTTAAGCAGGACCATTTCCAGTATGATGAGTACAGTGTTTTAGATACTGTAATTATGGGAAATGAGCGTCTTTACCAGATTATGAAGGAAAAGGATGCTATCTATGCAAAGGAAGATTTTTCTGAGGAAGATGGAATAAGAGCAAGTGAGCTTGAGGGCGAGTTCGCTGATATGAACGGATGGGAAGCAGAGTCAGATGCAGCAACCCTTCTCAACGGACTTGGTATAGAACCGGCACTTCACTATTCTCTTATGAAGGACCTTCCTGCAAGTGACAAGGTTAAGGTACTTCTTGCACAGGCTCTTTTTGGAAATCCTGACATTCTTCTTTTGGACGAGCCTACAAACCACCTTGACTTAGACGCTATTATGTGGTTTGAGGAGTTCTTAATTAATTTTGATAATACAGTAATTGTCGTATCCCACGACAGATATTTCTTAAATAAGGTCTGCACACAGATTGCTGATATTGACTATGCTAAGATTCAGCTCTATGCAGGTAACTATGATTTCTGGTATGAGTCCAGTCAGCTTATGATTAAGCAGATGAAGGAAGCTAACAAGAAGAAGGAAGAGAAGATCAAGGAATTACAGGAATTCATCCAGAGATTCTCTGCTAACGCTTCTAAGTCTAAGCAGGCTACCAGTAGAAAGAGAGCTCTTGAAAAAATAGAGTTAGATGACATTAAACCATCATCAAGAAAGTATCCATACATTGATTTCAGACCTAATAGAGAGATTGGAAATGAGGTTCTTACAGTTGAACACATTTCTAAGACTATCGATGGCGTAAAGGTACTTGATGATATTTCATTTATAGTTGGAAGAGAAGATAAGATTGCATTTGTAGGAAGTAATACCATTGCCTCCACAACTCTTTTCAAGATTCTTGCAGGAGAGATGGAGCCTGATGAAGGTTCTTATAAATGGGGCGTTACAACCTCACTTTCTTATTTCCCTAAGGATAATACTGAACTCTTTGATTCAGACGATACTATCGTGGACTGGCTTATGCCATTCTCACCTGAAAAGGATCCTACCTATGTTCGTGGATTCCTTGGAAGAATGCTTTTCCCAGGTGAAGACGGTGTTAAGAAGGTTAGAGTTCTTTCCGGAGGAGAGAAGGTTAGAGTTATGCTTTCTAAGATGATGATTCTCGGTTCTAACGTGCTTATTATGGATGAGCCTACACCTCACCTTGATATGGAGTCTATTACAGCCCTTAACAATGGAGTTATTAAATTCCCGGGCGTAGTAATGTTTACTTCACAGGATCATCAGTTTATTCAGACAATTGCCAACAGAATAATAGAGATTACACCAGGTGGACTTATTGATAAGGTTTCTACCTACGACGAATATCTTGAAAATGATGAGATGGCCAGAAAGAGACAGATTCTTTCTGTTCAGGCTGAGGAAGATGACTAGATTTAAAAAAGTCATTTAAAAGGTGATTATAAAGATACAGTAAATTTGGGGAATAAAAATGAAAAGGATAGTAGGAGGCGACATGAAGAATATATTTAAGGTTAGGCCCGGTAATGATATGAAATTCGGAGTTACCAGGGTGCCGGATGGAGTACAGTTTTCGCTGTATTTACCAGATACTGACAGCTGTGAATTAATTTTATACAAAAAGGGTAATAAAAAACCTGCTTCTGTAATAAAGCTGGATGACAAGTATAAAATCGGAAGTATGTTCTTTGTGGTGCTTGAAAAAAGTGATAAGAATACTGATAAGAGAGATATAGAGGATATTCTCTCAGAGGATTATGAGTATACTTATATTACTAAAAATGGTGAGGAAATAGACAAATATGCTGCTGTAATCTCAGGTAGGGAGAACTGGGGTAAGGTTTGCAGCGCCTCTGATGTAAGAGGAAGAATCAGTCTAAAAAAGTTTGACTGGAAGAATCAGGAGAGTCCTAGAATTCCATTTAAAGATATGATTCTCTATGAACTTCATGTAAGAGGCTTTACAAAGCATTCTTCTTCAAAGGTTAAGAATAAGGGAACCTTCGCTGGTATAACAGAGAAGATTCCATACCTTAAGGAAGTAGGAATTAACGCAGTAATGTTACTTCCATGCTACGAGTTTAATGAGGTTTTATGTGAAAAATCCTATGGTGAGCCTTCGGATTTTTACGAGATTAATAAGATTGGTCCCGTGGTAGATGCTCTGGATAAGCTTCCTGAAAGCAAGAAAAAGGCTATACTTGACAGAAGAAAAGAGGAAGCTATAGAAAAAATGGCGGTTGAAAAGCCTCAGGTTAAGCTTAATTACTGGGGATATGGAACCAAGGACACCTACTATTTTGCTCCAAAGGCTTCATATGCAGCAGATAAATCAGATGTTCCAACTGAGATGAAAACCATGGTAAGAGAACTTCATGCAGCAGGTATAGAGGTTCTTATGGATATTTATTTCTCACCTGGAACTAATATAAATATGATGACAGAATGCCTAAGACACTGGGTTCTTAACTATCATATAGATGGATTTAGAATTAATGATGACGTTATGCCATCTATAATTCTTGCTTCAGACCCTATTCTTTCAGGGGTTAAGCTTCTTACCTCCTCATGGAATAGTGAGGACTTAAAGAGAGCAGGTGTGGTTAAGAAGCAGAATGCTCTTGCTGAGTATAATGAGGGCTTCATGAATGATGCCAGAAGATTCTTAAAGAGTGATGAGGGTATGACAGGTGCATTTCTTTCACGTACTCTTAGAAATCCGGAAGAGTTTTCTGTTATTAACTTTATCTCTCATGTTAATGGATTTACACTTATGGACCTTGTGTCCTATGACATAAAGCATAATGAGTCTAATGGGGAGAATAATACCGACGGAACTGACTATAACTATAGCTGGAACTGCGGATTTGAAGGCCCTAGTAGAAGGAAGGCCGTTATGAATCTCAGAATGCGTCAGATTAGAAATGCATTTACCATGCTTTTCTGTGCCCAGGGAACACCTATGATTCTTGCAGGTGATGAGTTTGGAAATACTCAGATGGGTAATAATAATCCGTATTGTCATGATGATAATGTTACCTGGCTTAACTGGCGTAAAACCAAGACAGGGGATGAGATTCTTGAATTTGTAAAGAATATGATTAAGTTTAGAAAGACCTATGGTGCCCTTCATCAGGAGAAGCAGCTTCTCTATATGGATACCAAGAATTACGGTATGCCTGATGTTTCAGTGCATTCAACCCAGGCCTGGAAACCTGATTATTCTAATTACAACAGAATGCTGGGACTTCTTCTAAATGGTCAGTATGCAGGTGAAAATGAAAAATCCATATATATTATTTACAATATGTATTGGGAGGCAAAATCCTTTGACTTACCTTATCTTCCTGAGGATAAGGAGTGGCATCCGCTTTTTGAAACCTTTAACAATGAGTTTCATGAGATACCAAAGGCTAAGCCAAAGCCTAAGAAAAGGGGAAGAAAGAAGACTTCGCTTATTAAGGAACGTAAGACCATAGTGCCAGCCAGAACAGTAGTTGTATTTATAGGTGAATAAAAAATAATGTAAATGATTTCGTAAATTTGCAAAAATTGTCCAAAACCTTAATAAATTTCAAATAAAAGGTTGATAATTTTTATGTTAGAAATTATAATATATAGTATATTGTTTGAGATGATAGGAGTTTATTATGGATACAAGTAGTTCAAGGAGAAAAAAGCGACTTGGAGATTTGCTTGTCGGTGTTCAGGTAATATCACAGGACCAGTTAGATCAGGCTCTCGAGGCGCAGAAAACCGAATTTAAAGGTCAGAAGTTAGGTAATATCCTTATTGAAAAAGGGTTTATCACCGATGAAATTATAGCAGAGGCCCTCTGTCATCAGTTAGGTCTTGAGCGTGTTCATCTGGGTAGTATGAATATAGACGAGGCAGTTCTTCAGACAGTTCAGGAGTCGGTGCTTAAAAAGTACATGATTATGCCATTTGAATTCCATCCTGATAATCCTAATATCCTTAAGGTTGCCATGGTTGATCCTATGGATATGAATGCGATGGATGACTTGAGAATTATTACTAATCTTGAGATTGATCCATATGTTACAACCGCTAAGGATGTTTCAGCATCTATCGACAGATACTTTGGTAGTTCTGAGGCTAATAAGATAGCTGATCAGTTCCAGAGAGAGCATGCTGAGAAATACGGTAAACAGGAGAAGAAAGAAGAGTCTGCTGACGTTAAGGAAGCACCTATCGTTAAGCTGGTTGACCAGATTATCACATCAGCTGTTCATAAGGGAACTTCCGATATTCACTTCGAACCATTGGAGAATAATCTTAGAATCAGGTTCAGAGTCGACGGCGTTTTGCAGGAGGCTATGAAGCATGATATTTCACTTCTTCCTGCTATGGTTGCCCGTATTAAAATCGTAGGTGGTATGGATATTTCTGAGAAGAGAAGACCTCAGGACGGTCGTATGACAAGTATAGTTGACCGTGTCGAGTACGATATCCGTGTATCTATCCTTCCTACAGTATATGGTGAAAAGATAGTTATGCGTCTTACTCAGAAGCAGGCACTTTCAAGAGATAAGAAGATGCTTGGTTTCTCAGCAGACGAGTTAGAGAGATTTGATAATATTCTTAAACATCCACATGGAGTTATGCTGGTTACAGGACCTACCGGTTCCGGTAAGTCTACAACCCTTTATACAGCCTTAAGTGAGCTTAACACTGAAGGCGTTAACATTATCACAGTTGAGGACCCTGTCGAGGCTAATATCGATGGTATCAATCAGGTTCAGGTTAATCCTAAAGCAGGTATGACCTTCGCCGCAGCCCTTCGTTCTATCTTGCGTCAGGACCCTGATATCATAATGATCGGAGAGATTCGAGACGGTGAGACCGCCGGAATCGCTATCCAGGCCGCTATTACAGGTCACTTGGTTGTTAGTACACTCCATACCAACTCTTCAGCAGGTACAGTTACCCGTCTTGAAGATATGGGTCTTGAGAATTACCTTATCGCAGATGCGGTAGTAGGTATTATTGCACAGCGTCTTTTACGTCGTGTATGTCCAAAATGTCATGAAATGGTTGAGGCTGAGGATTTTGAGAAGAAAGAGCTTGGAATTCCTGAGAGTGATATGGATAAGCCACTTCTTATTCCTAAGGCACATGTTGAGCCGGGTGGATGTACTCACTGCGGCGGTATTGGTTATAAGGGACGAATTGGTGTTTACGAGATTCTTCAGATGTCACCTGAATTAAAGCGTATCATTACACGTGGTGGTTCAGTAGAAGAAATCGAGAATCAGGCAGTTGCAGAGGGTATGAATACTATCGTTATGGCAGCCGCAAAGCACGTACTTAATGGTATTACAACTATTGAAGAGGTACATCGTGTTGCTTACGAAGATTAATTATTATTAATTATCTGCTTTGATTTATTTAATTTTGTACTGTTTTACAAGACTTTATAGGTGAGTCTTGCATTAAAAATAAAAGTAAAGAAATGGAGAAAAGTATCATGGAAATTACTATGGGAAGCTTATTAAAAATAGCACGAGAGAGGGGTGCATCCGATTTACATATTACTGTTGGATTACCTCCTAAGATAAGAGTTAATGGTACATTGGAAGATGTAATTCCTCATGTACTTACAGCACCTGAGACACAGGCACTTATTATGCCTCTTATTAATGACAGACAGGTTGCTATTCTTAAGAGGGACGGTGAAGTCGACTTCTCACATGCTATTCAAAATCTTGGACGATTCCGTGTCAATGCCTTCAGACAGAAAGGTTCATTTGCCTGCGTTATCCGTCTTATTAACACAGTTATACCTAAGCCTGAAGTATTAGGTATTCCTTGGTCAGTTCTTGATCTTGCTAAGAGAAAAAGAGGTCTTGTACTCGTAACTGGTCCTACCGGTTCCGGTAAGTCTACATCTCTTGCATCTCTTATTAATATCATTAACGAGAACAGAAAAGAGCATATTATTACACTCGAGGATCCTATCGAGTACTTACATGTTCATAAGAATTCAATCGTTAACCAGAGAGAAATTGGTTTTGATACCTTATCATTTGCAAACGGTCTTCGTGCTGCACTCCGTGAAGACCCAGATATTATTCTCGTCGGCGAGATGCGTGATAACGAGACTATCGAAGCTGCCATAACCGCAGCCGAGACCGGTCACCTCGTATTCTCCACACTTCATACCATCGGTGCTGCTGCTACCGTAGACCGTATTATCGACGTATTCCCACCTCATCAGCAGGCGCAGATCAGAGTACAGCTCGCTACGGTTCTTATCGCAGTTATTTCTCAGCAGCTTATGCCTACCTCAGACGGTAAGGGTCGAGTTGCTGCATACGAAGTAATGCATCAGACACCAGCTATTTCTTCACTTATCCGTGATGCTAAATCACATCAGATTGCTTCACAGATTCAGACAGGTAAGAAAATGGGTATGCAGACCATGGACGATGCTATTTTCGAGCATTTCCAGAACTTAAAGATTTCAGCAGAAGTTGCTCTCGAGTTTTCACAGGAGCCAGAGCTTCTTAAGAAGAAATTATTCTAATATATTTTCATATATTATTACCTACTAAAAAGACGACTTGCATGTCATATGTAAGTCGTCTTTTTTATATTATATGTTTTTTATTTCACCTAAATCAGCCCTCGTTAAGGCGCTTTTTGATTCCATCTATACATTCGTTAGCCTTAGCGTAAATCTCTTCTTCTGTGGTGTTAAAACAGTTATATTTGCCATCCTCATAAAGTATCTGACCATTTACAACAGTCATCTTTATATTGGACTTACTTCCTGCATATACAATGTTTTTAGAAATGTTAAGGATTGGATTCATATTAGGTGTCTTAAGATTAATAACCGTAAGGTCTGCTTTTTTATCTACAGCCAGCTCATCACAGTCGTCTAGGTACATAGCGTGAGCTCCATTGTAGCAGGCCATTTTAAGAACTGTATCACCATCCATGCAGGCTGCATCCATATTTTGAACCTTCTGAAGTCCTGTTACTAAAAACATTTCCCTGAACATATCTAAGCAGTTATTGCTGGCAGGACCGTCAGTACCGATAGCTACATTTATTCCCTTTTTCACAAGCTCATCCACATGGGCTATACCACTTGCAAGCTTAAGGTTGGAGGAAGGGTTTGTAACTATATGTACATTTTTCTCCTTCGAAATCTCCATGTCCTCCTCTGTAAGATAGATGCCATGGAAGGTTGCACCACCATAATTATAAAGACCTAAGGAATTTAAAAATGTTGTTGGTGTCATACCATATCTTTCGATACATTCATTAACCTCTTTTTGAGTCTCAGAGTTATGAGTACAAATAGGCTTTTTGTATTTGTTGGCGAGCTCTGAAAGGCCCTCTAAGGTTTCGCGTTTTGTAGTATACTCTGCGTGGAAACCCAGCTGATAGCTTATTAAATCACTTAATTCAGGATTAGTCTCCTTATTAAATCTAAGGAAATCCTTTTCAACCTGCTCTATACTTCCGCCAAAGTCGTTAATGCTTTCACATAAAACTGTTCTAAAACCTGCATCAGTAGAGGCTTTTACAGTTGAATCCATTTTCATATACATATCGAAGATAGAGGTTATACCTGAGGAAAGATACTCGAGAATTGCAAGTCTTACGCCCCAGTAAACGTCTTCTTCTGTAAGCTTTGCTTCCATAGGAAATATCTTATTGTAAAGCCATTCCTGAAGTGGAAGGTCATCTGCGTAGGAGCGAAAGAGTGTCATGGCTGAATGAGTATGTGCATTTTTAAAGCCCGGCATAAGGAGATTTTTCTCCAAATCCTTTTCAGTGTCAAAGGTCTGATCTTTAAGAACTTTAGCCGCTTCCTCCTTGGTTCCCACAAAGGAAATTTTATCATTATCAGTATGGAGTTCACCCTCTATAAGCTTAATTCCGTCTTCATTAATATTTAAAATCCTTGCATTATAAAATCTTATTTTCATAATTGTCCTTTCAGTGATTTGTTAGTTTATATTTTGAAATTGGTTATCTATTTATAGTTAATCTTGATTTAGCCTGTGAATTATTTTACCATATTTTTAATGGATTCCTTAACAAGCTTTCTAAATAGTGGTGCGACTTTTTTACCTGTTTCTTCAACCTCTTCCTGTGAAAGAGGAACATCACTTATACCGCTTGCCATGTTAGAAATGCATGAGATTCCAACACATTTAAGGCCCATGTGATTAGCTACAACAGCTTCCACTGCAGTACTCATACCTACGGCATCAGCCCCAAGTAGCTTACACATTCTAATCTCAGCCGGAGTCTCATAATTAGGACCTGTAAGTTGGATATAAACTCCCTCCTGTAAAGGGATGTCAAGGTCCTTAGCAGTAGCCTTAACAATGTCGCATAAATCATTTCTATAAATGTTACTCATGTCAGGGAAACGAACTCCCAGTTCATCTATATTTTTACCAATTAATGGTGAAGGGATAAAGTTCATAATGTGGTCTCTTATAAGCATGAAGTCACCAACCCTAAAGCTTGAATTAATTCCCCCTGAAGCATTGGTAATAAAGAGAATCTCGATTCCCATAAGGCCCATAAGTCTTGTTGGAAGAACTACATCTGAGATATCGTAGCCCTCGTAATAATGGATTCTTCCCTGCATGCAGACGATAGGAATGCCATCTACCTTTCCAAATATAAATTTACCTACGTGGTAAGGGGCCGTAGAGGTTGGAAAACCTGGAATATCCTGATAGTTAATTTCACCTTCGATTTCAATCTCATTTGCAAAATCACCAAGTCCTGAACCTAAGATAAGACCGAGCTTTGGCTTTGTAGGAATCTTATCCTTTATGTATTCGTAACAGCTTGTAAGTTTCTCATATGGAGTCATAAATGTCACCTGCTTTCTATATATTTTTGTTTACTTATAAATACTAATTTGAGTCTTGTTGTGGTAAATAATATACTCACCAAATTAAGAAAATTTTATCATAAGGAATAGTAAAAAGCAACGAGGTTAAACACAATACAGTTAATGTTGTAAAATAGGCCAAAATGGTATAAAATAACTATATCTGACCAAATTATGAAATGGGGAATTATTATGGATATATCAGAAATTAATGACAAGAAAAACAGAGTATACGAATTTATAAAATCTGATGAATATAAACCAATGTCCAGAAGGCAGATTGCGCAATTTATGCAGGTGCCAAAGCAGGAGAAAAGTGACTTTAACGATGTCATTGATCTTCTAAGCATAGAGGGATATATAAAGATAGATTCAAAGGGAAAGATTAGTAATAATAGAAAATCAAAGCTTACAGGTACTATTTCCACTACCATGAAGGGCGTTTCATTTGTACGCTTAGATGATAGTGATGAAGAGATATTTATCAGTAAGGATAATGTTTTAGACGCTCTTAATGGTGATAAGGTTAGCGTAAAGATTTTTGATGAGGTTACGGGAAAGCACAGAGAAGGCAGGGTTACTGAGGTAGTAAGCCGTGCCAGAGATAACTTTGTCTGCACTATTTATAAGGCTGATGGTCTTACAGTTGCAATTCCTGATGACAGAAGAATTCAGGTTTGCTTTTTCATGTATGACAGCTTCTCAGAGGATGTTATGGAGAAGAATAAGGTGGTTGTAAAGTATGTGGGGGATGATGTTAATCCATCCGATAAAACTAAGCTTCTTCGATACATTTTCAGTAAAAAGGTTATGGCAATTTCTGAAGAGGATGTCGACAGAATTGACAAGTCTAAGTTCTATGTGGGAGAGGTTACTGAGGTTATCGGACATGCTGATGATCCGGGAGTGGATATTTTATCAATCGTTAAGAAATATAACATTTCCGAGGAGTTTCCTAAGGAGGTTTTAGATAAGGCTGAGAAAACTCCTAGAAAGGTAGAAAAAAAGGATATAAAGGGTAGAAAGGATTATAGAGACCTTCCTACAGTTACAATCGATGGTGAAGAGGCTAAGGATTTGGACGATGCCATCACTATCGAGAAGAAAAAGAATCATTTTACATTGGGTGTTCATATAGCTGATGTAAGCCATTATGTAACTGAGAATTCTCCTCTTGATAAGGAGGCCCTGAAGCGTGGAACCAGTATCTACCTTACAGACAGGGTTATACCGATGATTCCTCACAGACTTTCTAATGGTATATGTTCCCTGAATGCAGGCGAGGACAGACTCACTCTTTCCTGCGTTATGGATATAGATTTTAAGGGTAAGCTTTTATCCTATGACATAAGTGAAAGTGTCATAAATGTAGATAGAAGAATGTCCTACAATCAGGTGCATAAAATCGTAGAGGAAAATGATCCTGAATTAAATGAAGCATATAAGGAGTTAGTTCCTGATTTTCAAAATATGTATGAGCTTGCAGCCATACTTAGAAATAAAAGATTTAAGGAGGGCTCCATAGATTTTGATCTTCCTGAAAGTAAGATTACACTTGATGAAGAGGGAGTTCCTGTAGATGTATCTCTCTATGAGAGGAATGATTCCCATAAGCTTATAGAGGAGTTTATGCTTCAGGCTAATAGGACTGTTGCAGAGCATTTCTTCTGGCAGGAAATTCCATTTTTATATAGAATTCACGAGGAGCCGGAGGAGACTAAAATCAGTTCTTTCTTAAGCATGTGCTTAAAATTTGGTGTAAAGGTAAGTCCGAAAAATGGCTCGCTTATGCCTAAGGAATTGCAAAAGATACTAAATAAACTTACAGATAAACCAGGTGAAAAACTCCTTAATATGCTTGCCCTTAGAAGCATGTCAAAGGCCAGATATTCTACCAAATGCGTAGGGCATTATGGACTTTCCATGGAGTATTATTGTCACTTTACATCTCCTATAAGACGTTATCCTGATTTGCAGATTCATAGGATAATTAAGGAGAGTCTAAATGGTAAGCTTAACAGCAAGAGACTTTCTCATTATGAGGAGATTTTAAAGGATGTTGCAGAGAGAACCAGTGACAGAGAAAGAGTTGCCATCGACTGTGAAAGAGAAGTAGATGACATGAAGAAGGCAGAGTATATGAGTAAATTTATCGGTGAAAAATATACCGGTGAAATTACTTCTCTTACAAGCTTTGGTATATATGTAACTCTTCCAAATTCCATCGAAGGAATGATAAATCTTGCAGAGCTTAAGGACGATTATTATATATTTGACGAAGCTAATTATGTAGTTGTTGGAAAGCGACTTGGTAAAGAGTACAGCGTTGGAGATGAACTTGAAATCGAGGTTTTGGCAGCTTCAAAATATACAGGAAATATCGACTTTGGAATTCCATCTGATGAGGATAAAGACGGAGAGAAACCTGAGTAAAAAAAGGAGTATAAATTTTTATAACCAAGAAAAAATTGGTGTAATAGTATTATAAATTTAGAGAAAAATAATGGTATGAAGTTTGAAAGGTGAGTAAAGAAATTGAGTAAAAAAGAGACAGGCGAGAAGCTTATAGCTAATAATAAAAAGGCTTATCATGAGTATTTTATTAATGAAAAATATGAAGCCGGAATAAGTCTTGCAGGAACAGAAGTTAAATCTCTAAGAAGTGGTAAATGCAGTATAAAAGAAGCATTTGTAAGAGTAGAAAAGGGAGAAATATTTATCTACAATATGCATATAAGTCCTTACGAAAAAGGAAACATTTTTAACAAGGATCCACTAAGAGTAAGGAAGCTTTTACTACATAAACATGAGATTAGAAAACTTGCAGGAGAGGTAAGTCAGGCAGGTTTTACCATAGTGCCTTTAAGGGTATATTTTAAGGGAAGTCTCGTGAAGGTTGAGATAGGTCTTGCCAAGGGTAAAAAGCTCTATGACAAGAGAGATTCCATTGCGAAAAAAGACCAGCGAAGAGACGCAGAAAGAAAGTATAAAATATCTAATTTATATTCATAAATGATATTTACAATGTGTTTACATTTTATTAATAAAATGAATAAAAATTTGGGGTATAATGAGTAGCTATAGTAGTGTATTTTTTCCTTGATAACATAGCCTAAAAGACTTATACTATGAGTATCGGTTATAAAGGAAAAAGTTAATAAATATTGGTATTTTTGTTGGTGTTTTTGTTGTTAAATTTGGGATAGTGTTTATATCCAAAAGGGGGTATATATGCCTAATAGGAGAAAAATAATAGCTGTTTGTGGGTGTTCTTTATTTGAGCAGAATTATTTTAACATGATAAAAGAAATTAATGACCTGGGATTAAAAAACGGGTTTATTAGTATGTGTTTTTCATTTAGCATTGAGTATGATTTGAATGTTGATTTTTTGGAAACTAATGCTCCTAAGATGGAAGATATAGCAAAGGGAAGACCATTAGATACCAGGAATGAATATCATCTTTTGTGGTTACTTAGACAGTTGGATATTTGTTGTATAGTTGTTACCCCTACGGACTACATTAATCAGTATGTAATAGATGAGATTAAGAAGATTTCTGTTGAGAAAAGTATACCTTTGTATTTTGTAGATAGAGAAGCAGAGGACGCTAATTGTATTTTCTTAAGGTATGGTGATGGCTTTGAGCAGATGGTAAGACATGTTATAGAGTACCATGGCGCAAGAAAAGTTAACATGCTTGCAGGCTTTAAAGGTAATTCATTTTCTGAGGAAAGAATTGATGTATATAAAAAGGTACTTGCAGATAATGGAATAGAGTTTGAAGAGGATAGACTTGCCTATGGTAATTTCTGGGACAGACCGGCAAGAGTTGCCATGGAGAAGTTTTTAAGCGCAGAGGACGGACTGCCGGATGCCATTATATGTGCCAATGACGGTATGGCCCTTACAGCCTGCGATGTCCTTGAAAAGAGGGGATATAAGGTTCCTGACGACGTTATAGTTACAGGTTTTGATGGAATTAGTATGGCTAAGTTTCATGATCCTATACTTGCAACCTGTGAGCCTGATTTTACTGAGGTTGCAAATCTTGTAATGAATGATTTGATACATTTATATTCTCCAGGAGTTAAGGATAAATTATCCTATGCTGATTTTAACAGTGGAAGATATGAAATCGGATTTAAGAGTGTTCCAAATGAATCCTGCGGATGTAAGAGTACTAAGGAGCAGGGATGGAATGATAAGGTTTCCATACTTTCCAGTGAGTTAAATGACTGTAGCTGGCATAATCATGAAATGAGCGTAATGGTTTTAAAGTTCTTAAAATGTGATGACCTTAATTACATTGCAGATATGCTTCCTGCAACCATGAAGCTTTGGAATGACAGAATGAAATTTATCGGTGTAAGGAAAGAATTACTTGAAGATAAAGAGCCATCAGGTGATATGGGCAGGATGGTGCAGCTTATGTACAATAAGGGTGGAGAATTACAAGCTCCTGTATTACATAAGGGTGAGAATCTTGAGTATGATGCCACTGAGGTTATACCTGGATTTTATGATTATCTTTCACAGGATGACCTTGATATGGAGCTCTTTAATGTAAGAGTCTTATTTGCCAATAATACTGTTTATGGTTATAGTATTGATGGTTTCCAGAATCCTATCTCAAGAGATTTACAAAGAGGAGATGAATTTGCAGATTTCCTTTCAGTAGCTATTAACCTTATCATTAATAACAGAAAGGTTAATTCCCTTAACCAGTCTCTTATGAAGATAAGTGAAGAGAATGAGTTCATGGCAGTGCATGATTATCTTACAGGTATATATAACAGACGTGGCTTCCTTATGAAGGTTAATGAAATGGTTAATAACAGGGATAACATTGGAAAATACATTTCATATTATTCCATAGATATGGATGGCCTAAAATTTATTAACGATAACTATGGACATGGAGAGGGAGATTTTGCTATTATAGCTATGGCAAGAGCCCTGTCTGCATATATAGGTCTTAGTGGAATCTGTGCAAGATATGGTGGAGATGAGTTTGCAGCAGTAGTAATAAGTGACGGTGATGAAGCTGTTGACGGTGCTGAGGTTCGTAACAGAATAAATGAGCTGATTCTTAATGTAGACGGAGTTCATGCTAAGAATTACGAAATCAGTGCCAGCGTTGGTATCTCAACCTATGAGATTTTAGGAGTTGTAAACTTAGAAGATCTTATTAGAATTGCCGATGAGCGCATGTATGAGGATAAGGCCAAGAGAAAGAAAAACAGAATTTAGGATAATAGGAAAATAGGAAAAATAGGAAGAAGAGGAACATTATGGTAGTCGATTTAATTGAAAGCAGAGAAAAGATTGATAAAATTGATAAGGAGATTGAGCGACTTTTTGAAGAGCGTATGGACATAGCTAATGACGTAGCAGCATATAAGAGAAGTACCGGAAAAAAGGTTTATGATCCGGAGAGAGAGAATGAGAAAATTAAGACTCTTGTAGCTAATGCATCCAGCGAGTTTAATAAAACTGCAGTAGAAGATTTATTCAGACAGATTATGTCCATAAGTCGTAAATATCAGTATCAGAAGCTTGGCTCAGCAGTGGTGGATATTCCATTTAAGATGGTGGATTCCCTTGATTATGACAGGGATACCAAGGTGGTTTTCTTTGGTGACAGGGGAGCTTACAGCGAGCAGGCAATGCTTGAATTTTTCAATGAGGGAGTTGATTCCTACAATCGCACTACCTTTGCAGAGGTTATAGATGATGTAATTAATTACCGTGCAAAGTATGGAGTGGTTCCTATTGAGAATACTTCAACTGGCGGAATTACAGACATTTATGATTTGCTTGTAAATACAGATGTAAATATAGTAGCTGAGCATGTAGTTAAGGTAGAGCATGCCTTACTTGCATTACCGGGAACTAAGAAAGAGAATATAAAGAAGGTATATTCACATCCACAGGCTATCTCACAGTGTAAGGATTATCTGTCTGAGAATACTAATATGGAGCCTGAAAAATATCTTAGTACTGCAGGAGCAGCTAAGAAGGTAAAAGATGATGGAGACTTAACTCAGGCAGCTATTGGCAGTGAGAGAGCTGCAGAGGTTTATGGTCTCGAGGTTCTCGAAAGAAAGATTAATACTCAAAGTACTAACAGTACAAGATTTATAATAATATCAAATCAAAAGGTATTTTTAAAGGATGCTAATAAAATAAGCCTTTCCTTTGAGATAAAGCATGAGGCAGGTTCCCTTTATAATATCCTTGCAAATTTCTACTATAACAATCTTAACATGACAAAGATTGAATCTCGTCCTATAGAAGGTAAAAACTGGGAATACAGATTTATCGTAGACGTTGAGGGTAACCTTAATGATGCGGGAGTAAGTAATGCCATAGAAAGTCTTAAGGAAAGCAGCGAGATGAAAATACTTGGAAATATAATCACTAAGTAAATAATAATCAGGTTGAAAGAGGTATATATGAAAAGAGGACAAATATTTGAGGGTACTATAGTAGACTCAGATTTTCCAAATAAATCAAAGGTATTATTTTACGAAGAAAAAGAAGATGTGAAAACATCTTTTTTTTCAGTTGTAAAGGGTGGAATAGAAGGCCAGAAAATTCGTTTTAGAATTAAGAGAAGCAGACAGGACAGCTGTACAGGAGTGCTTCTTGAAACCTTGGAAAAATCTCCTATGGAAACAGTAGAAAACACCTGTCCAAAGTTTGGATTATGTGGAGGATGTACATATCAGTCTGTTCCATATGAGAAGCAGTTAGAGCTTAAAAAGAAATGGATTAGAAAAATATTTAAGGATGTTATAACTCCCGAGAAAAACGGCGGTAAAGGCTTTGATGACATTTATGAGGATATCCATAAGAGCCCTAAGGTTTATGAGTACAGAAATAAAATGGAATTCTCATTTGGAGACGAGGTTAAGGACGGACCTATGACCCTAGGTCTTCATAAGAAGCATAGCTTTTACGATGTTATAGATGCAGCAGGCTGCAATATAGTAAATGAAAATTACAGTGTTATAATCAATCTCGTAAAGGCCTATGTAATAGCAAAGAACATCCCTATGTACAATAAAAAAATACATGAGGGAACTGTAAGACATTTACTGGTTAGATATTCTGAGACCTATGATGAGATACTCGTAGCGATAGTTACCTCTTCTCAGGGAAATTATGACTTCACTCCCCTTGCAGATTTAATTGTAAAGGCTGAGAATGGAGTAGACTACGAGGGCGAGAATTATAAGCTTAACTGTAAGGTGAGAGGTGTATTAAATATAGTTAATGATACCTTGTCAGACGCCGTAAAATGCGATAAGTTAATCAACCTTTATGGAGATGATTATCTTATGGAAAAACTCCTTGGAAAAGAGTTTAAACTATCTGTATTTTCATTTTTCCAGACTAATACTCTCGGCGCAGAAGTGCTCTATTCCCAGGTGCAGAATTATGTACTTGAAGCAGAAGAAATAGATGGTGAGAAAGAAGATAAAGAAGATAAAATAGATAAAAGCGATAAAGGCGATAAGGTTATATTTGATCTGTTTTGTGGAACCGGAACCATAGCTCAGATTTTGGCGCCTGTAGCCCGTAAGGTAATAGGCGTAGAGCTTATAGAGGATGCAGTTGAAGCAGCAAAGGTTAATGCAAACCTTAATGGGCTTGATAATTGTGAATTCATAGCAGGAGATGTCTTCAAGGTTTTAGATGAAATCGAAGAAAAGCCTGACATCATAGTGCTAGATCCACCACGTGAAGGTGTTATGCCAAAGGCCTTAGAAAAGGTCCTTGCATACGGAGTCAAAAATATAGTTTACGTATCCTGCAAACCTACCAGCTTAGCAAGGGATTTGGATGTTTTCTTTGAAAATGGATATGAGGTTAAGAGGATGTGTAATGTGGATCTCTTTCCAATGACGGTTCATGTGGAGACTGTCGTTTGCTTGAGCAACAAAAAATCGAAGGACTATGTTGAGATCGGCGTGGATGCTGAGGATTATTATAGGATCAAGGATTCGGAGAAAAGTGAATGAGTATGAAAAATGGAAAAGGACCTGATCCGAATAAGGTTCATCCGATTGCAGGATATGACAAAGAGATATATGTGAAGCCAACAATCAAGAATCCAAATATCATTGTAGGCGATTTTACTTATATCGCTGATTCGGAGTTTGAGAGTCATGTGACACATCATTATGAATGGAACGGCGATAAGCTTATCATCGGAAAGTTCTGTCAGATCGCTGCAGGGGTTGAGTTCGTGATGAATGGAGCAAATCACCAAATGAATGCTATTTCAACCTTCCCGTTTTACACTCTGGAAGGTTGGAACATGGAACCGCCCGCAGCTAATGACCTTCCGCTGAAAGGCGATACTATCATCGGTAACGATGTATGGATTGGACAGAATGCGGTCATACTTCCGGGTGTGCATATAAGCGACGGGGCGATTGTCGGTGCGAATAGCGTTGTTGGAAGTGATGTTGAGCCGTACACGATCGTAGCCGGAAATCCTGCAAAAGTGCTGAGGAAACGCTTTGATGAAGAATTGATTGACCTGTTGCTCAAATTCAAATGGTGGGACAGAAGTATCGATGAGATCAATAGTCTCATTCCCATACTCACTTGCAGCGATTTGGAGAAGGTTAAGAAAGAGTTAAAGGCACTTAGTGAAAAATGATTAAAATCGACGCGAAGAAGGTCATCGAGACCCGTATCGCCGAGAGTATGGGTTTCGACAAATATAAGCAGATCATGGAGATGGTCTGGAAGACGGATGTTTCTACAGACCCAGACTTCCAACGGACCTTCAATGCCTTTTACAGAGTGCGCAGGAATGCGGAGTGGCGGAAAGCATATTATAATCTGTTCGAAAAGGCAAAGGGCAGCAGTCGTTCCTTTGAGTCCATCATCCGGACGATGTATGAAGCTACCG
>JAILGL010000030.1 GCA_024696825.1 Lachnospiraceae bacterium
TTAGGGTAAGTTTTAGTGCTACCTTTGTACCGTTTTCGGCATCATAGGGATTGGACAGATTTGAGTAGTCGTAATATTTGTTAGGCTCAAACCTTAAAAGCGACCTTACATCACTAATCCCCTTTTTTTCAAATTGTGTTAGTTTTGCTTTTGTAATTGGTTTGCTTAACACAAGCTCAGATAAGTCCACTGTTATTTTCTCCTATTCCCTGAATTTGCGTGTGTGGTTTATAAATGATGAGAGTGTGATTTACTCCGTTTTTGACGGGAAGGCATTTGAGAAACCGTCTTTCCAAAAGCCTATTTTATGTTTCTTTGCGTACTTTTGAGACTTCTCGAATTTAGCCTTGTACTTCTTGTTCGGAGCATAATATACGGCTCTTGCGTAACCCTTTTTAACGAGCTGATTGTTAAGGAATATGGTTTTACCTGATTTCTTGTAATATACGTAAGCGAGAGTTCTGCCGTATATATCCTTTTTGGATTTGTCGTATTTAAGTGTTACTTTTTTGCCTGAGAGTATTTTCTTGGTAAACTTGGAAGCCTTTTTACCCCAATCCGTGTTTACCAAATCGCTTCTTGTGGCTACGCTTTCAGGAGTATCCACTCCGATAAGACGGACTGTTATTATTTTTCCGTTTTTCTTTATCTTGAATGTATCTCCGTCGGTAACTGATGATACCTTGAAAGACTTTGCCTCTGCCCTTTTTGCATCACCGCAAAAATGTGAGTATACCCCTGTACCTGCAACGATTACAAGGTTTGCGATTAAAAATGTTATGAGAATGTTTTTTATGACTTTCATAAGCTCTCTCCTTTATAAATGAAAAAAGTGTACGGGGTTACTCCTGCATCAGTTCATCAATGTTTTCATCAATGTATGCGGTGTTGGTTTCGTCATCATACAACAGACAGGCGTTGTTTGCACCGAAAGGTTGTATTGTGGCGTTGTCAGGAATTTTATCAATTCCCTCTTTTAACTGGCTTACGCTGTTTATATTCTTAACTAATATTCTCATATTGTCTCCTCTCACTTTTGGTAATCGCCCCACCTTACTATCTTATAAAGTGGGGCAACCGCCTATGTATATGGACTTCTACTACGGAATTTTAGATTGTATGAACGGATTTTGTGAAGCTCTTATAGTCCTTATCTACAAAGACTACCGGAGTCTTAAGGCGATAAACCTTACCGAGCTTCTTGACAGCCTTTATTACGTCGGTGTCGTTGAGCATTGCTACCTCTTCGGCAGATGCTCTCTGTAAGAGGTATGTTCTTAAGTCTTTGATAGGGACTTCAGTAAGAGGAACTTCCTCTACATCTGGAGTATCTGTTGGTGTAATGTTCTTCTTTGGTGTACGTCTTGGCTTTCTTTCAGCCTTTGGAGTTTCTGTCTTTGTTTCCTTTTTAGCCTTTGGCTCTGTCTTTCGCTTACGAGGCTTCTTTGTCTCTGTTGGAGGGTTGATGGCAGGTTCAGCCTGAGTTTCTTCTGCCTTTGTTTCTTCTACCTTAGTTTCTACCTTAGCTTCAGGCTTCTTTTCAGCCTTTGGAGCTTCTGTCTTTGTTTCTTCTGCCTTGATAGCTTCATCAACTTCGATGTCGCCATTTTCGATCGCCTGCTTAATTGGGATTGATGCGATTGTGTCGATGTTTGCCTCTAACTGAAGCTTTGCGTTAGGAGACATTTCGTAATCATCTCCGATTGCAGTGGTGTTACGATGGAAGAACTCCTTAAGACGGTCCTGCTGCTTATCTCCAAACATATAGTCGAGAAGAGTGTCTACCTCTACTCCTGCGTCAATTGCGTAATCTGATAATAACATAGTTTTCTGTTCCTTTCTAAAAAATCTGTTTACTGAATAAACGCCATTTGTTTATCTCTATAATTATACTACCATAAGTACACACCTACGTCAAGAACTTTTTATCCAATATGTTGAGGAAGATAAAATAGTCTTAAGTTGGAATTGGCTTACCACTCAAATGCCGAATGGTAGGTGTTTTACGATACTTATGATAAATATTTTTAAGAGCAAATTATTCTCTTAATTGGTATATGTTAAAACTAAAAATAATTTTTTTCTGTTTCCAAAAAACTTTTTAAGAGTTTTGTACTTTTTTACTTTTGTTCCTATTTTTATTCTGAATTTGTATTTAAGGTATTTTCTTTTAATCTTTAGTTTCTTCTTAAAATTAAATCGCTTGGTCTTATTGTTCTTTTGGAAGATTATGATGACTTTCTTCCTTTTATTAAGCGAAAAGCGAATATATTTTGATTTTTTAACTACCTTTATTTTTATCTTCTGAGTTTTGGAGGGTGTGGACACATCTTCTTCATTTGTATCAGGCGTATCCGTAATCTCTCCCTGACTATCATCAGGTTGAGGGGAAACGCTCGTATCTGTAGGAATATCAGTAATCTCTCCCTGAGTATCATCAGGCTGTGGAGAAACACTCGTGTCTGTAGGAGTATCTGTAGGAGTGTTTGTATCAGAGTTTTCCGTTATATCCCAAGGTAAAGACTCGTCTATCTTTGATACGGATGTAAGTAAAGGGTACTGTTTTGTAATTAAATTACTTGGATTTGTTATGTCTGCAATTTTTGTCTGAGTCAGACTTAAAGTGAAGAAAACGGGTTCTTGTGTGTATATTTCCTTTTCGTCATAGGAAATCCAATAATATCCGTTACAAAGGGTGTCTGACGTGATGTTGTTTACATAGTTTGTTCCCCAAGTACCTTTCACAAGCCAAGCACCATTTTTAGACGGTGTTTTTGAAAAGTTCTCCTTTGGGTAATCGTCATCAAAACCTACAATCGTGATCGCGTGATTTGGATTTACAACAGGGTGGTTGAAATAATATGTGGTGTAACCGTCTTTAGCCGTAAAATATTTTCCGCCCTCATATATATAAATTGACGTGAGTACGGAGCCGTATTCCTTAATTGCACTTTTAATTGCTGACGGAGTAGGTGTTACATAATGCAAATTTATATCCTGAACCTCGTAATCTACCGAATAAACGATGTTATTTACAAGTTCATATTTGGGTGTAATTGCTGACAGAGTGGTAACTTTGTCGTAATCAGTTATGTTCATATATTCTTTTTTCAGGATTTGAGGGTTGTTTTTTACAAATTCATAAATTACATTGGTGTCTGACACTCCGTTGTTAATCATTTCATTAAAAGAGTATTCAGGGTAGTAATTCTTCCATATCGCATAAACTATATCCAGTTCACTTACAAATGAAGAAAAGGGTTGGGTTTGATTTAAGGCTATGTGGTCGCAAAGAGTGTCTGCCCAGCATAATCCGCCGACCTGAGTGCGTACGGGTATCTGTTCTGATTTTGGATTTGTGTAAACTTCCGCTTTGGCTGAAGCTGGGAACAGCAGAATGAGTAATAGTAGTAATATTTTTTTCATATAAAATCCTTTCGGTTTTGCAAATGGAACTTATTTGTATTGTTTTTCCAATTCAAGATTGTTAATGATTGCTTCTTTGGAAATGAATGGCACACCGTCAAATGTTATCTCATTATATTCTTCTTCGTCTATATTGAGTGTATTATCTATCTTTTTATCATACCATTCAATGATTTCGTAAGACAGTTCTTCGGCTTTATAAAGCAGATCGTGCTGTTTTTTAATTTTGTTTGCTATATATTTTGGTATCATATTGTTCTCCTTTCAAATGTTCTTCTACTAATATATACGTTACAACTTTCCAAATCCCCCAGTTTATATTAGTAATTTTAGGTGTGTGACAGTTGACGGAGTTTCTTATGTTTTGGTAAAAATCACCCACAACCATTCAAAAAGAGTGATTGTGGGTTTTAATCATAATAAAGTCACAAATGATTGTTCTTAATAATAGTATTGGTTGTTGTAGATTTTATTATTTAGGTAATCTGTGACATTATTAACTTTTTTACGTAACGTGGGAGTTACTTCTTTCTCTTGGCTGTTTCCGTCTTTAAGGTCTTGCCGGCTGTAAACTTAGGCACAAACTTGGAAGAAATCTTAATCTTCTCTCCTGTACTCGGGTTGACACCCTCTCTTGCAGCTCTCTTAACAGACTCGAAAGAACCAAATCCAGTAAGCTTTACCTTGTTACCCTTTCTGAGTGACTCAGTTATAACGGAAATAAAAGCGTTTGTGAACACTTCTGCTTCTTTCTGAGACATATCAGCTCCTTCAGCGAGTATCTTGATGAACTCACTCTTGTTGATTTCTTTACTCATAAAATATCCTTTCTGTTAAAAAATTTTTTGTTAGTACAAAGAACATACTGGGGTTGATGTACTTTTGTTACTATGTGACTTATGCCACAGGAGGAATACGGGAGTTGAACCCGTCGGTTTTTACCGTTTCCCCAATGAAAATTCCTCTCTCTTCACAAGAAAATTACCAAAATCATTATATATATGTTAAATAAAAAAAGTAATTTTTTGTTTATATATTGAAAAAATGATTTAATTTGTTTTTACAATGTAGTTTGTATTGTTGTGGAATGAGTTTACTTGTCGTACTCAAACCATTCTTCAAGAATACAACTCTCAGGGAGTTGCCAGTCAAGTATGTCAAAGAGTGTTATAGCTTTATCTCTTGCTTCTTCTGATGTAAGTAAAACTTGAGAGTCTTTTGCGTCTTTTATTATAACGCTTATTAAATCATTTAGGGAATAAGCGTTTTCTCTCTTTACCGTGTTGCTTGGTGTGTATGCGTATTCAGGGATATATATGATGTCATTATCATTATCCCACGTGTCCGCTTTATATCCGTATCCCTGACCGATGTGTGTTTTAGGCATTGAACGGTTTAAATTGTGGAGAGTAAATTCTTTCTCTGTCATAATTGCCCCTGCTTTCTTACTAAGTGCATATGATGATGAGTTCCGTCTGTGGTTTTACCGTAGATGTCTGCGTGTAAAGGCTGACTTATGGTAAACATATAGTGAAACCCTGCGTCTTCTGCTTCTTTTTCTGAGAGAAAAGTTCCCTCAATTGAGAGCATTCCTCTTTCGCTAATGATAATTGTCGGTCCCATAGTGATTTCCTCCTTAATAAACCTGAACTTCTGTTACAAGGCAGGACTTAGCCTGTGGTATAATCTTAAATCTTTCGGTGTATGCAGACATATGTGTGCAAACCTTTTCGAGTTTATCTGAGAGTGAAAGAGTGTCCCAGTTTGCAGGGATTACGAAATCTGAAAGGGACTCACCGCGATCTGCGTGTTCCTTGATGTTTGATATTGCGATACCAAGCATTTCCACCTCTTTTAGAGAAAGTATGGTTTCGATATATACATCCGTGATTGGTGTGTCTGTATCTGCCGATATGAAATGTAAGGCTAACTGATAAATCATAATAACATCTCCTTTTTATCTTTATATTTATATATGTTAAAAATGTTTTGAAAAAAGTTTTTAGTTTGGAAAAGTTTTGTATATCTTTCACTATGATGATAGTAGCATAAGTGTGTACCTATGTCAAGATAAACTTATCCAACATATTGAGGTTATTTTTCCATATTTATGTGCTTTTCCATTTTTCCAATTTCTTTTCTGAGCTTCTTAAGTGTCTTTTCCGTTGATGAGAAGTATTCTTCCATAAGATTGTAGGCAGCACTACAGAGTCTTATGTGTTTATCGAAATCTTCTTTATCGGCACATTTCATCAGTGCTATGTTTGAGTCCATTATGGCGTTCATATCAGCCTTGAATTTTTTGTATCTGTCTTCCAAAAACGGAATTTGTGTAATCTCAGGGTTGTCCTTTAGGTATCCGTCGTTAGCCAGATCGTGAATACACCTTTTTAGTTTCTTGTGTTTTGGGGACTTGGCGATTTTTGAAGCCGTGTCTTTAATGTATTTATGTTGTTGCGATACCATTTTGGCTACCTTTGCTTTTAACTGATAATAAATCATTGCTCTCTGACCGAGTATGTTTACAAATTCTTTATCATCTTTTTCAAAGAACGCCGTCGGCATCAGTGATTTGATGTATTCTACGGTTTTATTGGATACGCCGTTTAAGGTCTGAAAGGACAGTAGGTTCATACTTCCGTCCTCGTATTTCTTTCCCACGATTTGTACTAAGTCTTCTTCGCCCTTTAACGGAAGGGGTGCGCCACTCATAATGGGTGTTAGGTCAATTTCCTTTAAAGGAAGATTGTAGTTTATCGCTGGTCTTTTACTCATAGCTTTAATCTCCTTGTCTTTTATAAATGAAAGAAGTTATTTGGTTAGCTGGGTGTATAAAGTCTCAACAATCTTTTTTGCATTGATTGAGTTTACGTGCAGACATTTGATGTCTCTGCCCTTACAAAGTTCTTTTACCTTAAAATAAGATTTATGAGGACAGTGAGGGGTGCAGACAATGAATACGTCCGTTGTAGGATTTAACTTAATCTTTCCCGGTGAGTCCGCGTCCTCAAAAGTAAGGTTTGGAAGATATTTTATAAGTGCGTCTGCCGTGGATTTTTCCAATGCCAATAGCTGAAATATGTAATCCTTTATCTTTTCTGCCATTTCTTCTACGGTTAACTGTTTTTCAGGCACAGGGGTTGGTGTAGTGTCTTCCTTTTCTTCATTTGTAGCCTCTTTAGGTTTTGTATCCGTCTGTACCTTATCTGTTTCGTGTTCGAGCTTTGCAATCTTTTTGTTTAGTTCTTTAATTATTTTATCCTTTTCACTGAGTTTTGCGTTGAGTTTATCCACCTGAGGTTTGTAATTATCAATCTGCTTTTCAATTACAACCTCTTTTTCCTTTGCGTATGTGTTTAACAAATCAATGTATTTGTCTAGGGAATTTTCTGCATTATAATTGATGAGTGCAGTGTATTCCGCTGATTTTATAAAGCGTTTGAAATTATTGCCAGTAGGATTAAACGGTTTGTTATTGTTTTTGCAATAGTTTTCATACCACTCACACGCATTAACAGTGATAAATTTGTTGTAATACTTGCTTGTATGTTTTGAAGTTTTTCCTGTTAAATATGTGATTTCAGGACTTTCAAAACTTTGTATTTCTTCGAGTAAATCGTCATCTATCGGTGCTTTGTAATTATGATAAATGTCTTCTGACGGAAGCATATCATAAAAGGTGTCTGCTATAAATGAAAACCACATACCGAATAGTACACGCCCGTCAATGAGCATATCATAAATTAACGGAATGAATTGTTTGCACACATTATAAATGTTGCTGTGATACAAAATATTGTTGTCCGGGTGTGGTTTGTCAGCAGGATATAGACTTAATATATTTACAAAAGCATCAAAATCCCTAAGAAAAGTGTAGCTGAGTATCAATAAGGAAAATTTTTCTTCAATGCTTGCTGCAAATAAATCGGAGTTTTTTCTAAAAAAGCCTGTTTCTTCAAATGAGGTTTCATTTCTGAATGTATATATAAAGCTTTTATCCTTACTTTTTTGTTTTATGTAATAATTTATACAGGCACGACAGACATCTTGGTTTTTGACAAAGAAAAGTAACATAGGTAAAATACAAATCTGTTCTTTACCCTTAATGTCATATATACTTATAATATGGATTTTTTCTTTTATTTCTTCTGCTTCTTTTGTATCTGCAATTTCCACTTCTTCAGCGTTTTTAAGAAATTGTATGGCTAATTTTTTTAACAATTGTTCGGTGTTGTATGCAGAATGTTTTTCAATTATGTGCTGCACGGACTTTTCTGAGGGATCAGCAAAGAGATTTGTGTATAAATCACTGTGGATAATATCTTTCAAACCTGCCTGTAAATAGCGTGTTTTTATTTGACGTGTTATTTTTTGTGGCATATAAATTTCCTCCTTTTGTAATCTGATATTTATATATGTAAAACAAAAAAAAGTGATTTTTCACGCCACAAAGATAATTATTTAGACTTTACAAAAAAAATGTATTGTGATAGTATGATTGTAGCGTGTTTTTTGATTAAAGAAAATGTTGTGGAGCATTTTCTCAAAGAACGTGTTGCTTGGGTAAGCGATCGAGTCACATCGGTCGCTTTTTTTTTTAATAAATGAAGAAAGTTTATTTTTTGGTGTCTTTGTCTATGTCTTTTCTTATTAGATTTTTTACATATCCCTGCTTGTTATCAACTAAATTCAACTTTTTAATTATGTCAGCATCGGTGTGCTTATTGAGTTTAATGTGCAATCTTTCAGTATTTACCTTATCATATCGTGATTGTGGAGTTTCCGATATGTAGGTAAAGGATACCTTGGCGATTTGTTCACCATTTCTCTTTTTTACCCTTTCAATTTCCTTAATTTCAATAAAATCAATCTTTTTACCATTTAGTTTCATATAATCTTCGGCATAATCCTTAACATTGTCCTTAGCGGGTAATCGTCGGACTTCCGTGATTATATTGCCATTTCTCTTTTTCACATTTGTATACCTCCTGAGTATAATTGTAACAGACATAAATTTTATCTGTTTTGTTTATGTTACCTTTCTACTCCCGCCTTATTTATATAATATTATAAGTGTGTACTGATGTCAATTTGTTTATGTAGCGATACAACCTCTTTGGTGTATGCTAACCATTGTGTTATATGCTTCAGGGAAATATCCGCTGAGAAGATTTAATACGGTGTAATAAATTTCCGAGTCCTGTAGTGCTATTGATGTCAGATAAGGCTCTAATCTTGTAGCAATTCTTTCTGCTTCCATATCCATTTGTCTTAAGTGATTGCAGCTAATGCCGTAATTACAGTTTGAGTGGATATGCCAAAAGAATGTATCGTGAGTGTCTGTTTCCTGAACGGGTATTATTTTATGAGAGTAAATTGTCTGTTGTAACAGCTTTAATCTCTCAAGTTTTGATGAATGATTTTTCTGAGTACAGAACATACAAAGTTTCATAGGCACTCCTTTCCGATAAATCTCTACTTTTTAGCTTCCCTTAAATAAGCAACGTGTCCTACTCTGTAAACACCACAATTTCTTAAATGTGTTTTGGACACAAGTTCTTTCCCGTGGTTTTTCTTACTTTTTCTGTTAATCCACTCCTTAGCCATATCAAGATCAGTGAACTGGAGTCCGAAAGGCACCCATTCGTTACCAATATCTCTATAAAAGATTGCATATATGCAACCGTTCTTCTTAAAATATTTCTCTACATTCATAATTTTCTCCTTATATATGAAAAGTATTATGTGCTTGTGTGTTAGTTCAAGAGGAGTAAAACATAGGGTGGGGGAATTTTACTCCCCTCGACTAGCAACATTCCAAGAAAGGTAAATATCAATAATACTCTTGCTATCGGTTTTATTAACATCATTTTGATGTTATAATTATATTAGCATAAGTGTGTACTTATGTCAAGATAAACTTATCCAATATGTTGAGGAAGATAAATTGTGATGATAAATTTGTTAAATTCATATCTTTCTCCTTTGTGTGATTGTTTATTTGGGTTACAAATGAAAGAAGATGAGTTGGTGGTTTTTTGCCTTAAACCAATCTGTTATCTTTATCTTCTCTTTTCTGCATTATCAGCTTCTATGATTATCGCTGCATTGTCGATTTCACTATAAGGTATATAAGTAAATTCGCTACCGTCTGCCCTAATATCTGTTACGGTAAGTAAGTCGCTCTTATCAATCAAATCTCCGTGACCTTTAGGAAGAGGTGCATCATTGGCGTTGTAGTGAACACAATCTGTATTGTGACATTTCACTTCTTCCGTGCCATAGCTTGTCTTTTGTTTGTAATAAGGACAATTTGGACATTTATATTTATCTGTCATATCATTCCTCGCTTTCCCTATATGGCTTTGGTAATTCACACCACGCTGTTACTCCATCACATTCAAAGTATCCGTAATCAGTGTCATAGCTATACCACCCCGCCCTTTTTGTGTCCCCAAAATCATAATTATTTACTTGATACAGATTACTGGCATAACTAAGTATCTCTATTCTGTCGTGCCTTGTAACAAGATATTCGCCATCTTGTTTGGGTGGTTTGCTAACAGAAATCCACTCTGTCTTTAACTCTTGCTCTAATGCTTTAAGATTGTTGCATATAGCCTTATTAACTTCTAATAATAGCTTATCTTTATCAGATATAGGAGTTTCTTCATCATCACTGCATACATCAAAAAATTGATATATTGTCTTGTGAATTACATCAAGTATCTCATTCATTTCTTATTCCTCACTTTCTATTTTTGTGTCTCTTTCAGCTTATCTATTTTCTGTTGAATTAAATCTATACATTCCTTTCTACCGTTGTTTCTTTCAATCTTGTGTGATGGAAAGTCATTTTCTTTTGTGTCTTTGTCATAGCGACCTATAATACTTTCTTTATGTTCCTCAATCTTCAACTGTATCTCCGTCAGTACAGTTATCACGTCTGTATTTGGTTCTTGCTTAACACTTGGCAAATGCTTAATTCCTTCAATCATTAGATTTACCATTTCGCATTCAATATCTGTGCTATACTCGTGGTTAATAAATTCTGCTAGAAATTCACAAACCTTTTCTCTGCTGATACAATCCTCACGAGACTTTTGCTCTATTGTTTGTTTATTAGTCATATTCTATCTCCTTTGATGTTTTATTTTTATAAAAATATCCCCACCAGTATATAAATCTTTTCCTCTCCACTCACTTTATGCCGAAAAATTTGAAGGAGTAGCCGGAGGAAGTTAATCCCCCGACTTATTACGATTATGAAAAACCTATCGGAAATGTTAGTGTTATCTTATTCCTTTGAGGATATGTGCGATTACTTCTACTGTCCAGCCATTACCGATTGCTTTGTATTTGGAACTTTCGCTGATGTCGATTTTATCAACATAGTCTAATGGTAGTGTCTGTAATAATTCGTAATCGTTTACCGTGAGATTACAATACTTGGTTTTGTCGTAATTTAGGTAATATCCCATTGGGTGTGTTTTTGAAGTGGTTAGGCAGTGAGACTTTTTGCTGTTAATGGTTTTTAATCCGTCGATTTTCTGTTTGCCTGACCAGTAGGAGTATACCCATTCTCCCACAGGCTTAAAGGTGTGTGCCGGGAATTTAACTACGTCGCTGAGACAAATGTTTCTGTCCTCAGGGATTTCAAATGGTATGTTAGTCCAGTAACACCTATTTCTGTTCTGCGCACTTACTAATGCGGAATTTATGGTTATGGGTTTAACACCAAGATACTTTGATATTTCGTCTTTAATTGTTGAACTTATACTTGCGTTGTTTTCATATAAGAAGTATTTTGGCTTCGCTTCTTGTAAGGCTCTGACGTACTGCATAAATAAATCAAAGCCTATTCCTGATGGTTTTGTCTCTCTTTCTCCGTTGGTTTTTGCTACGCTCCAATAGGTGCAGGGAGAACCACCGATTAGTAGGTCGTATCTGTTGTCGTAGACGGCATCAAATACATTACCCTTTTCACTAATGTCAGGGTAATTTGATGTTGCCACTTTAATTGCGTTTTTGTCTACTTCGTAAGCGTCGTATCTTTTGACTCCGATACCTGCCCTTTCAAGTGCGACTCTTCCACAGGCTATTCCGTCAAACAGACTTAATACCCTAACCTCTTTTCCGTCTGTATTATGTATAGTATTGTTCTCTAATTGTCTGTAACTCTGCTCAGGTCTTTCTATCCTATTTACTTTAATAGGTTTTATGTTGTTGTCTATAGCCATCTGTAAATAGCTGAATATGTGTGCTATGACATCAACTGTCCAGCCGTTGCCGATTGCTTTGTATCTTTGAGTGTTGCTTACTCCCTCGGTGTATCCGTCAGGTAAGGTCTGTAACCTTTCGCTTTCTAATGGAGTAGGCAGATAATACTCATCATCTGAGTATTTGATATTGGTTGCTCCTGAGTTGCTTATACCCTGACTTGTGGTAAGAGTTTTACTCTTTTGCTCTAAAGTTCTGACGTTATCCCACGCCTTTTTGTAAGCCAGAGTTCCCTCTCTCTTGGCTAACATTCTTTCATATATGGCGTAGTTTTGTTTTTCTCTTTTAGGCTGAACTATGTCCTTTAAGAAAATTCCTCTGTCCTGTGGCTGTGTTATGTTAGGGATGTTAGTCCAATAAAGACGCTTTCTGTCCTGTGCCGAAACTAGATTGGAGTTGATTAAGATTGGCTCTACTCCTAATATGGCACTTATAATATCTCTATTTGCCTTAGTCATAGAAGCGTTGTTTTCCAGTAAAAACCATTTTGGGTTACTTTCGTATAAGGCTCTTACGAAGTCGTAAAAAAGACCACTTGCCTCTCCGTCTAATCCCTTTCTGTTTCCAGCTACGCTTAGATTTTGGCAGGGACTACCGCCTATCAGTATGTCTATCTTACCTTTATACTTTGTGAAATCTTCGCTTGTTACGTCCCCGCAATGTTTGATGTTAGGGTAGTTCTTTTCACTTATGAAAATAGCATTCTTGTCTATCTCATAAGCAAAGTATTCTTCTACGTCAATGCCTGCACGCTCCAGTGCAACCATACCGCAGCTAATTCCGTCGAATAAACTTAAGACTCTCATATGTATACTCCTTTATTATTATTGGTGTTAGGTTTAGCAGATACTAAAAACAACATTACCAAAGCTGCAATAGTATCTTCCCCATACTCTTTCACTCATAGCGTTTACATCTTTTTGAACTGAGCCGTGCTGTATAAGTCTTTTAGCGATTTTAAGACAGCGAGTATCAGGTTCTTTGTAATTCCAGTGACCGTTCCACGTCACTTCATACTGTCCCTTTTGAAAGATTACTCCCTCTAAAGTGTTTGGGTAGCGGGAGTCTTTAATGCGGTTAAGTACAACTGAGCCGCAAAGTTCCAAACATCTGTCGTCTGATACATTACCTACTTCACAATAGATAAGTTTTGCGAGTAAATAAATCTGATTTTTCTGTGCTTCTAATTGTTGCTCTCGTCTTAATTTTCTTTTGGCAATTCGCTTCGCCTTTTTCCTTGCCTTTCTTTTTGCTTTTAATTTTTTGAGTTTTAACTGTTTCTTATAAAGCTCTTTTGCGATTTTACATTTTGGCTTGATTATGGTTTCAGGCGTTACGATATGAGAAACAGCAGGTGTTTGTGATAGGGAAACAATTTGAGTGTTTGGATCGGCTTTAACCTTTTGCACTTTTGGTTGTGGAGTGAGTACCAAGATAAAGATTAAAGCAAATATTATTTTTTTCATATTACCTCTCTTTCGTGTTAATTGCTTGGGTTTATCACTTTCACTATAATGATGATAACATAAGTACACACCTATGTCAAGATAAACTTATCCAATATGTTGAGGAAAGTGAATTTTGATGAAGCAGACCTGATGCAAGGGTTTGTCTGCCAATTTCAATCATACGGATAAGAACGGCTCAAACTAATTTTGTGGCTATAGGTATATATGTTAAAAGCAAAACAAAAAAGATTTGAGTTTACAAAAAACACTTTGAGATTTTTTTTAATGCAAAGAATTTACCCATAAATTTAATCAAAGGCGTTTAGAAGTGATTTAAGGCGATTTTTATTTTTTGATGATAATTTATCCACTGGGAGAATAAAAATTGAAAAACGATACCTTAAAATGAATTTTAAGAGGTAAATAATTGAGAGGTTTGGTATAAATTATTTTAAAAGGAGAAATTATAGGGGAAGAATAATTAAAGGCAAGGTTTTATCTTTAAGATTTAGATTAGGCAAATTATAGATTTAGAATTAAAAGTTTAGATAAAGCTTTAAGTTAAGATTAAAGCTTTAAGTTAAGATTAAAGCTTTAGGTTAAGATTAAAAGTTTAGATAAAGTTTTAGGTTAAGATTAAATCTTTAGGTTAAGATTAAATCTTTAAATAAAAATTATAGGTTTAGATAAAATTAGTTTTATACTTTTAATTTTTTATATACTTCTCTTTAATTTCTTTTAAGTATCAGATTATTTATAAGGGGATTATACTTCTTCTCATTTGTATAGAGGGGTATATATAATTAATTTAAGAAAGAAGCTTAAGATTTTTTAATATAAAGATTTAGTCTAAAGATTTAGTCTAAAGCTATAGATTTAATATAAAGCTTTAGTCTAAAGCTTTAAGGGAGTCGTTACAAATCCCCTATTTATAGGCATTACAGAGGTTTTAGTCGTTACAAATGAAAAGGAATGTATGGTGGGTGTTGTTATTTTTTAAATCTGTTTTTTGATTTAGGCAATTTTTATTTTTTGTTTTTAACATATAACAGCCTGAGATAAATTTTTTTGGATTATCAAAAGTTTTATATTTTTTTTAACATATAACCTTATGAGTAAAATTTTTATGAAAGGAGAAGTGTATGACGCTGGGACAAAAATTAAAGGAATTAAGGGTTAAAAACGATTTGACAATTGCATATGTGGCATTCAAGGCTAAGATAAGTGAGACTTCAGTTTCGTATTATGAAAATGACCGTAATGAAATTTCACTTAAAAAGTATATGTGCCTGTGTGAAATATACGGAGTCGAACCGTTTGAAACGTATAAATCCGTCGATGGTGTGTATGATCCGGATTTTGAAGAAAGTTTACAGAAGGAAGAATATGATAATGAAGAAGAACAAAGATAAAATGATTAAGTTATTTTTATTGATGTTTATGATTGGAGTGCTGACAACTCCGATTAGGTGTAGTGCAAGTGAAGTTTCCGTTACTTCAAATTCTGCCGCTACGGTTACCAAAAGTTCAGTTGAAGATAAACAGCCAAAGGAAAGTAAATGGGTGATTGTTAAATCAATTGGTGTGATTGTTGTTATATTCGGCGGTACTTTATTTTTATATCCTGATATTTATGACGGGATTAAAATCAACAAAATGGAAAATATATTCAAAAAGGAGAAAAAGAATGTCAAGAACACAGTCGATACTGACGAAGAGAATGATGAAGCAGATGAGCATCAGCCGTCTGAGTGAATTGGAGGGTTGGAAGAATGAGCCGTATCTTATGGATAAAAATGTAGTGACTAAATTTTGGGATATGGTTAGAGATGCAAATGACATTGTAATCGTGGGCGATTATGATTGTGACGGAGTTACGGCTTCGGCGATTATGATTAAGGCGATTAGAGAGGTTAATCCTAAGGCTAAGCTTAAATCAAGAATTCCAAAGCGTATGACGGAAGGGTACGGATTTAATCAGACTATTGCCGATGAGATTAAGGCAGAGAAGCCTGAGGGTACTTTAGTGATAACCGTGGATAACGGAATTGCCGCTGCAAAATCATTGGAAGAATTAAAGTCTTGCGGTTATCCGATTATTGTTACGGACCATCACGAGTTGGGCGACAATAAAATTCCTGACGTGGATTTGGTAATCAATCCGAAAGTAAAGATTGACGGAATGGATTATTTTGCAGGACAGGACTACTGGTGCGGAGCAGCGGTTGCCTATAAGCTTTCAGAGCAGGTAGTGTCAACAAGATTAAAGGAAGAACTTGCCACATATGCAGGAATAGCAACTGTTGCTGATTGTATGCCGCTTACAAAAGGGAACTGGGCGCTTGTGAGAAGAACTCTTGAAAAGATTAGAAAGGGTAGAGTGCCTGAGTCGATTACAAATTTGATTACAGAGCTTAATCAGAGTGCGGAGAACTGTTCAGAGGATACCTTGGGATTTTACTTATGTCCTGCAATCAATGCGGCGGGACGTCTGATTGATGACGGTGCATCAAAGCCACTCAGGTATCTGATTAGTCCAAACTCAGAAAGATGTAAAGAGCTTGTGGAGTTAAATCTGAAAAGAAGAGCAATTAGAGATGAGATGATTGATGAAACAATTGAGATGATTGAGAGTCAGGGTAAGAGTGAAGATTGTCCGATTTGGATTGTTAATCCTCACATTCCTGAGGGTATAGTCGGAATTGTGGCAGGGGCGGTTGTAGAGCGTTACGGTGTACCAGCCATTGTGCTTACGGATAAGAGTCATAAAGAAATAATGGATAAGTATGACGTACCTGACATTGAGCTTGAAGACAGTGATGATGAAAACAGAGTGCTTAAAGGTTCAGGAAGAAGTGTGGAGGGTATAAATCTTTTTGATTACTTACGTTCCTGTGGAGATATATTTGTGGCGATGGGTGGTCACGCTGGTGCCTGCGGACTTTCAATCACGGAGAAGAATTATAAGATTGGGCAGACACACAAGTTGCCAAGACCTGAAATTATGGAAGAAGACGGTGGAAGTATCGTGATGAATATTCTTGAGAGTGAAATACCTGATGTGGCGTGGGTGCTTGATACGTTCAGACCGTGTGGAGAGGGAAATCCTGCTCCTGAGTTCAGCATTAAGGTTAATCTCAGTAGGGAAAATTATAAGATGCTTGGAAAACCTCCAGTTCATCTGTCAATTCAGAGTCCGAAGTATAAGATTATGCACTTCTATCACGCAATTGAAGATGAGAACGGTAATTTCCATAGTCCGACTAATTTTATTTTGGAGGGCGAGGTTAAGAATGAAATCTTCAGAGGAAATAAAACTCCGACTCTTGTTGGCAAGAATTTGATTGAAGAAGGACCTCAGGAGATGGATTTGGAGATTGATGTATAGGAGAATGGTATGAATAATAAAGTTTTCAGTATAAACGATGAGTATATGAGTCTGGAAGAATTTTACGGGCTGGTACTCGGTGGTCGTGTATCGAGAAAAGAAATTGAGTTTGTGATGAATGATTGTGATTTGATGGAGTGCTTTGACGTGAAAGAGAAAGAGACGATAAGAAATTGCTTTAAGGAGAAATTCGGACAGACTCAGGAATTGGAAAGTGATGACTTGGGATTGTAGTTAAAGGAGATTATCGGCTAAGGGAGATTAAAGGTTGCCGAGTGTGGTCTGCAAATGAGATGATTTGTGGGGTGGAAAAAGGTTGGCGAGATGTGGGGCGTTGGGGAAACTGTATTTATACATAATACAGATTGGCATATAGATTGGTATACAGATTGTATATAAACTGATATACAGACCAAGCATTTTGTGTAACAAACCACACACCAATCCTTCCTCATTTGTAGGGTGCAAAATCGTGTCCAACTAGTTAGACAATATTCTCTAGGAAATCGTGTCCAACTAGTTAGACATTTTTGTATTTGCCAAACGAGAGGACAAATGTAACAGATGTAAATTTCACATATTAAAATCGTGTCCAACTAGTTAGACAACATTCTCTAGGAAATCGTGTCCAACTAGCTGGATAAAAAAATATATCATTAAATTTTGTTTTGATACGGTTGTGAAATCGTGTCCAACTAGTTAGACAACATTCTCTAGGAAATCGTGTCCAACTAGTTAGACATAATTTTTAATCGACAAAAAATAACTGGGAGGTTTGACTATGTATTTACCATTAAAAATTGTTCAGGACGAAAAATTTGGTTTTAATAAACTGATGGAAATAATGAAAGATAATTTAACTGAAGAAGAAAAAAGACATAAAATAATCAACGACATTTTCTTTGATGATGAATTGTTGGAAGATGATGAATATGTTGATTTTATCTTCGGAGGCGATTTATTTAATCCTAATTATCAGGGGAAGTTTAAAAATAAACAAAAAGCATTATTTTCAAATGAGTTACTTCTCGGCATTTTATTTCCAAAGGGTATTCCAAAAGATACAAGAAAAATAACAAGAGAAATGTTGGATTTTTGCGGTATGCCAATTGTGATTAAAAAATGGGAAAAAACAAAGAAAGTTTATAAAGTAGATAAGGATTTCTTTTATGAATTACAAAGAACCACCGGTGTCACAAAGATACCAATGAAAGATTTAGAAAGACTACCCATTAAAATTTTTTATGTAGATTTGGAAGATGTCAGACTTAAATATATAAAGGGTGGTTTTGTATATGTTCATACTAATGAAAAGTCCGTTAATGTGGAAGTGATACTTGCGGCAGCTATAGAGGGTGTTAAAGGCAAAGACGGTCGTATAACTAATTCAGATGATATTGTATATTTCTCTTTCGGTGATGGAGTTAAGATTAAAAATCCTGATGCCTTTTTAACATTTGATAAAGAGGGTAAAATGGAAGAATTTGCCCCTGTTGTAACATATTATGATGATTATCAAAAGATTGAATATTTAGAAGAAAAGACATTAAATCGTGCTGAAGTGGCATCGGCTATATATAAAATAATCTCATTTCTTATAGCAGAGAATAAAGATATTAAGGAAAGTAAGGTAACAAAACAGACTTACAAGCCTATCAAAAATAAAGTGGTTAAAAATAAGTTTTCAGAAGTACAGATGTTTGATGTAGGTGTTTATTACGGTAAGGCGATCCGTATGGCTAAAGAAGAAATGAAAAAAGAAGTGGAAGCAGAAAGAAAAGCATCCAAAGAACAGATTATAGATAAAGAGATTATAGATAAAGAAGTTACAAATGAAGAAACTACAAATGAAGAAAAAGTGAGAAAGGCAGGAAAACCTAAAAGACCTCATATAAGAATGGCTCACTGGCACAGGTATCGCACCGGAGTGGGTAGAACTGATGTAATTACAAGGTGGATACCACCGACTTTTGTTTGCGGCAATAAGAAGATTAAACCTGAATTATCCGTCAGCATACAGGAATTGTTACCACCTAAAAAAGAAAAGGGCAAAAAGACAAATGATGCCATTGAAGAAGAAATTACCGATAAGGAAGATATTGATTTAGATTAAAGAAGAAAAAATACAGTTGAATTTTTAATGAAAGGAAATTAAAATATATGATAATAAACATTATTAAAAAGAAAGTTATTGTTGCCAATGTCTCAATTCCAAGCGGGTTCGAAAATGCACTCCTTAACGCAAGCAAAATTCTTTTTGGTTTGGAAGCTAACGGATATAAGAGAAAATCTTCTGTTACTGATACAGCCATTAAAGTGTGTGAAGCTTGTAGAGATTGTCTTACGGACAAAAATGAAATTAAACACGCAGGAGTTACGGGTAAGGATTTGGAATACTTAAAGACCAAACACCCTGACTTCAATCCTGATGAAGAAAATATTGATTTAAACTTAGGCAGAGTAAACATTTTGAAAGAAACAGTGGAAAACTCTGTTAAGGGAGAAGATGTTATTGCAAATATTTTTATTGACGAGGGCAGATGTAATGCAGGTAAACTTAGCACCGGAGAAGTTTACGAACATAATTTTAATTATCTGAAAAAGAAATTAAACCCTCTGTCATTACAAAAGGTTTATGCTGAGGGTTATGCACGTAAAGACGCAATTCTTCAGGAACAGCATCGTGGAGATGTTGAAATGATATAAGGAGTGGTTATATGAATACAAGAGTTAAAACTTCATTACAGGTTCTTATGTTAAATGATTTACTGAGAAAAGATATAATCAGTGAGGGTATTTATGATAAGGCAAAGGAAGAAATATTATCAAAGTCCGAACCTGATTTTAGTGTTGCATTTTTTTCAATTTACACCATTGATATGGAAGAAAAGGCAGTATAATATCAGAAAGGATAAAAAATGAAAGCAGCGATTTATCATTTTACGGATAGTGAAAACATAAATACAGCCGTTTGCAGAAAAAGCATCGAAGCGTTAGAAAAACTCACTTTGGATAAGGGTTATGATGATTATGACATATATTTGGATACAAGTCTGTTGATGAAAAATCGTGTTAATTATCATAATCTCTTATCTAAAATGGAAATGTACGATGCTTTTATTTTTATGGATTTTTACCACATAACCAAAGTCACTACTTCAATGATTAAACAGTTAAAGGATTTTAGTTCACATAACATTCAGATTTACACATTAAGAGACGGCAGTTTCATATTAAAGGAAGCACCAACCGACAAACCTTTAAAGGTCGCTACCTACTGTTGCAGATTTGGAGAGCAGGTTCAAATGGATAAGCTGGTAAGCGTGGAAAACAAAACTCTTGAACTGTTTGTAAATAAAAAAACTAATTGGACTTTATGTGAACAGTATATTGATAAAGACAAAAATGAAGTGTACGACTCTCAAAAACAGTTAATGGAGATAATTAAGAATAAGAATAAATATGATTTATTGTTAATACACAGATTAAAGGATATAAGTTGGCGAAGTGCTAAATTCTGTAAAAGGAGACAACAGTTAGGAATGGATATTTATGCACTAAGAGACGGTTTTTTGGAATATGAAAGGATATAAAAGTGAATTACGCAGAAAAGATTAAAAGGGCGATTAAGGGGAATACCTACGACATTATAAATGCTGTCATTTATGCAAGGGTGTCTACGGAAAATGAGGGACAAAAGGAGTCTTGTGCAAATCAGGTTGCTCTTGCAAAGAATTATATAATGACACATAGAAATATTATCCTGAAAGGAATTTTTGTTGACGACGGAATTTCAGGTAAAGATGATTATTCAAGACCTGATTATAATAAAATGCTTCAAATGATTGAGAATGAAAATATAGATTTAATTATTACCAAATCATTATCAAGGTTAAATCGTAATGAATTGAAATCTTTAATGCTTGAGAGTCTGCTTATTCAAAACGAAGCGACAATCTTAACTTTGGAAGATAATCAGGTACACGATTTTGAAGATTTGAATGCAGGACTTTTACATAGCATCAATTTTGCCATTGATGCACAATATGTCAAAAGACAGAGTATTAACGGAAAGAAAGTACACGAACTGAGATGTCAGAGAAAAGAACTGTCGGCAAAAGATATTGCATTTGGATATGATTGGCATAGAGATACAAAAACCATAACCATAAATGAAGAAAAGGCAAAAGTGGTTAGAGATATTTTTGATGATTATGTTTTTAAGGGAAAAGTTCCTGCAGAAATTCAGAGAGAACTTGAAAGAAAGGGGATTAAACTAACTCCCCATACAATTGCTAATATAATTAAAAGTGAAAAATATATTGGCAAGTTTTATATCAATAAAAAGATAAATAAACTGGGTGTCGGTAATATGAAATCTCACAGGGTAATTTTGCCAAAAAAGGATTGGATTTTGGTGGAACGCCCTGATTTGAAAATTGTTGATGAAGATATTTTTAATATGGCTCAGGAATTACATTCTTTAAGGAGCAGAGTTTACTTCAAAGAAAAAACCACTAAAGAATATTTTAAGGGAAAACATATTTTTTCAAGTAAAATATTCTGTTCTATGTGTGGAAACCCATACCGTTTCCGTTATTCTGACCGTAAAGGCACAAACGGAATATATACAATCGTAAGGCACAATTGTGAGTGTGTTAATAAAGTGCAGGAAACGGATATGATTAACATTACAAGAATTGCCTTACAGAAAATTGTAAATCAGGAAGAAGAGATATGTAAGGAACTTGAAGATGTTTTAATTAAAGTGATTGCAAATACACAAAATCATAAAGATGAGCTGACGGAATTAAAGAAACAGAAGAAGAAAAAGGAAAATCAGTTAAACAACTTAACAATGGCACTTGCCAATGGAGATTTTAACGGAAGCGGTTATCAGCATATTTCATTAAAAATCAATGAAATTACAGAAGATATACAACATATTGAGGTCAATATTGAAAAAATCACTAATAATAGATTGAATAAATCATTTATTTGTGATAAAATCCAAGAAATAAGAGATGCAATAGCAACTCTTAAAAACTTTGAAACTATTGACAGAGAGTGTGTGATGAATTATATAGAAAAAATCACTACTCTGCCAAACGGTAACATTGATTTGGTCCTGAGAACTGGTGGAAACTTTGTGTTTGATGGTAATTTCAATGAGATTGTGATTGATGATGAGAGTGTAGTAAAGAACGGAAACCAAGATGACCAGAATTTAGACAGGACAACATGTCCAGGGCTTCTTTCCCTCTAACCTCTCCGACAATTATACGATCAGGTCTCATTCGAAGGGATGAGCGTACTAACTCTCTAATGCTTACATCATTCTTTCCTTCGACATTTTTATTCCTACTTTCAAGCCGTACCAAATTAGGAATATTCTGAATCCTTAACTCTGCCGAATCTTCTATGGTTATAATCCTTTCATCAGACGGTATAAAATTAGATAACGCATTCAAAAATGTTGTTTTACCTGAAGAGGTTCCACCGGATATAAAAATGTTATACTTTGCTTTTACGATTTTCTTTAGAAACATGGCAGCTTCTTCTGATATTGTATTTAACCTAATCATATCCTCCATAGTAATTTGCTTATCGGGAAACTTCCTGATAGTTACTATGGGGCCGTTTAAAGCAACTGGCGGAAGAACTATATTTACTCTTGAACCATCAGATAATCTCAAATCTAATATAGGATTTTTTTCATTAACAACCCTGTTTACATTTGATGCAATTTGCTGGATAACATCCTCTAACTTCTCTTTACTTGAAAATTCATCAGCAAATCGTACAATCTGACCATTCTTTTCGTAAAATATCTCGGATGGCCCATTTATCATTATTTCATTAATCTCATTATCTTCTATTAACTCCTGCAAAACGTCCAGTTTTCTTATGGAATTAAAAATCTGAGTAATGATTCTTTGCTTTTTTTCAAAGGGACAATACACATTCCTAAAGCCTTTTAGAACCATCTTTTCGACTGTTTCATATACCTCTTCATCACTAAGTTCGGTATCTGTATTAAGTGAGTTTATAACTGCTTTTCTTATTCTGTCTGTCTCACTTTTTACTTTCTTAGAATAGTCATCCATATTCACTTGTTCCTGCTTTTTTTGTAGCACTACTTATGCATTTGAGCTCTTGCATGGGACCAATATATCAGCCTCATTTTCATTTGTCAAATCGCCTTTCCTTGTGCATTTTTGCCAATTTTTTTTAAGACTCATATACAACTTTAACAAAAATTATTAAGATTTTTATAAGGCTTGTTCCTAAATTCTCGTCAACTTGTCTAAGTGACTATTTAATAATTTGTGAAGGTTGCACAATGAAATTTTTCCAAAAATCAAGTTATCCACAGTACTTTTTGGCTCTATTTCGCCATTTCTTCCAAAAATCACACCATTTTTTTGAGTTATCCACATTTTCCCTAAAAAACTTTTTTTAAATTTTTTTATTTTTTTTACTTTTAGGTCATTTTTTCACTTTAATATCACTTTTTTTATTCCATTTACAAAAAAGAAGGTCAATTTTTTAATTGACCCTCTTATTATTATCTTATTATTATCTTATTATTCTCTTACCCTTATTTATCTTTTACACCAGTTAACAGCATTTTTCATATGTATCCTCTTTCTTTCCTCACATATTTAATCATATTATTATTTCTTTCTGAATAACCGGAATAATCCTCATCTAATAATAAAGGTTTATCCGCTTCCTTGATGATATAATAACCTATTTTATCATAATCCGGTAGAATAAATAGATAATTGTTTTCCATATTATCCTTTAAAACACAGGTAAAATACTTTATATCATCCTCAGTTAGACTGTAGTAATCCCTTATATCCAATGCTTTTCTAACATATATCTGCTCTTGCTCCCGCCTTATTTTTTCACCTTTCCCAATATTTATCATTTTATTTAAAGAATCATTCTTCCTGGATTTAATATAATAAATCATCTCAGACATATTAATATCACTACATAATTCAGAATTTTCTTCCCCATATAAAAATGTATGCTTACGCTTAAGTATCTTATTTATAAATATTTCATCCTCAAAAAAATAGTCCATATTAAACACTATAAGCCTTCCATTTTCCTTTAATATATTTAATTCTTCCTTCACTTTTTCTTCGGAATCTTTTTCTAACATAAAGGAAAATATGACATTTATCCTGTTTTCCTGAACATGAGCAGAAACATTATTCTTCGGCGGTTTCTTTTTCTTCTCTACCTCTTCTTTTGCTTTTATATAACCCTTTTTTGGCGCATCAAATATATATTCCACAGTTTCTTTGGCACTTTGATAAATACTTATATACTCGGTATCCACATTTTCTAATTCTTTACCCTCGCCTTTATTATTATTTTCTACCTCCTCTTTATCTGTAATAATAATATATTTTACCTTCTCACATTCAGGCTTATAATCTAAATAATCCCCTTTATTAAATGTCTTCTCTGTCAATATCATTTTACCCACCTCTTTTTTCTTTAACATTCTTTCAAATGCCGCTTCTATACTTGTAAACTCATAAAACTTTGCAAGACTAATTTTTAGATTTTCCTTATGTTTACTTCTATAAGTAAGCATATAATCTATAAGTGCATTCATATATCCACAGTCATTTATAATATATATTTTATTATCATAATCCTTCATTTTAACCCCTCCTAACGCCAGCAAAAATACACAAAAATAAAGCCCATAAATATAAAGGGTGCCATTATAATCACCGTTCTACTGAGCTTTATAGAAGTCTTATTATTACTATTATTATTACTATTATTATTGCTGTTAGCATTCAAAGCTTTATGCCCTTTTATACATTTTTTTATAAGCATAATTATCCCAAAAATGGACGCAAAAATAAGAGCCACAAGCCCCGTTTTAAAGGCGCACCTATAGCCATACATTCCCGATAATACAGACAGAAGCTTTATATCTCCTGCACCTATAGCTTTTATCATATAAAGTGGAAATAAAAATATTATTATCAATAATATATCGATAATAAAGAGACCGTTACATTTATATATTCCTGTAACGCATAAGAAAATGTAACCCGCAAAAATATATGAATTTTTGATTTTTCTTTCGGTTACATCACTGTAAAGGGCTGCGCTAAGAAGCATTACAGCCGCCATAAACATTATAATATTATACATATTAACCTCCCTTTGGAGGTAAATATCTTAAGCCAATTTTATAAAAACCTGTTAATGGTTTTAATTCTTAAATTTTTTAATTTTCTAAATCTTTTCTCTGAAGCTTGAAGACATATTTTATTATATTTTCAGCCTCTTCCTTGGTTAATTCGCCAAACTCAACATGTATGTTATACATTAATTTATCAGAGTTCACCTTAGTACATGAAACCACCTTGCCTGTTACATCATAACTCATTTTGTAATCCTCATCCGGAATCTCAAATTTCATTTTCAAGAGAGTCTCACTGGCGATTTCCTTGTCAGTAACGAAATTAAGCCCTCCTGCAGAAATATTATTTATTAATGCAAGTTCGTTACCACCGACTACCTCTAATTTACTATATTCAATGGCAATATGACAGAGATATCTCTCGTGTATACGCCTGTTTATAAGCTTTATCTGGGATATAACGTGTATATTAAGTCCCTTATTCTCCTTAGGCACATAATCCTTATCAATATTAAAATAGCATGAATATGCCTTGTTATTTAAAGTATACTCCAATTTGTAATTGTAATCAGCCATAAGTACTATGGAGGTATCATCTGCAGGCACAATAAGATAGGTGTTAACACCTGTATTTTCTATAACCTTATATCTGCCTATTACATTTCCCTTTATTCCCTTTTCCTCGTCTAATATATTTACAACATTTCCCTCTAGCATACTTTATTCCTTACTTATAAATCTTTGGCTAAAAGCATTCTTATTAACCAATTTTTCAATACATTTTTTATTTCAAAGTATAATCCGTTATCTCAAGTCCGATAACTATGTCTGATTCAAGCATCTCATTAATATCATCGATAGAGCCGTTAATAAGCTGTATCTCTGATGCTGTCTTATATGAGAACTGCTTTGCGTTTTCATTTATTATTTCATTAATAGCCGTATTATTATCGGTTATTTTCTTAGAAAGCTTCTTATAATCCTCAACCTTTGAATTTAAGGTAAGTGTATATCCCTTATAGGTTATAAAATGTACACTCATCTTTCCTTCTGTCTTAAGTAAAATCTTCTTTTTCTTTTTATACTTTACTTCGACATTTACCAAATCCTCAGAATTGTAAGAATCCTCAGAGGTTCGAAGATCTAACTTTAGCATCTTTGCAACCTTTTTGATGAGTCCGTCAGTCTTAGTATACTTAGGACTGTTAACATAGATAAAACCAATGGAAGCGGTAACTACTATTATTGTTAACATCATTGCAAGAAATGCATATATTCCCTTTTTCATACAGTCCCTCCATAATAGTGTAGAACATCTTTTGTAAGAAGTTCATTTGTTATAACTATTTTTGTACCCTTCATACCTGCAGAATGTGTCTCCATAATACCCGCGGATGAACACTTCTTAAGAGCATTTATTAAAACAGAACGTGTTATATGTATTTCATTAGCAAGCTTACTGGTAACGATGGTTCCCTTAACCTCACCATCAAGTTCGTCAAATACAGCTGATACAGCCTTTATCTCAAGTGGTGTAAGGGTAGAAAGAGCCGCTGAAATGTTACCCTCTTTGTTGTTCTCAAGCATAGCCTCTTCGCTTTCGGAACGCTCTATAGCAAGTCCTATAACTGTTATACTATGCTCAAAAAGTATAATATCGTCTATCTGGAACTCATCCTTTACACCATATACAAATATGGTTCCAAGCCTTTTTCCAGACATAAATATAGGTGACACCATTGCATAATATGGATAATCCTTGTTTTTCTCAATTCCAAGAGTGTAAAGATTACAGTTTTCCTGAGTAGATAAAATATTTTTAAATCTCTCATTTATAGGCTTTTCCAAGGTGTCCAAATAATTTAAATTCTCAAACTTTTCAATAACAGGTATATTATTCCTGGTCTTAATACCAAGTACCTTTCCTCTTCTACTGAAAAGTAATACATTGACTTTCATTACATCAGATAATCTTCCGCAAAACTGATTAAAATCAATCTTATCAGACTCCTGATTTGACAAAAGTCTATTAATCTTTCTTGTTTTATCTAATAAATCCAGACTCATTTTAAATATTCCTTTTATTTATCCTTCTTATCATCTTTTTTATCTTTTTCATTTTCCATGGCATAGCCACAGGTCTCACTCATACATACGACTTTATTACCCTTTATTACCATAGGTGAACCACATTTTGGACATTTCTTATCAGATGGCTGCTGCCATGACATAAAGTCACAATCAGGGAATCCAATACATCCATAATATCTACGTCCTTTTTTTGTCTTTCTTATAACGATATCCTTACCGCATACAGGACATTTAATATCTGTTGATTCAAAATATGGCTTGGTATTTCTACACTCTGGAAATCCCGGACATGCAAGGAATTTACCATATGGTCCATATTTGATAACCATATTTCTTCCGCAGTTTTCGCAGATTTCATCGGTCTCTTCGTACTTAAGCTCTACGTGCTCAAGCTCCTCCTCTGCCTTTTTAACTGCTACGTCCAAATCCGGATAGAAATTCTCAATTATTGTCTTCCACTTTACACTACCATCTTCTACCCTGTCAAGAAGCCCTTCCATATTAGCTGTAAACCTAACATTTACAATGCTTTCAAAGGAATTTTCCATTATGTTATTAACTGCTTCACCAATCTCAGTTACATAGAGATTCTTCTGCTCCTTAGCAACATAATGTCTGTTTATAATTGTAGAAATAGTAGGTGCGTAAGTACTAGGTCTTCCTATTCCAAGCTCCTCAAGAGTTTTAACCAATGACGCCTCATTAAAATGTGCCGGTGGCGCAGTAAAATGCTGCTTTTTCTCCATGTTTACAAGGTTTAATTCCTTACCTTCCTCTAACTTGGATGAAATATATTTTTTCTGAGTCTTATCCTCTTTCTGCTGATATACATCAAGATATCCTGCAAAAACAACCTTAGATACAGATGCACTAAACTTGTGATCACCTGCAGTTATCTTGATATTCTTATTTTCAAATTCTGCTCCTGCCATCTGACTTGCTGTAAATCTCTTCCAAATAAGCTGATATAATTTAAACTGATCATTTGTAAGATATTTCTTAGCACTGGCTGGATCAAGGTCTATATATGTTGGTCTTATAGCCTCGTGAGCATCCTGAATCTTGACTCCACTGCCCTTCTTCTTAGATGCCGCCTTAGCCTTAAGATACTTTTCTCCAAAGGTATTCTCTATATACTCTGCTGCAGCCTTCTCAGCTTCCTCAGAGATTCTTGTGGAATCAGTTCTAAGATAGGTAATTAAACCTATAGTTCCTCTTCCCTTTATGGCAATTCCTTCGTAAAGTCCCTGTGCTACTCTCATAGTTTTCTGAGTAGAGAAATTAAGATTCTTAGAAGCTTCCTGCTGTAACGTAGATGTTGTAAATGGAAGTGGTGCCTTTCTTGTCTTAATCTGGGTTTTTATATCCGATACAAGGAATTTTTTACCTTCGATATCATCTATTATCTTCTGAGCTTCCTCTTCATTATTAATCTCAACCTTCTTGTCGCCTTTTCCGTAGTACTCAGCCTCAAAAGATTTCTTCTCTCCCTCTAATGAAAAGTTGCCTGTAAGAGTCCAATATTCCTTCTGAACAAAGTTGTTAATCTCATTTTCCCTGTCGCAGATAATCTTCAATGCAACTGACTGCACTCTACCTGCACTTAAACCTCTCTTAACCTTTGCCCATAACACCGGACTAATCCTGTATCCCACAACACGATCTAGAACTCTTCTAGCCTGCTGTGCATCTACAAGATTCATGTCTATATCTCTACCGTTTTTAATAGCTTCCTTAACGGCAGTTTTAGTAATCTCATTAAATGTAATTCTAGCGACTTTTTTCTCCTTGTTAGCCTTCATCTCATCAAGCTTTAAAGCCTTCTCAAGATGCCAGCTAATAGCCTCCCCTTCACGGTCCGGGTCGGTTGCAAGATATACTTTGTCCGCTTTTTTCACTTCTTTTCTAAGCTCTGCAAGGACATCACCCTTACCCCTAATTGTGATGTACTTAGGCTCATAATCATTCTCAGTATCAACCCCAAGCTGGCTCTTTGGTAAATCTCTTACGTGACCATTAGAAGCTACAACCTGGTAACTACTGCCGAGAAATTTCTTGATAGTTGACGCCTTTGATGGCGACTCTACAATTACAAGATTCTTGGCCATTCTTTTTTCTCCATTTCGGTAAATTGTGTGACACTTTAGTTCTCACATTCTAGTAGCATACACCATTTTCGAATTGTATTCAAGAAAAACTTTTATTTTTTATAGTTTCACTTAAGATACTTCATTGAAAAACCAGTATCGTTTGGAACCGGTTTAGTAACGATTTGATTATAATTCATATAACCTGAATATGTATTCCATCTCTTACTATCTATTACTCCAAAGCTCTTGGCATCGGAAATATATTCCTCACTTATAGCCTTCTGGCTTTCCATTATATAATCCTCATCAAGTCCCTTAACATTTTTAAGAAGAATCTTAGCTGCTTTCTCAGGCTCCTTTGCAGCATATTCATACCCCTTCTTAACAGCCTTTAAAAATGCCTTTGCCTTATCAGAGTTATTCTTAAGATAATCGTTATTAGCTATAAGTAAAGGTCCATATCCATCAAGCATTTTATCCTCTTTACTAAACTTTATAAAATTATAATCTATCTTTTCTAATTTAAGCATAGTACCATCTGTAAGTTCGTTAGCCCAGGCAAATTCAGCATCTTTTTTAAGAGCTTCTACTATATCTGCCTCTGCTTTATTATTATCTTTGATAAGCTTTACCTTAGTAAATACGCCATCATCACCTTCTACCAGCTTCTGAAGCATTCTCTCTTTAATACCGGTATTAACATTAGCTCCCTTATGTCCCATTAAATCAGACATTGATTTAATTTTAGCATCCTTCACAGATATAATACCTAAATTATCGTGCTGACTTAAAGCTGCAACCGCAGTTACCTCTAAAGCACCTGCATTTCCAAGTCCATCTAACAAATTAATCTGAGTCTCTATTCCAAACTGATTATTTCCACTGGAAACACTTCTTGCAGCCCTTGAAGTTGAAGACTGAATTATCTCTACCTTCTTGAGGCCTTCCTCTTTAAAATACCCCTTTTCAAGAGCTACATAAAGTCCTGTATGATAGGCGTTAGGAGCTCCGTCAATTACTATACCTATGGAATTCTTACTCTTCTTTGTAGGTATCTTAGGTGCCTCAGCCTTTGAAGAATTATTACTATTTGATGACTTGCCACCTTTTGAAGCTTCGTCACTCTTCGAAGGCTCGTCGCCCTGTGATGGTGCCTTCACACCACCCTCAACTCCTGATGGTGCATTTGAACTTCCATTAGTGCCATTAGTACTACTACCACTATTTGAACATCCTGCAAGAGATATTATTAATCCCATACAAAGAATCAAGTTAAATATTTTACTAACTGACTTCATTTTTTCCTCCTATATACAACATTTCATATTAAATGTATATTTCAAGCATATTCTGCCTGATAAATTTTACTCTCACCTAAGATAAAAGTCAAATTAAAACCCGAAAAGAGCAATATTTATAGACATAAGCACATCCAAACTCCTTCCGGGTTTTATATTTTAATCAATCCACGCCCTTAATTATTTATTAATTATATCTATTATTTCTTTTACTTTTTTCTCTGAAAAGCCTGTAAGTTCCACAATTTCAGGAATAGTTTTATTCATACTGAGAAGAATCTCAACCTTACCTATTTCCTTACCGATTTCCTTACCGATTTCCTTACCGATTTCCTTACCTATTTTTTCTCCCTTTTCTATACCTCTTTTTTCCCCTTTTTCTATACCTCTTTTTTCTATTGCTTCTGCAACGCTGCACATATTTATCACTTCTCCTTTCTGAGCTTTCATCTTATCTACATCTATTTCATATCTTTCGTCAGCAGTGACTACACGCAGAAATTTAAGCATCTCATCTACATGTTTTATAGTTTGAGTATCATTTAAATCATTTATACCCAGTCTTCGATTCTTAAAAAATCTCGCTATTATTCCAAAGTCACTTTTAAACATATTGATTATTTTATCATCTAAAAATGATATTTCATATACATTTATAGCATAATCCGAAATATAAGGCTCTAAATTTTTATCAATATTCATAATTCCTTTTATATTCTTCGGATAATTCCAATGTTCATTTCCAAAATATAAAACTAAAGTAACTACTGGATTAATATTTTTACTATCTGTTCTAAGTTGTCTTTTGTAAGATGCCCCATCATAACTTAATACTCTTAAGGGCATATACTTATCTAAAGATGTCTGATTCTCAAAACCAATTTCAGATATAACAATTTCACTTTCCTTCCAAAGCTTAGATATATCTCTTTCCTGCTCGTGAATCTTATCATCTATTTTAAGCATGGTTTCTTCTTTTATAGGTAATAACGCATTTTCATGAATACGTTGTTCGCCATTAAACAAAAGAACATTTACTATATCTGAAAAAACATCATTATGCTCTTCCAGTATCTTCTCTACTATATCCTTCTCTGCCATATACTCCTCCTACAATATAACAATTTAACTCGCACTTTTCAAGACTTATACCTAAACTTCTACAACACAATAGCATAATATTTACTTCCAACCTCCCTTACAACACCCTTTAACTCAAGCCTCATAAGGGCAAATATAACGTCCTTACTGTCAAGCCCCGACTTATAGCATATCTCAGTCAAATGTATTGGGTTTAGGTTAAGGTATTCATATACCTGCTTCTCAAGCTCGCTAAGATCAGGCGCAACCCGCTCAAGCTTTTCATTAATATCATCGTCCACAAATATTCCAAGACCATCCAAAATATCCTTAACACAGGTTACCAAATTAGCCCCTTCCTTTATAAGATTATTAGAGCCTTTATATAAGGGATCCATAATGTTTCCAGGTACCACAAATATATCCTTTCCCTGTTCAAGGGCAACATTTGCCGTAATAAGTGAACCACTCTTTTCTCCTGCCTCCACTAACAGCACTGCGTCAGAAAGCCCACTTATTATCCTGTTTCTCATGGGAAAATTTCCTGCTATAGGATTTGTTCCAAGGGGATACTCAGACATTACACCACCCCTTTCAATTATGGCTGAATAAAGGTCTATATTACTTCTGGGATAACATATATCCACACCACAGCCCTCTACTGCATAGGTTACGCCTCCTGCACTGTCTAGAGCTCCTCTGTGAGCGGAACTGTCTATTCCCCTAGCAAGCCCGCTTATAACCTCTATCCCATGGTCAGCCATTTGTTTTGACAGACTTTTTGCAATCTGAAATCCACTATAATCAGCATTTCTCGCACCTACTACTGCTACACTTTTCTTATCCCCCGTTGGGAGCTTCCCCTTATAATAAAGGCTGAATGGGGCTCCATCTATGTCGTATAATTTCTCCGGATACTCTTCCTCGCCATAATAAGTAAAATGTATCTGTCTTTTTTCTAATTTCTCATAATCCCTTTTTATCTCGTCTTCACTTTTCTTATTAATAAGTCTGTGAATAACACTACTTCTGGTCCTTTTGAGATATAGAAAGCTATCATCCTGAAGATATGATTTTTTCAAAGTATATGTCGGCTTTTTTTCAACCTCATTTCCAGCCATGTTTTCATCTACATTATCTGCATCATTACTTTTTACCACTCCATTTTCTTCAGTCCCAGGTTTTCTTTTACTCGCCTTCTCCTCCCAGGGTATATCCCGCACATCCGCCTTATATAGGCTTTCCACATCTCCGAAAAAATTTATAAGACTAAAGGCCGTTTTGGTTCCAAGGCCCTCTATGGAAGAAAGCCAAAATGCATATTCCTTTTCACTAAGCATTGTCATACCTCCCATTCCAATATTTTTTATCAATGTTTCTATAACCTACTGCTTCAGCTATATGATTTTCATTGATAATACTCTTCTCATCCATATCCGCTATAGTTCTTGCCACCTTTAAAATCTTATGTAGCGCCCTGTTAGAAACTATATCCTTTTCAAATATTTCTCTTAAAATATCATCGGCTTCCTTGGATAAGGTGCAGTATTTATCAATATATTTAGGTTCCAAAAAGGCATTAAATGTAAAGCTTTCACCCTTATATCTTTCTCTTTGCACACTGTGAACCTTGGCAATTCGCTCTCTCATAAGCTCAGTGCTGTAATACTTATCTTCCCCTGAATTTCCCTGAAGAGTTTCATAATCCAGTAAAATAGTCTCCGTACAAATATCGATTCTATCAAGAATAGGACGACTTACCTTTTTTAGATAACGATTAATCTCATTGCTGGTGCATTTACATTTACTTCTATCAGGGTAATATCCGCAGGGACAGGGATTCATAGCCGCTATAAGCTCACAGGAGGCTGGAAACTTCACCGTCCCTCCCACTCTGGAGATATTAATATATCCGTCCTCTAAGGGCTGTCTCATTACCTCTATGGACTGCCTTGTAAACTCCGGCAACTCATCTAAGAATAAGACACCTCCGCTTGCAAGACTCATTTCCCCGGGACTTGGAGTTTTACCACCACCTACTAAGGCTGCCCTTGTTATGGTATGATGTGGCGCCCTAAAGGGCCTTCTATCTATATAGGGTTTATCAGAATTAAGAAGACCTGCCACACTGTAAATCTTTGATATCTCCATTATTTCGTCAAAGTCCGGCTCCTTTAAAATCTCAGTAATTCTTTTGGCAAGCATACTCTTTCCTGAGCCTGGAGGCCCTATCATAAGGAGATTGTGCATGCCACTTATAGCCACCTCTATGGCTCTTTTAGTAAGGACCTGCCCCCTAACCTCTAAGAAATCATATTTCACATCCTGTTCTAGAGGCTTTATCCCCTCTATTCCCTGAGAAAGAATAGCATAATCCTCCCTATAAGTCAGAATATTTACGAGATTTCTGATATTGTCGATTCCAATGATATTAATCCCCGCGACTAACATACCTTCATTTACATTTTCAAGGGGCAGAAGGCAATATGAAAAACCCTCCTTAAGAGCAGAATACACCATTGGTAAAATACCTTTTACAGGCTTTACAGAGCCATCTAAAGACAGTTCACCTATAATTACCATATCATCCAGACATTGTTGTGGAATATAGCCATATGCTGCAAGCATACTTGCTGCAACGGCGAGATCAAACCCTGTGCCATCCTTACGAAGGTCCGCAGGGGAAAGATTAATGGTTATCTTCTTAGGGGCAATCTCGTAGCCTGCATTTTTACAAGCTACCCATACCCTGTCCTTGGCTTCCTTGACCTCAGAGGAAAGATAACCAACCATAGAAAAGCCAGGCAGACCATTGGAAACGTCCGCCTCGACTCTAATGATGTTGCCGTCTATACCTGTAACGGCAACGCTGTAAGAAACATTATACATACTCATCCTTTCACCAATAAAAGGACTCCTGTATAATTAAAAATCGCAAATCATTTAAAAGTTTTACTAAATAAAACCTAACTCCCAGTCTACTATTTAAATTAAATATTTCTATCTAATTAAAATCCATAAATAATACTTAAAACACTTTATTTCTTAATTTCATTAATTACCTTGATAAATGTATCTACATCCTGGAATTCCTGATAAATAGATGCAAATCTTACGTAAGCCACACTATCAAGCTTTTTGAGCTTAGCCATTACAAGCTTACCAATATGCTCAGTAGGAATTTCCTTATACTCACTTGAAAAGATTTCTGATTCAATCTCATCTATCATGGCATTAATAGCATTAACTGATATAGGACGCTTATGGCAGGATCTGAAAATACCACTTTCAATCTTCATTCTGTCATAAGGCTCTCTGCTTTTATCCTTTTTCACTACTACAAGAGGAATCGCTTCAACTCTCTCATATGTAGTAAAACGCTTTTTACATTTATCACATTCTCTTCTTCTTCTGATAGATGCATTATCATCAGAAGGTCTCGAATCTATAACTCTTGTATCCTGTTCATTACAAAATGGGCATTTCATTGCACTTATCTCCTTACTTAAAACTCGTAATTAATCTTCTGTCATTTTAATATAATCCGCTGCCTTGGTATCATTAACATGTATGGCTTCAGAAGAGCTAAGCTCCACTCCATCATTATTAACAGTCCTAACACTTAACATATTAGGTCTTTCCTCGTCCTTTTCCGGATCATATTTTTCATCCTTACTCTCATTATAAGGAATTTCATCCTTAATTACAAGTTTTGTTTTACTTACATAAGTGGTTTCAAGCTGTTTGTCATCCAAAAATACCTTACAATATTCGGAGAAATTATTACCTGAAACTATATATTTACCATTTTTATATTTAACATCCCTAAAGAGTACCGGATAGGTTCCCATACGCATTTCCTTAGGTGCATAAGGGGAATTATTCTCATTATAGGCATAACAGTTTCCATAGAGAATATCATACTCTAAAAGCTTTAAATTATCCTCATAATTAGGGTCATCATAATTACTGTACTGCTGGAATTTATTAATAAGCCCCTCATGAATACCAACTCTGTCAAGCACTGTAGACATTAACTGATAAGACTTTAAGGTCTCATTTTTCTTTGTAAGTCCCATATTATCCCAGATTACATAATCTGTCTCGAATAAAGAGCCAGTTTTTAGGTTATCATCATGAATACCTAAGGTTGGAAAATGGTCACCATACAATACAACCACTGTATCCTCATTGGATTTTTCAAGCTTTTCTATTAGCTCTCCAATCATTTTATCAACCTGATAAACCTGATTTACAAAGTATTCATAGGACATCATATCCTCTTCTAAAACGCCCTCTTCAATCTTAACATCCTTATCCTCTTCATTTAACTCCACATCATATTTACCATGACTTTGAACCGTTACAACAAAGGTAAAATCCGGTACCTCAGTGGAATTAATACTATCAATTATCTCATCTGTAAGACAGTTGTCATTCGCCCAATTGTTCTCGTTAAAAGTCACATTGTGCATATATTCAACAGATTGAAATGTATCGAACCCAAGATTTGGATATACTTTATTACGGCCATAAAATGTACCCTCATTATTATGTACTCCGTGAGTTTTATAACCAAGCTTTGATACATTAAAGCAAACGCTTTCTACAGCCTTCTTTTTAAGAATGGTTTTATAAGGATACTCACTGACACCAAAGTCGTGCTGATTCATACCTGTAAGCACCTCAAACTCTGTATTGACTGTACCTGCCCCCACAGTTGGAACTGTAAGCAGTCCACTGGAATACTTTTTCTGAAGCCTGTGGAAATTAGGCATAGGATCCTTAGAATACTTAACCCCCTTAAGCCTGCTTACATCAAATACACTTTCTAACTGAATGGCTATTATATTAGGCTCCTTTGAATAATTGTCCTTTTTCGGAATAGCTGCGATAATACTATTAATCTTTTTCTTGGAGTAATCATCAGATTCCTCAATTCCATTATCGATAATACTGTCAGCAAAGCAGAATACAAAACCAAAATTTTCATAGGCATCTGAGATATTTGTATAACTATCAGAAAAATTCTTAACACTGCTTCCATTTTTCATACCTATTAAACAAAGGCCAATCATAAAAATAGTAATCACTGCTCTAAGATATCCCTTAAACCCATATCTTTCAGACCTTGGACATTTCTTAAAAAGGTATATTACAAGCATTACAATCAGTGTAACACCCAGTACAAACATAAATACAGAGAATATGGAAATGTAATGACTCGCCACCCCTATGGCACTGGCTATAAGTGAAAAATCCACAGCAGAAAATGGAGTAACTCTCATATTAAGAATTACAAAATTAACTACACCTAATATAAGCCATATAAGGGATATTATGGAAAATACAAAGACTCTCCTTCTAAATAACAAACAAATAGAAAGAGTAAATAAAATTATATTAATATTAAATATAAAGATTATAGGGTGGTTAAAGACAAAATTAATACCACCTACAAGACTTTTTCTACTAAGAATCTCTATTACAAAATCTAAAAGGGCAGTAAAAACAAAGGCGGAAATAAATATATATAGCCATTTTTTAATAGGACTTGTTTCCCCTAAAGTTAAACTGTCATCATTTAATCTATCTGTATTATCAGCTTTATCTGCATCAACTGCTTTATCTATACTATCAGCATCCTCCTGGATACTGTTCTCATCTGGTTCTACATCATCATGCTTTTTAACATCCTCATGGATGTCATTTTTGACATTTTCTTTTTTTGTTTTATTATGATCCTTCATTTCAAAAACTCCAAAATTATTCAGTCATATTCTTATAAATCTTAGCTACCTTCTGAACATCACCCTTGGCAACTATATGTCCTCCGTCGAGAATAATAGCCTTATCACAAATTCTTAAAACCTGCTCAAGAGAGTGTGAAACGAAAAGCACTGTAACACCCTTATCAAACATGCTAAGAATCTTTCTCTCTGACTTCTGTCTAAACTTCTTGTCACCTACTGAAAGAACCTCGTCAAGAATAAGAATATCAGGCTCTACAGCAGTTGCTATAGCAAATCCAAGTCTGGATTTCATACCTGAAGAATAATTCTTAATAGGCACATCTATAAATTCACCAATTCCTGAGAAATCAACGATTTCATCAAACTTCTCATCAAGGAATTCCTTCTCATATCCTAAAACTGAACCATAGAGATATACATTTTCTCTACCTGTGTAATCACCTGCAAATCCTGCACCAAGCTCAAGAAGAGGTGCAAGGGTACCTCTGGTTTCAACTGTACCTGTTGTTGGCTTAAGCACGCCTGAAACAACCTTTAAAAGAGTAGACTTACCTGAACCATTAAGTCCAAGAACACCCAGTCTCTCACCCTTCTTGATCTCAAAGTTAATATCTCTAAGAGCCCAAAACTCATTAAACATCAGCTTACCGGTTATAAACTTAATAACATATTCTTTTAAATTATCTACTTTTCCCTGACTTAAGTTAAATCTCATACTTACGTCAGAAACCTTTATAGCTGTATCTTTTTTCATAACATTACCTTTCACAACCCATAGCGAGTTTTTTATTATCTAGCCTTTTAAAGCATCTGTCAAATGCTTCAAAAAATATTATAGATATAAAATAAACTTATCCTGCTTCTTGTAAAATACAAATACACCAATTGCTGTGATAACTAAACCAAATGCAAGTGAACAAACAGTGTACTTTATATCAAGACCTCTTCCATAAAGTACAGTATTTCTAAAGTTAGCTATACACATGTATATAGGATTTATATTAAATACCCAACCATGACCTGTCTTAAATAATCTTTCAGTCTGATAGAATATAGCCGAAGCATACATAATAAGCATGGTAACAACGCCCCAGATATAATCCATATCTCTAAAGAATACCTCAAGTGTAGCAAGTAAAAGACCTGCACCGCTGGTAATTATAAATAATATAATAAGCGGAACAATTGCTTCTATAAGATATATAGTTGGTTTAACCTGTAATACTGCTGCAACTGCAACCAATACCAGGAGTGATATTAAAAATATAATAAAGTTTGAAATGATTGATGAAAGTACATACATATACTTTGGAACATATACCTTCTTAATCATGGATGCATTACTACTTACACTTTTTAAAGCACCCTTAGTTCCCGTTGAGAAAAATGAGTATAAAAGTCTTCCTGTAAGAATATATACAGGATACTGCTTGTCGCCCTTAGCAAAGAAAACACCAAAGACAAGTGAAAGAACTAACATGGTAAGCAATGGTTCTATAAGAGTCCATAAAATACCAAGATATGACCTTCTGTATTTTAACTTAATGTTCTTTTTAACTAGTTCGTATAAAAGGTATTTATACTTTTTAAAATTCTTTAAACTCTTTATCATGTCTAATTATTAAAATCCTTTCATCATTCACTTCACTAATTTAAAACACAACTCTATACTATATGCCAACTATAAATCAAATCAGTAAAGCCTTAATACCAGCAAAAAGCTATTTATCACAAAAATGACACATGTGTCCAAACACATGTGCCATAATTATTGCATAAGTATTATAAAAAGTCAACTTTATCTATTTATCTCTTTTTCTTATTTTTAGAGAATATGCCACCCTTTTTAGGAGCACCCTCGCCAGCCGCCATATTAGCAGGAAGAGTCTTATCAAACTGCATCAGAATATCCTTCTGTTCCTGAGAAAGCTTGGCAGGAGTCTGAACCACAAATGTAACATAGTGATTACCACGAATCTGCTTATTTCTAAGGGAAGGAACACCCTTTGAACGAAGATTAACTCTTGTATCAGTCTGAGTTCCAGCCTTAATGGTGTATTTCTCATCACCATCAATAGTCTTAATATTAATCTCAGCTCCAAGTGCTGCCTGTGTAAATGAGATAGGCACTGTAGAATATATATCCATTCCCTGTCTCTTAAATATAGGATGTCTGTTAACTCTAACCTGAACTAAAAGATCTCCTCTTGGGCCACCATTCTTACCAGGCTCACCCTTCTCTCTAAGGCGAACACTCTGACCATTATCAATACCTGCCGGAATATCGATTTCTAAGTTCTTTCTGCTTGCAATAAAGCCTGTTCCATGACAATCAGGACATTTTTCCTTAATAATCTTACCTGTTCCTCTACAATCAGGACAGGTCTGAACATTGCTAACAGTTCCAAATATAGACTGCTGGGTAAATGTAATCTGTCCTCTACCATTACATTTTGTACAGGTTTCAGGACTGGTTCCAGGCTTTGCACCGTTACCACCACAGGTCTTACAAGGATCCTTTACAACAACATTAATTGTTTTCTTAGTTCCAAAACAAGCCTCTTCAAAGCTTATATTTACAGATGTAGCAACATCTGCTCCTCTCATAGGGCCATTACGGTTAGCGCTTCTTCCACCTCCAAAGAAACTGTCGAAGAAGCCGCCGCCACCTCCGCCGCCGAAGAATTCAGCGAATATGTCACCCATATCAAAGTCAGCAGCACCACCTGCTCCACCTTCAAATGCAGCATGACCAAACTGGTCATATTTGCTTCTCTTCTCTGAATCGCTTAGGACTGCATAAGCTTCAGAAGCCTCTTTAAATTTTGCCTCAGCTTCCTTATCACCTGGATTTGCATCCGGATGATATTTCTTGGCAAGTTTTCTATATGCTGACTTTATCTCTGATTCAGAAGCCTGTTTACCGACTCCTAAAACCTCATAATAGTCTCTTTTATCTGCCACTTTACTACCTCCTAAGCTCTATACTCATAATATTAATTCTATCCATATTTTTAATTAATTATAATATTATTTATTAGTCTCAGAGTCTAAGCCCTGCCAAAAGGCAAGGTTTAGACTCCAAGTAATTGTAATATTTATAATATTTTATACTTCCTTATAATCTCCGTCGATAACATCATCGTTACCAGCACCACCTGCATTCATATCAGGACCTGGGCCTGCTCCCATATTAGGATCTCCACCCATGTTAGGATTAGCACCCTGAGTCTGCTCATACATCTTAGCAAATACAGCCTGTGCAGCCTGCATAAGCTTCTCTGTACCAGCCTTAAGCTCATCAACATCTGAATCCTTAATGTCATCCGGATTAATCTTCTCAACAACTGCCTTAAGTGCATCGATTTCACTCTGAACTGAAGCCTTCTCATCAGCACTAATCTTATCACCAACCTCATCGAGAGCCTTCTGAGTCTGGAATACAGCACTGTCAGCATCATTGCGGGCATCTACTGCTTCTTTTCTCTTCTTATCCTGAGCCTCATACTCAGCAGCCTCTTTTACAGCCTTCTCGATATCTTCATCAGAAAGGTTTGAACCACCTGTGATTGTGATATGATTTTCCTTATTAGTTCCCTTATCTACAGCACTTACATTTACGATACCATTTGCATCGATATCAAATGTAACTTCAATCTGTGGGATTCCTCTTGGTGCTGGTGGAATTCCATCAAGTCTGAACTGGCCGAGACTCTTATTATCTCTGGCAAACTTTCTTTCACCCTGAAGAATGTTAATATCAACAGCGCTCTGATTATCAGCTGCAGTTGAGAAAATCTGACTCTTCTTAGTAGGGATAGTTGTGTTTCTCTCAATAAGTGGAGTAGCGACACCACCCATTGTCTCGATTGAAAGAGTAAGTGGAGTTACATCAAGGAGAAGGATATCACCTGCACCTGCGTCTCCTGCAAGCTTACCACCCTGGATAGAAGCACCTATAGCAACGCACTCATCTGGGTTTAAGTTCTTGCTTGGCTCATGACCTGTAAGCTGCTTAACCTTATCCTGAACAGCAGGAATTCTTGTAGAACCACCTACTAAAAGTACCTTACCAAGCTCACTTGCTGTAATACCTGCATCACTTAATGCAGTCTGTACAGGCTCTGCTGTAGCCTGAACTAAATCAGCTGTAAGCTCATCGAACTTAGCACGGCTTAAGTCCATATCAAAATGCTTAGGACCATCCTGAGTAGCAGTAATGAATGGAAGGTTAATATTAGTTGTAGTAGAGCTTGAAAGCTCCTTCTTAGCCTTCTCAGCAGCTTCCTTAATTCTCTGAAGTGCCATCTTATCAGTTGAAAGGTCGATACCTTCCTTATTCTTAAATTCTGAAATCATATACTGTGTGATCTTCTCATCAAAGTCATCACCACCGAGCTTGTTATTACCTGATGTTGAAAGAACCTCGATTACACCATCACCGATTTCAATAATAGAAACATCAAATGTACCACCACCAAGGTCATAAACCATGATTTTCTGCTCTTTTTCATTATCAAGTCCATATGCAAGAGCTGCTGCAGTAGGCTCGTTGATAATACGCTTAACATCAAGTCCTGCAATCTTACCTGCATCCTTAGTAGCCTGTCTCTGTGCATCATTAAAGTAAGCAGGAACAGTGATAACTGCCTCTGTTACCTTCTCACCAAGGTAAGCCTCAGCATCAGCCTTTAACTTCTGAAGGGTCATAGCTGAAATCGCCTGTGGTGAATACTTCTTATCATCAATTGTTACTCTGTAATCTGAACCCATATGTCTCTTAATAGATGAGATTGTCTTATCAGCATTAGTTACTGCCTGACGCTTAGCTGGCTCACCAACTATTCTCTCACCATTTTTTGTAAATGCAACTACAGAAGGAGTTGTTCTGCTACCCTCACTGTTAGTGATAACAACAGGCTCTCCACCTTCCATAACAGCAACACATGAATTTGTTGTACCAAGATCAATACCAATTATCTTTCCCATAATTATTACCTAACCTTTCTGTGCTTAAAACTAAGCACCTCTTAATAATTAAATTATTTGCTTATTATTTGAAATTATTTTTAATAAATAATATTTATTAGCTTAATATAAAAACTAATTAACTACCTTTACCATACTGTGTCTTACAACTGAATCCTTGTAGGTATAACCCTTCTGAAGCTCTTCAGCTACTGTTCCGCTTTCTAAGCTGTCATCATCAACCGCCATAACAGCATTGTGTAAATCAGGATTAAATTCTTTGCCACAGGCATCTATGGCTTTAACACCCATTTCTTCAAAGGATTTCATAAGCTGCTTATAGATAAGCTCCATACCCTCTACAAAGGACTTAGCTTCCTCTGTCTCAGGAACCTGAGATAAACCTCTTTCAAAGCTGTCAACTACAGGTAAAATCTTTTCTATAACGCTCTTTGCACCAAGCTCAAACATCTGGCTCTTTTCATTTTCTGTTCTTTTTCTAAAATTAGTAAATTCAGCCAGCTGCCTTTTTTTAATGTCTTCAAGCTCTTTAACCTGATTCTTTAAGGCTTCAATCTTTTTCTTACTTCTTCTTGCGCTAAAGCTTTTATCACTCTTACCGTCATCCTCATCAGCTTCTTCCTCTGAATCTTCATCAGGCTCCTCTTCAGCCTCTGCCTGGACAACCGGAGTTTCCTCTTCAGCTACAGTTTCAGTCTCAACCTTTTCTTCAGCCTCTGTTTTGGCTGTTTCTTCTGCTTTCTCTTCACTAACAGCCTCTACATTTTCCTCAGAAACTGTATTCATTTCCTCTCCATTTTCAAAGTCGAGAGAAGTACTCATAATATTCCTCCATTCCATTAAGTAATAAAATTAACTCAAGCATTTAAATGTAACTGTCACTATTAACTACAGCTAATTTGAATCCTTAAATATGTCATCTAGTTCATCCATAAGCTTTTCCAATGTAGCGACCACCTTGTCATAATCCATTCGCTTTGGTCCTACGATACCAATCTTACCGTATGCACCTTCATGAATCTTATAGGTAGCTGTAACCATAGAACAATCCTTCATGGAATCAACCTGAGACTCACCACCTATATATACCTGAATGGCATGATTACCATCATCTGTATCTATAGTAGGATTAACCTCCTCAAACTCACTTATAAGTCTCTTATCTTCGAAGGTATCCAAAATATCAGTAATCTTCTCTTTATCCGCAAGCTCCGGATACTTGAGAATATTAGTTGTTCCGCTTGTATAAACCTCATAGTCATCGTCCTGGGTAAGAGCGTTTCCAACAACCTCTAAAACTGCATCTATTACATTAGAATGACCTTTAGCCTGCTCCTTTATCTTCTGTATAACAGCTATATTAACCTCACCCACATCAAGTCCGTTAAGAGCTGTATTAAGAAGGAAGTTAAGCTTTGCAACACTTTCAGTATCAAGGGCTTCATCAGACTTAATCATCTTATTCTTAACTACATTACCATCCAGTACAACGATGGTTAAGAGATGCTTCTCATCCACCTCAGAAAGCTGAATAAACTTAATCTTTTTAGACCTATACCTTGGTCCTGAAACCATGGCAGCGTAGTTAGTAGATGTAGCCAGAAGCTTAGACACATGCTTTAAAAGTGTATCTATACGGCCCGCCTTCTCTTCAAGCTGATCCTTCATATCCTGAACTTCCTGAACCTTATCGTCCATCATGGTATCTACATATAATCTGTAGCCCTTATCCGTAGGAATACGTCCTGCAGATGTATGAGGCTGAATTATATAACCCATGTCTTCAAGATCTGACATCTCATTTCTGATGGTAGCAGAGCTTATGTTTAGATCTGAATATTTTGAAATTGTTCTGGAACCTACAGGTTCACCGGTTTCCAAATACGTACGTATTATGGCTTGTAAAATCTTTAGTTTTCTTTCATCAAGCTCCAAGCAACCACCTCATTTCTTTTTTATTTATTAGCACTCTTTTTTGTGGAGTGCTAACATCTAAAACATAATTTATCACTTAAGCCAAATAATGTCAAGTACTTTTATGGAAAACACTTATTTCAATATAAAAAAAAGCAGAAGCTTTTATACTTCTGCTTTTTGAGGGGGAGGTGTTCATGAAAAACAAATCTATAGAATATCATCCACCAAATGAATTGGATGAGTCGTCACCGCTAAATCCGCCGAAGCCACCATTTCCATAGTCTTCTGATCCGCCAAAGCTTCCGCCATTACCATAATCTTCAGAACCACCAAAGCTTCCGCCATTATTCTGGTTTCCCTGATTATCCTGGCTTCCCTGATTATCCTGACTTCCCTGATTATCCTGACTATCTTCAGTAGCTGTATCAGGCTTTTCATCCATAGTACAGGTTACAGTCTTAGTTACATACTCTCCATTAGAAAGTCTCTTAACCTTAATCTTAACTGTATCTCCTGCCTTTACCTTACTAAGAGCAGCCTTAAGATTAGTCATACTTGCAATCTCAGTTCCATTAAACTCCACTATAATATCACCCTTAAGAATTCCTGCTTTCTCTGCTGCAGCGCCTTCTACGACCTCTGCAACATATACACCTGTAGGCATACCCATCTCATCGCTGTATTCCTCAGAAATCTCGCCACTGCTTATTCCAAGGTAAGCATTATTAGTCTTAACGTCACCATCAGTCTCTATTATTTCTTTAATAATAGGAATTGCTGTATTAATAGGTATCGCAAAGCCCATTCCTTCAACCTCTTCAGAGGCATATTTTGCAGAGTTAATACCGATTACACTACCATTAGAATCTACAAGAGCTCCACCACTGTTACCAGGGTTAATAGCTGCATCTGTCTGTAAAAGCTGCATGGTAACATCCTCAGCAGATACCTCTCTATCCTTTGCACTTATAATTCCAACAGTTACGCTGGTGCCATAGCCAAGAGCATTTCCTATAGCGATAGCCTGCTCTCCTACCTTTAATTCATCAGAATCACCGATAGTAGCTACCTTTATACTGTTAAGTGTCTTATCCTTAAGATCACTTACCTTAACCTGAACTACTGCTAAGTCATTAGTACTGTCTGTACCCTTTACAGTTGCACTATAAACCTGATCGTCATAGAACTTAATACTAACCGTCTTAGCACCTTCAACCACATGATTATTAGTAGCTATATAAATGTAATCATCAGTCTGACCTATAATTATTCCTGAGCCACTGCCTGTAGTTTCCTGAGTACTCTGCTGCCCGAAGAACCCTGAAATACTCTGCTCTATAGTAACATCTATGGCAACTATTGATGGAAGCACATTAGATGTTACCTTTGAAACATCACCTGAATCTGAAGATGAGGATGATGTGGTACTTGTTGTAGCTATATTTACTTTAGGAGAACTGGTAGTAGTTACATTATCCTTTGTATTTAAAAGCTTGCTACCTGCATAATCAACTCCTGTAAATGTAAGACCTCCTACAACACCAAATATGGCAGCATATGATGTAACCTTTAAAATCTTCTTGTTCATAATAATCCTCCTTGCTAAAGTCTTAGATATACGACTTAATAAATATATAAAATATCCGACTTTTCTAAATGCCTGTTTGTTGTTTACAAGACCTATAATAATATTTGATTGTGAAGAGGTTATGGAATTTATTTGAAATGTTTTTGAATTTGAGGTGAAAAAAATGTGTTCACATTATGTAGAAAATGTGAACACATTTGATAGAATTCATTATTATATTTTGTTATAAAGCATCTTTTCTAAATGCTTTAAACCCTTATAAACAGCTTACTTAAGAGCTGCTGTAATGATAGCCATAGAATAAACCTCAGAAGCTGTACAACCTCTGGATAAATCATTAATCGGTGAATTAAGTCCCAGTAAAATAGGACCATAAGCCTCGAAATTACCCATTCTCTGAGCTATCTTATATCCAATATTACCTGAATTAATATCAGGGAAAATGAATGTATTAGCATGACCTGCCACCTCAGAATCCGGATATTTCTTCTGAGCAACCTTAGGAGAAACTGCTGCATCAAACTGCATCTCACCATCGATAGGGATGGTAGGATTTCTCTTACTGGTCTTAATAGCTGCATTTCTCATTCTGTCAACGTCATCGCCCTTACCGGAGCCATCTGTAGAATAACTTAAAAATGCAACCTTAGGGTCTACACCGAAGACCTGAGCACATCTTATGGTCTCCTCTGCTATCTCTACAAGCTCATCCTCAGTAGGCTTAATATTAATACCACAGTCACCCATGGCAAGCACTTCATTATCACCTGTGGCACCAGGTCTAACTAGAATGAAACAAGAAGATACAAGCTTATTACCAGGCTTTGTTTTAATAAGCTGAAGCGCCGGTCTTACTGTATCTGCTGTAGAGTAGGTAGCTCCTCCAAGAAGAGAATCTGCATATCCCATCTTTACCAGCATGGTACCAAAATAATTATTCATGTGGCAGAGCTTTTCTGCTTCCTCTCTGGTAACGCCCTTATCCTTACGAAGCTCGCAGAATAAATCAATCATCTTATCCATCTCATCAAAGTTATTAGGATCGATAATCTCAGAACCTCTTATATTAAAGCCACTTTCCTCAGCCGCATCATAAATCTTATCAGGATTTCCTACCAGAATAGGATGAAGAAAGTTACTTGCAAGAAGTCTTGATGACGCTTCAAGTATACGAGAATCTGTTCCCTCTGTTAACACAATTTTCTTAGGACTCTTTTTTAACTTATCAATTAACTGACCAAAACCAAACATTATATATTTCCTTTCACTCCATTATCGTTTTCGCCGAAACCCATCGGCATTTTTCCCATATAGCTATTATATAAATAAATCAAACATTTAACAAGTAAATATTTGATAAATGCAAAAATTATAAAAAGAGGCAGATAACCCCTAAGGATTATCTGCCGCCATTGACATTTAAAAATCTTTTTTATAATTATTAGCTTACCTTACCAACCATCTTACCACTCTTTGTGATATATCCGGTGATTCTTCCTGCCTTATAGTCCGCCTTCTTCCTTGAATTTGGAACCTCAGGATCTGTTGGGTCATAGCTTACACCTGAAATCTTAATAGTTACAGGCTTTCCGAGAGGACCCGGCTTAGCTGAGTTACCCTTTACAATCTTAACAGTACTTCCAACTGAAGCATAATCATATAACCACTTAGCATCTCTAACAGTCATTCTGATGCAACCTGCACTGGCTGGAGAACCTAACTTATTATAGCTTGTTGCACTAAGTGCATAATGTGATGAGCTTCCTACTGCGATTGAATGGAAATAAACATTTCCTACAATATGTGATGCCCATCTTGCATAAACAGTACTTCCATCAGGCTCATGCATTGGCTTAAGTGAATACTTAGCTGCAGTTCCATTAGAACAGATTGAGAATGTTCCAAGTGGAGTATAAGATGAATTAGTATTAAGTCCTGAAGTACCTGCTGTAGTCCAGATATCTCTACCAACTGAAACAGCACAACGCTTTACAGGAATATTATATTTCTTAGTCTGCTTATCATAAGCATAAATAGTAACAACACAAGCAGCTCTGTTAATCTCTATATAGAACTTATTTACATTAGAACTTGTGCTCTCCTTAATATTTAATATCTTAGTAAGATCAGTAACCTTCTTATTGTTCTTATAATAGAATTTATAGGTCTTACCGGCATATTTTTCATATCTCCAGCCGTTCTTACCAAGATCACTCCTCTTTACATTAAATGTAGTATTTCCAAGCTTAACATTCTTCTTCCATGAAGTTAAGGCAACAGCGATTACCTTATACTTACCCTTTGAAGAAACTACAACACTTCCTGAATAAGTTTTCTTCTTAAGTGTACCTGTAGAAGTAGCAACCTTCTTAAACTTATTACCTTTCTTTAAAAGTACGTTAAAGGTTATCTTCTTAATATTACCAGGAACATAAGGCTTCTTAAGCTTAATCCTTACCTCTGCATTCTTAGGTGTTGCAGTAAGTGTTCCCTTCTTAACTCTCTCATCACATATACAGGTCTTACTGAGAACCTTTTTTCTACCATTATTATCTACAAGTCTTGCCTTAATGGTATATTTCTTAAGTTCAAAATTAAGCTTCTTAAGCTTTACTGTACCTGTATAAGTATTAGTATTACTTACCTTTCCTGTTACTGTAGTAACAAGATCCTTTGAAGGATTGTAAACTAAAAACTGAACCTTCTTAACTCCATAAACATTAGTAAGCTTTGTAAGCTTAACCTGGAACTGTTTCTTTTTCTCAAGAGCATCTGTCTTAACTGATGCGAAGCTCTTAAACTCAGGAGCTATATTATATGTACTCTTTGCAAGACTTACTTCTTTACCATCAACTGTAGTAACAACCTTAGCATTCCACTTACCATAATTAACGCCTGCATTTGAAACATCAACCTTAGTAGTAAGCTTTCCAGCTGTTACGCTTGCACCACTTACAATCTTTACTGCACTTG
>JAILGL010000088.1 GCA_024696825.1 Lachnospiraceae bacterium
AATCAATTTAAGATAGCAGCCTGATGTTGTTTTAGGCGTGTGACCTGCCGTGTGACCAGAAGATGGTTGGCACTATAAACCTCCTTTCTATGGGTGTTTCTGGTCGTTCTTTTGGGTTCAAGTCCCATCTTCCGCATAAAATAAGCCCCCTGGCCTTTGGCTAGGGGGTCTTTTTTTATGTGCACGAGCTCCTTGAAGCCCAGTGGCTTCAAGGTCTCGTGCAGCTGGTGCTGCACTCGGTCGGTTCGGCGGGAAAAAGGTCCACAGGACCTTTTTCTTTTTCCACCTCACCCCATCTTCCGCTTTGTACCACTACGTACTGGTAAAAGAATGGGCGCCTTCGGTCGGTATAACCCCGATCTTCCGCATTGTACACCGCTACGTTGTGGTAAAAACAAATAGTCTCGTGCAGCTGGTGCTGCACTCGGTCGGCACAGGTTATTTTAATTGCTGAAAAGCCGTAAATTTAAGGATTTAAGGCTTTCTTTTTTGCGAAAAAGTGGTGCTTTCTGTAGAATTATGAAAAAACCGTTGACGGTATAACTTTATAAGGTTATAATGTTCCTCACAGTTTATATTCAAAAGTGCGTAATATAATAAAAATAGAGCGATTAACAAAAAAATATTTTTTAAAATTTTTTATCATATAATGATAGGAGAAACAAATTATGACAAATACAAACAGAAAGACAGAAATAAACAATATCGTATCACGTATCCTTAAAAGTAAAGACAAGGATTGGATTACAGAAATCTACGCAACAAAAGCTAGTATAAAGGACGGTAACGTTCAGGATGACGTCGTTATTTCAGTTTGTTGCGATCCAAACTTTAAAAATACCGACCTTTTCGAAGTATTCTCCAACATCGAAAGAGATAATCATTCTTTTTCACTTTTCATTTTCGCCGAGCCGGATATGATGGATAGGGAATATGGTATTGTTCTCTGGAAGAGGTAAAAAAATGAACATACTACAACATCTTATCGACGAAATTAATAAGAAAAGCGATCCTTTAGAAAACCATTATTTTATTCACGCTTTTTCTGCGCTTGAAGCTCTTAACAGGGTTGATAAAAACAACTTTTGTTATGATGATGTTAGTCGCGCAGTATACACTTTGGAAAGACTTTACAAAGGATTTTTATATGCCGCACAGGAAAATCTTGGCTGGTATCGGGTCCCAGACACACAATTTCTTACACAGCAGCACGATCTTTCTGTGTTGTTTAAAGAAATTATGAACTGTTCTCCGTATGTTTTTCCTAGGCAGAATCGATATGAGTGGGAAGAAACCCAACAGTTTCTAAAAGACCTTAGTAACGCTTGTTTCGAGTCTAGATATACTACATATCCGACTTATGAAGAATTTGATTCTATTCGTAAATTTGTAAATTATCAGAAGAAAATTATCGAAACATTTATTAAGTCTGGAGGTCTTGAGGAAACAGACGAATAGGATATGCGAGAAGATTATTAAAGGTCGTCTTATCGAAATAAGAGAAAATAAACTCAAGTTATAAAGAGGATAGCAAAAAAAATATTGCAAATATTTTGGAATAGCAAATACCAAATAAAAAACAAGAGAGTAACTATTGCATACCTCTTATCAAGAGGATAATGCATAAGGTTACTCTCTTTTTTAGCAGATGATTTAGAATGAAGGATGGACATTATGAAAATATATGTCCTTATTATCGTGAATTGTATACTTAAAACGGATAAATGAAATTTCCTGAGGTTTCCTAAAATTAGCTATAGGAAATTTCCTTAAAAATTTCCTTAAAAATTTCCTGAGGTTTCCTAAAATTAGCTATAGGAAATTTCTTTAAAAATTTCCTTAAAAATTACCTTAAAAAATTTCTTAAAAACTACCAAACCGCCATTTTTCTTGTAACTTGGCTGTTATCTGTGCTATAATTATTTGGTAATTGCTGAATTACTGATATATTACTGATGAATTACTGATGAATTACTGATGAATTACTGATAAATTATAGATGTTAGGAGATAGTTAATTGAAGAAGCTAGTGGTTATTCCGGCATATAATGAGTCCGCCAGCATAGTTTCTACTGTTGAGGACATTAAGCAAAATGCACCGGATTTTGATTATATTGTTGTAAATGATTGTTCTACAGACAATACTGTAGAAGTCTGCAAAGAAAATGGAATAAGGTGTTTGCAGCTACCTATTAATCTTGGGATTGGCGGTGCTGTACAGACTGGATATATTTATGGTGTTCGTAATGGATATGATGTGGTGGTTCAGTTTGATGGAGACGGACAGCATAGCGCAAGATTTCTTGAAACCATGGTTGAGGCTATGGAAGAGAATGATGCGGATATGGTCGTTGGTTCAAGATTTATTACCAATGAAGGTTTTCAGTCTTCTGCAATTAGAAGATTAGGTATTAGATTTCTTAGTGGTGTTATCAAGCTTTTAACCGGAAAAACTATAACAGATCCAACCTCCGGAATGCGTCTTATTAATAGAAATATTATGGAAATATATGCTAAGGATTATCCTAAAGATTATCCTGAGCCGGATAGTCTGGTACAGATTATTGCAGCTAAAAAGAAAGTGATAGAAATTCCTGTAATTATGAATGAGAGGACAGAGGGGGTTTCTTCGATATCTCCAATAAATGCTATTTATTATATGATAAAGGTTACACTTGCAATTATATTTGCAAGATTTAAGAAAATATAGAGAAGGAGGGTCAGTTATGAGTATAAAATTACAGATTATTGTAGCAGTACTTGTATTACTTATGTTGCTTTACATAATAAGAATGATATCTAAGAAAAAAATAGATATTAGGTATGCACTCAGATGGATGGCTCTTTGTATTATCGTTCTTGTTTTTGATATTTTTCCGAAAATGTTTAACTGGCTTTCAAAAGTCATTGGTATTCAACTTCCGTCTAATATGATTTTTATGGTGGCGATTATTCTTTTAATTACGACGATGTTTGCTCTTACAACAAATGTCAGTAGGATTTCTCAGAAGAACACCCGATTAATTCAGGAGGTCGCATTGCTTAGAGATGAGATTGACAAAATAAAGGAAAAAGAACAATCTTAGAAAGGAGTTTAGTGTATGGATAATAATATAGAGAATTCAAATTCAGATAATAAAAATTTAGATAATTCTAATAATAATGATAACAATAGCAATAGCAATAACAATAACAATAAATTATTTAATCTGGTTGTTTTAATTATAGCGGTTGCTGCTCTTTGTACTTCAGGGGCTAATTTGGTTATAATGAAAAAGGTTATGGATAATCAGAAAAAGCAAAGTAATAAGAGAATTGAAAGATTTGACAATGAAGTAAAACCCGGCAAAATAGATAAATCTGATAAATCAGATAAGGTAGGAAAGCCTGATATAGCTGATGATGACAAGGATGCAAAGGATGCTGATGATGCAGATGACAAGGATATTCAGTATGTAATGTATCTTGGTACTAATGATAAGGATACTAATAAGCCTGTATTTGATGAGGATGAAGCTAAGGAAAAGGCAGAAGAGGTTCTGCTTGAACATTTTGGTGGCTATACTATCTCTGATGCCGATGGTGGCTGGAAGGATGGAGATAAGATTTATACTGAGTATTCATTGGTTATTTATCTTAGTGATACTGATATTGAAAGCGTTCATAAGGCTGCGGATGAGTTGATTAAGAAGTTTAATCAGAGCTCAGTTCTTATTCAGGAAAATGAAACTTCTACTGAATTTTACGAGGGTAAGTAAATTTTCGTTTTACATTTATAACCCCCATTTATAACACCCATTTATTGAGTTTAATTTATCAGTATTAATTTATAAAAATATACTTATTTACCAGCATTACATTTGAAAAGAAGGTATTGCCTTCGTGGTTAAAGTCGGCGGAGCCGTTGAAGCTGTTGGAAAGGGCGATGTGGAACCATATAGATGTTAAAGAGTATAAATATCATTGATATGGCTATTGTTATATACCATATTTTCTTTTGCTTCAGATTATCTTACAATCGGTAAGAAGGTTAAGATTAAATAATAAATCAATCTAAGGTTGGTTAATTATTAATAAATTTTTCTCCGATGTCTGTCTTTTAGGCAGATGTCGGAGATTTTTTATAAATATGTTTATTTTAAAAAGTGTAATAAATTGAAAAAAACCATGCAAATTACACTTGAGTGTAATATACATTTTTCAAAATTATGGTACAATATGTATTAAGGTTATTATGTATTATTATGAATTTATAATTATGTAGTTATGTAATCTAGTGATTTGTTACATTTGGTATTTTTACATGCCATTTTGCAAGTTGCCGATTGGATAGTTACCGGTTATAAAAGCTATAATCAAATAACTTGGTTAATTATATGATTATTAGATTATTTAATTATTTTCTATTAATACAGGTAAATGATACTATTGTGGTCATAGTTTTTTACAGAATAATTATGATGAGAATAGGAGGTACAGAGGTTGAGCTATATAAAGGTGCCTAAGGTTTACAAAAAGCTTAAGAAAGCAGAGGATTCATTTTTACCTGTAATTATGACTGCTCCTACAGGTTGGGGTAAGTCTGCAGCAATCGAATACTACTACAGAAGGAAATCAACTCTTACCCTCTATTGTAAGGATGGTAAAATTTTGGATAAGCCTGATATAAAAGATATAAGGCGGACTGTAGTTATTATCGAGGATGTTCACCTTCTCTGTGGAGGTGAAGATTTTGGATATCTTAGAAAGCTTTTAAAAGAAGTGGGAATACAGGTAATAGTTATTACCAGAGGCAGTTTTCCAAAATGTCTTTCAAGTGAAGAACAGGATTGTAATTTCATACGTATTGTGGAATCAGATTTTGTTATGGGTGAGAAAGAGGTTGAGAAATTCTTTGAGGACAGAGAGGTTAGTATAAATCCTGAAGATGTACCTTTAGTTACTAAGGCTTCCATGGGTTATCCAAGGGCTGTTTATTATTATACGGTTCATATGGCTAATGGTGTTAGATATTCACAAAAGGTTTATCAAAAGGTTCTTGAAGATATATATCATCTTTGGGATGGAATGGTTTTTGATAGCTGGCCTGATAATCTTCAGAGATTCGTGCTTTCTGTTAGTCAGTATGAGGATTTTACTGAGGATATGGCCGGAGTTCTCTCAGGTAACCTTAATATATCAGAGGTTCTTGAGTGTTGTCGTAACACTACTTCTATGGTTGACAGATTACCTAATGGAAACTATACATTCCGTGAGGAGCTCAGGGGGTTCTTTCAGTGGAAGCAGGCTATGAGCTGGCCTAGAGAAGCTATTGAAGAGAATTACAGGATTGGTGCATATTATTATGAGATGCACGGAGATATTCCAAAAGCTTTAAAGTATTATGATAAGGGTAAAGATAAACCTAATATCATGAAGCTTTTAATTAAGAATGCACAGTTACATCCGGGAACAGGTCATTATATAGAGACCAAGGATTATTATCTTGAGATTCCGGAGGAAGAAGCTAAGAAAAATACCACTCTTATGGCAGGTTTAAGTATGCTTTATGCATTGATTTTAGAGCCTGATAAATCTGAGAGATGGTATCATGAGCTGGAGTTAGTGGAAAAGGATAAGGATAAACCTAAGGAGGTTAGAAAGGATGCAAGAATGCGTCTTTCTTATCTGGATATATCCCTTCCTCAGCGTGGAGTTAAAGGTATACTCCGTATCATGAAAAATGTATTTAGCTTAATTAGGAAGGGAGATGTTACTCTTCCTGAAATGTCAGTTACGGGCAATATGCCTTCTCTTATGAATGGAGGATTAGACTTTAGTGAATGGTCTAAATCTGACACTCAGATTGCAAGGTTTATGGCAAAGCCAATAGAAGTAATAGTTGGAAATTATGGTAATGGTCTTGTTACCATAGCTCTTGCTGAAAGCGGTTTTGAAAAGGCCAGTATGAGGCCTTATGAGGTACTTACAAGACTTACTGCCGGATATGAAGCAGCTGCTCATGGTGGTAAGGTTGAGATGTGCTTTAGTGCCGCAGGTGTTCAGGCAAGACAGCATATAGTAGAGGGACAGTATCCTTCTGCTAAACGTATTAGAGATACTATTCATAGATTAGTATACGAAAGAGAGGCAGATAATTTATATTCTAACTTAGAAGCTTTTGAAGCCTGGTTATCTCTTTATACAGGCTCAGGAAATGAAGTTAGAAGCTATATTGAGAAAACAGATAGTATTATGGATTCATTTACCATTCTTGACAGATATCGCTGCATGATTAGAATAAGATGTCTTATCTCTGAGAATAAGCTTATGGAAGCTATGTCTTTAGCAAGCTATCTGACAGTATATTTTGAAAGATATGAGCGCTATTTTTATTGGATGGAGAATGAGATACTAAAAGGAGTTATACTTTATCGTTTGGGTGATAAGCATTGGGAAAAACATATTATGGCTGCTGTTAAGAAGGCAGAGGAATATCATTTTGTGCGTATTATCTCTATGGAAGGTGAGGCAGTACTTCCACTCTTAAAGGAGTTAGAGGAGAAAAATGCATTTAAGGATATTGATGAAGATTATTATCAGCAGGTAATTATGGAGACTGAGAAGGTTGCCCATACATATCCTGATTATATGAAGTTCATCCCTAAGGAAGAGATTTCTCTTACCAAGAGGGAGTCAGAGATATTGTCATTACTTTGTGGAGGATATACCACAGAAGAAATTTTAAAAACACTTGGGATTACCGCAAATGGTCTTAAGAAACATAATTATAATCTGTATAAAAAGCTGGGAGTTAATAACAGGGCTGAGGCTGAACGAAAGGCTGCTAAGTTAGGGTTGGTCGTTCGAAAATAAGGTTATACGCTTTTATTTATTGAAGAGATTGAGAGGATTTTTTTATGAAGTGGAAAAAAGGCGTTAGTGTAACAAGAGATGGAGGAGTATTTGTATGCTACTCCGGCAAGAAAAAGGAAGTCCCCGAAGAGGATATCCTCATCGTGGATCTTATGGGTAATGGCATCACGGATGATGACATGCTTATAAGAGAGGTAGCAAGGAGCGAAGAGAATGAAGTTATAAATGCTGAATTCAGACTTGCTCAATTTGTAGAGGATTATGGCGAGTTTTTAGAAAAGGCTGAACCAAGTCCATTATATGAGTAATTAATATTATTTACTATAGATCGTTTGAAGAGAGTATTATAAGTTGTCTTCATAAGAAAGGTAGAAAAAGAAAAGAAAATCATTATAGGTAAAGGCAAGCTTAAAAAACTTGCTTTTACCTAAGGGGGATAGAGGTCTTCGGTATTACTTTAACAGTTATTACCGAAGATTTTTTTTGCAAAACTCTCAAATGTTTTCGTTGATTTTATGCTATATTTCATTTGATTATATAAGAAAATTCATATATAATCAAAGTATCTGAGCGTTTTTATCGGCTGTTTTTTGTTTTTTTATGTTGTTTATAAGCTGTTAGGGGTTAGGGCAGCTTTAAAATACATTTAAAAAAGCTTATTTAGACGGTAATTGCTAATAATTAATGGAGGGTCATTGTAGTGGAAATAAAGAATATTACTAAAGTTTCTAATGTTAAAAAAATTGAGTTAGGCTCAGCAAAATGTGCTTTGGATATCGGTGATGGTAGCGAGAGAGGAGAGTATGTTAATCAGGATTATATTCTTCAGACTCTTGGAAGACCACACAGAGCTGTAAGTCTTATGTACTGCTATTATCCTAATGAGGAGACCTGGCCGGTTCGTGCCAGCATCGCTCATGCAGATAGTGATGTAAGCTTCCAGTGGGATTATCCTTATGATGATTATTTTACCTATAAGGGTGGTCTTAATGGCAATCTTCTTGATGAGCCATTTAATTACATGAGAGAGGTAAGACGTCATGGACAGGACGTACTTCTTACTCTTACCATAGATCCAAAGCTTACAGAGGATCACATCGTAGCTATAGCTAAGGATTTATCTACATTTGGTAGAGTTATGTTAAGAATTAATCATGAAGCTACAGGAGACTGGTTCTCATTTAACAAGAGAGCTGATTATCCTGAGGTTGCAGCCTTCTTTAAGAAATGTTGCGATATTATTCACAGAGAGGCTCCTAATATTAAGACTATTATCTGTCTTGATGGCTGTACCTCTGTTGAAGAAGAGAAAATGAAGATGGAAGATATATTTGCAGAGGCTTCACGTGCTGCAGATATCGTATCTGTTGACAGATATTTAAGTCTTCACTGGGGATGGCCTTATGATGTTGCTGAAGAAGGTGGTGACACCTTTAAGCGCGATAAGGTAGAAGATATCTATGCAATGTGCAAGAAGAGCTATGACAGATATACAACTGTTAATGGCGGTGTTAAGCGTCCTATGGTGCTTTCAGAGATGAATGCAGATGGTGATGTTACAGGTCCTTATGATCAGGCAGATATGGTTTTAGAGTTCTGTGATCTTTTAAAGAAGGACGATGAGAAATGGCTTGACGGCTTTACTATGTATCAGTTTAGAGACAGAGGTCGTCTTGGTCTTGAAATCGAAGATCCTAACAATAAGGACGTAGGTATTAAGCAGCCTGTACTTGATACTTATAAAAAGCTTCTTCATGATGATTATTTTAAGCCAGAGGTTAAGGAAATAGGTGGTGTAGACCTTCCTGTTACCCTTCGCTGGGGTGGAGCAGAGGATGCTGAAGGTATCCAGGTTGACATTGATTTTGAAGGAAATCCTGTTTTCTGCGAGGCTTATTTTGATGATGACTTAAAGGAAGAAAATCTTATGATAGAGATTAACGACTGGTGGTTCTACAAGGCTCCAGGCGTTGAGTGTGTTGATTTTATGTCTGCATTTTTCGAGAAGCCACTTGATAAGGCGCAGACTCTTCAGATGAGAATCTTTGCTCCTCCTGCAACAGGAGAGAATGATCCTTCTCAGGGAGAGGATTGGCAGACTAACTATTATCACGAGCTTAAAGGATTACCTAAGATGCGTGTAATGTTTAAACCTGTTGTTGAGGGTTAATAGTTATTAAAATACAAATATTTTTTTAATTTAATTTGACTAATATTTGGTTTTACTAAAACATTTAAGGGTGCATTTTATCGTGATTTTTGGGGTGGTTGTCCTTGACAATATAACAAAAAAAGTATAAAATTAAAATGTTGCGTTAAAGCGATTATTTTTTAGGAGGTTATTTTTTCGATGGTATCACAGATAGTATTTATTAGTACTATTGTGGTTTTAGTCGTTCTCTTATTGGTTGCTGTATTAGTGACCGCTTCAGTTGTTAAGAAAAAGGCCATTGAAGACTATGTTGCTTCAGAGGAAACTAAACTTGGCAATGCTGAAACTCGTGCGAGAAAAATTATAGATGATGCTATAAAGACCGCAGAGACTAAGAAGCGTGAGGCACTTTTAGAGGCTAAGGAGGAAGCGTTAAAGAACAAGAATGAGATTGAGCGTGAATCCAAGGAAAGACGTGCCGAGATAGCAAGATATGAGAAACGTGTTTTGTCGAAAGAGGAGACTCTGGATAAAAAGACTGAGGCAATTGAGAAAAAAGAGGCTAAGCTTGTAAACAAGGAGAATGAATATCAGAAGAAGTTAAAAGAACTTGAAGAATTAAAGGCTGGTCATATTAAAGAATTGGAAAAGATTTCTGAATTGTCAAGAGAAGAAGCCAGAGAATACCTGTTAAAATCTGTTGAAGATGATGTTAAACATGAAACTGCGATATTAATCAAAGAAGCTAATCGCAGAGTGAAAGATGAAGCGGACAAGAGAGCTAAGGAATATGTAGTTGATGCTATTCAGCGTTGTGCAGCAGATCATTTTGCTGAGTCTACTATTTCTGTTGTCCAGTTACCTAATGATGACATGAAGGGAAGAATTATCGGACGTGAGGGTAGAAATATCCGTACGCTTGAAACCCTTACAGGTGTAAGTCTTATTATTGACGATACACCTGAGGCAGTAGTTCTATCATCCTTCGATGGCGTAAGACGTGAGGTTGCACGTTTGGCACTTGAGAAGTTAATTGTAGATGGTCGTATTCATCCTGCTAGGATTGAAGAGACAGTTGAAAAGGCTAAAGTTGAAGTAGAATCTATGATTAGAGAGGAAGGTGAGTCAGCTGTTCTCGAGGTTGGAGTACAGGGACTTAATCCTGAGCTTATAAGACTTCTTGGTAGAATGAAGTTTAGAACGAGTTACGGACAGAATGCACTTAAGCATTCCTTAGAGGTAGCTCATCTTGCCGGTCTTATAGCTGGGGAGGTTGGATGTGATGTCCGTACTGCTAAGAGGGCAGGTCTTTTACATGATATCGGTAAATCTATCGATCAGGAGATGGAAGGTACACATGTACAGATAGGTGCTGATCTTTGTAGAAAATACAAGGAATCAGAAATTATTGTCAACGCTGTGGAGGCTCACCACGGAGACGTTGAACCAAGATCTCTTATTGCATGCATAGTTCAGGCAGCAGATACTATTTCTGCAGCTCGTCCGGGTGCCAGAAGAGAGACTCTTGAAACATATACAAACAGATTAAAACAGTTAGAAGATATTTCAAACAGCTTCAAAGGAGTTGAGAAGTCATTTGCTATACAGGCAGGTCGTGAACTTAGAGTTATGGTTGTGCCTGAGAAGGTTTCTGATGACGATATGGTTATTATCGCAAGGGATGTAGCTAAGCGAATCGAAGAGGAGCTTAAGTATCCTGGACAGATAAAGGTTAATGTTGTCAGAGAGTCCAGAGTAGCCGATTACGCAAGGTAATCACAATAGTAAATTAATGAGAAAATTTAGGAAGGGCCACCTAGTTTTAGGGGCCCTTTTATTTCTTTAGTAGTTTTACTTTATAAGATTTTAGATTTTAACTTATGGTTATGTTTTTTTGATTAAAGGAGAAAGCATAAATGGTTATAGTCAGACAGGAATATGAAAACCTACATGAGTTACCTGATTTTAATTTTGAAAATATTAACGAGATATTTGTGAGTGTGGATATAGGTACCACAAATATAGTTATTGACATATATGATTGCAGTGAGTCCTTTAAGGAAAAAAGACTCATTAGATACAGTGAGCTTAGTAAGCAAACCATTCTTGGTAAGGATGTTGCCATGAGAATTATGCATTGCATGAATGGTAAGCTTTCAATCCTTCATGAACAGGTGGTTTCACAGATTGAGGAAATGATTTCTTTTGGCCTTTTACAGTTGGGGCTTAAGGATAAGCTTTCTGATATTGCCATTAGAAATATGCATGTGACGGGTAATACCACCATGTGCCATATTTTTCTAAATGAAGATCCAAGTGGTCTTAAGGGTGCTCCCTTCAAAATGAGTTATGAGGGAGACAGAAGAGTAAAGGGTGAGGACATTGGCTTTAGAACATTAAAGAATACTGAAGTTTATGTATTTCCTGCTATTTCTGCCTTTGTGGGAGCGGATGCTCTTACTGCATTTATGGCAAGCGGTATTTATGATACTTCTAAAGTAAGCTTTTTAGTGGACATAGGTACTAATGCAGAGATTATTCTAAATGCCAGGGGTAAGCTTTATGCTACCTCAGTTGCAGCAGGTCCTGCTTTTGAAGGTAATATTTTAAGCTGTGGCATGGGCGCAAAAGAGGGGGCAGTAAGTAAGGTTAGTTGTATTCCTTCCATGGGTAGCATTATTTTAAGTGTTTTAAGGGAAAGTGAAGAGAACGATGGCAGGCCTAAGGGTATCCTAGCTTCCGGTTATATAGACCTTTTAAGCCATCTTAAAAAGCTTAAAATCATGACTCCTGACGGCTATCTTATAAGTCGTGAGGAAGCAGAAGAGTTATTAGTTAATAAGGATTATATCAGTAACATTGAAGAGGTTAATGGAGTTAAGAGGTTTTATTTACTTAGAGGGAATGAGGAGTTTGACCTTATGGGCGGCAGAAGACTTAAAGCTGAACCTGTGGATAAAGCCTTAAATAAGCCTAAATCCATTTATATTACTCAGGATGATATAAGAGCCCTGCAGTTAGCTAAGGCGGCCATTAAAGCCGGTGTATGCTCTCTTCTTAAGGAGGCAGGGATTAGTAAGGATGAAGTTGATAATACTCTTATTGCAGGTATGTTTGGCAGTCATATGGACATTTCAAACTGTAAGAGTATTAATATGCTGCCGGAGGATATGACAGGCAGTGTGGAAAGTATAGGAAATGCGGCTTTAGATGGAGCAGGAAGAGCTTTCTTTGACAGAGAGTTTTTCAAGGATTGCCTTAAGATTAAGGATAGTATAGTTCATGTTCAGTTAGCCGACAGCAGTGAATTTAAAGAACTATATATGGATTCATTTGAATTTTAGTAAAAAACTTTAGATTAGTATTAAAAACATTAAAAAAACATTTAAAAACAGAAAGGAAAAATATCATGAAAATTGGTTTTATCGGTGCAGGTAATATGGCTAGTGCCATTATGGGAGGTCTTATTAGTAACAATTATGTAAATGCTTCTGATATATGTACTTCTGACAAGTCAGAGGCTGCTTTAGAAATGGCAAAGAATAATCTTGGTGTCAATACATTTAGCGATAATAAAGAGGTTGCAAAGAGTGTGGATGTGTTGTTCTTATGCGTTAAGCCATTTTTTGCTGAGGATGTTATCACTGAGATTCGTGAGGTGGTAAAGAAGGAGACTATTATAGTTTCCATAATTGCAGGTAAGAGTCTTGATTTTCTTAAGAGCACCTTTAAAAATGAGGAGCTTAAGATTGTAAGAACCATGCCTAATACTCCTGCTCTTGTAGGGGAGGCTATGGTTGCCATCTGTCCGAATGTTACTCTTTCTGAAGAGGAAAAGGATATGGTAGTTAAGATGTTTGAATGCCTTGGAAAGGGTAAGATTGTAACAGAGAATCTTATGGATGCAGTGACCAGTGTTAGCGGTTCTTCACCAGCTTATGTATTTATGTTTATCGAGGCTATGGCTGATGAGGCTGTAAAGCTTGGTATGGCAAGAAATGATGCTTATGTTTTTGCGGCTCAGGCGGTTTATGGTTCTGCAAAGCTTGTACTTGAGACCGGAAAGCATCCTGGAGAGCTTAAGGATATGGTTTGCTCACCAAAGGGAACTACCATAGCTGCAGTTAAGGTTCTTGAGGAGAAGGGCTTTAGAGGAGCTGTAATGGACGCTATGGAGGCTTGCGCAGAGGTTTCTAAGAATATGTAATTTAGCTGCATTTATAAAGGCTTTTTATTAAGGGGAAGTAACAGGAGGGTTTACTTATGGAGATACAGCTTTGGAGAGAGATTCTTGATCCATACAGACAGGCGGTGGATGAGCTTGTTGTTAAATTTAATCATATAAAATACGAGTATCAGATGGAGGGTCTTTATTCACCTATTGAGCAGGTTAATGGCCGTCTTAAAAGAATTTCAAGTATTTTGGAAAAGGCTCAGAAAAAGGGTATTCCTTTGGATGAGATAGATGGAAAAATCGATGATATCGCAGGTATCAGAATTATATGTCAGTTCGTGGAGGATATTAAAACTGTTGTTGAGATTATCAAGAAGCGAAGCGACATTACTATAGTTGAGGAAAAGGATTATATTTCTCATGCTAAGAAATCCGGATACAGAAGTTATCATTTAATAGTTAATTATGTGGTGCAGACCTTAGAGGGTCCTAAGGAGCTTGGAGTGGAGATTCAGATTAGAACTCTTGCCATGAATTTCTGGGCTACAATAGAGCATCATCTGCAGTACAAGTATAACGAGAACATGCCTGATGAGATTAGACAGAGACTTCTTAGTGCGGCTAAGGCCGTTGGTGCTCTGGATAATGAGATGGCTTCCGTTCGTAATGAAATAATGGATGCGCAGATTAGTAACAGGCAGAAAAATACTGTTATTATCAGCATTTTAAATGAGATTGAAAATCTTTACAGAAGCGCTAATAAGCGTGAGGTTGAAAAGATTCAGGATGAATTCTTTAAGATTTATAAGCTTGACGACATGGATATGTTGCTTAAGTTTGAAAAGCAGTTGGATATACTGGCGGAGAATTACAGAGCGCAGAGTATAACAGACGACTAAGGAGATAGATATGCATTTTTCAATGTCTAAGGATGATTATAATTATACCCTTAACAGAAAAAAGAATAATATTATTTTAATAATTCTTATGATTATTTTAGGTGTCTCTATATTTTTGGTGGGCTATTTTGTAAATGGCAGAAGCACTAAAAATGTATTTACGGTGGTGGCTATTTTATTCGCCCTTCCGGGTGCCAAATTCATGACTTCTCTTATTATTCTTTTACCTTCTAAGAAAAATGAGAAGGAAGAATATGAGAGGATTAAGGGAGAGTGTAAGGAGCCTTCTAAGCTTTATTCTTCAGTGGTTGTAACCTCTGTAGATAAGGTTATGTATATGAAATACATTTACATCGGTCATGCTAATGTTTTCTATGTCTATGATGAGAAAAAGAAGTATGATGACGAGGGGAAAAAGGGCGTTAAGAAAAGAGATGAAGACAGAAAATACGTAAAGGATTATATATATAAGGGCGTTAATAATTATAGCTCCGGCTTCAAGGTTCAGATGTTTACGGAAGTAAAGAAATTTGAAAATGAGATTAAAAGAGTTGAAGAAAAAGATGAAGTGAAAAATGAGGCTGAGGTTATCTCTTATATTGAATCATTGATTGTGTAATTAGCTATATAAAGGAGAGCGTAGTTGAAATCATTTATAGTTCCTGAGGTTTTGGAAGAAAAAAAGCTTATAAGATATCTTGGAAGCATTATGCCTGAGGCATCTAATGGATTTCTCTATAAGATGCTCAGAAAGAAAAATATAGTTTTAAATGATAAGAAAGCTGATGGTAATGAAGCTTTAAAATCTGGAGATGAGATAAAGATTTATTTTAGCGATGATACCTTTTTTAAGTTTTCTAAGGGTAGCGCGGTTACTGAGAATGTAACTAATAAGGGTTTGGATAATTTAGTAAAATCAGATAATGTGGGGGATTCAGAAGATTCTATTCATGAAGAATTAAATGAAGTCCTTGAAAGACTTGATTTTAAGAAGCATATTATCTATGAGGATTCTGATATTTTAATTATAAATAAGCCTGCGGATTTACTTTCTCAAAAGGCGAAAAAAGAAGATATTTCTCTTACAGAGCTTGTAAACTTTTATCTTAGTCGTGAGGAAGACCTTAATAATACAGGTTTTAGGGCAGGTGTATGTAACCGCCTGGATAGAAATACCACCGGGGTTATAAGTGTAGGAAAGAGCGTTAAGGGGCTTCACGCCTTGAATGACGCCATTAAGAATAAATATACGGATAAATGGTACTTAACCCTTATAGAGGGCAGGATGGAGGAGACTATTCGTAAAAAGGCCTATCTGGTTAAGGACAGATCTCATAATAAAAGCAGCATTTATGATGATTATAGGGAGGATGCTTTTGTAATAGAGACAGAATTTATCCCTGAGCACCATTATAAATATAAGGGAAAAACCTATACTCTTATTAAGGTTAAGCTTTATACAGGTAAGTCTCATCAGATAAGAGCACATTTAAAGCATCTTGGTTATAGGGTTGTAGGGGATTCTAAGTATGGAAGTAAGGATAATTACAAGCTTTTTAAGAAGGACTTTAAGCTTAAGCACCATTTACTTCATGCCGGGGAGCTTTCCTTTTACGATAATGAAAATGTATCTGAAATCCTTAGGGGAAAGGCCTTTAAGGCACCACCCCCTAAGCAGTTTAAAAATATTTTATCTTCTATGGAGGTATTGGATTAGTGGCTACATGGAATTCCAGAGGTCTTAGAGGCTCCATGCTTGAGGAGTCCATTAATATGACTAATGAAAAATATAGAGATATGGGACTTGCTCTGGTTCAGAAGATTCCAACTCCCATAACTCCCGTTGAATTTGATAAAAAGACAAATCATATAGTGCTTGCTTATTTTGAGCAGAAAAGTACGGTGGATTACATAGGGGCAGTGCAGGGGATTCCTGTATGCTTCGATGCAAAGGAATGTGCTACCGATACATTTCCACTGCAAAATGTTCACGAGCACCAGATGAAATTTATGAAGGACTTTGAAAAGCAGGGTGGCATAAGCTTTATAATTATTTATTTTAAGAAGTCTGATATCTATATGTATCTCCCCTTTGATAAGCTTTTATCCTTCTGGGAAAGAGGTAAAAATGGGGGAAGAAAGAGTTTTCTTTTAAGTGAGCTGGAGGATAAATATCGCATAAATGTAAAGAGCGGTTTCTTTGTGCAGTACCTAGAGGCCTTGAATATAGATATATTAAGGCGTGAGGATAATAAGGAATAAACACCGGAATCCATATGAATATGGGTTTTCCGGTGTTTTTTGTTTTTGCTTGTGGGATTATTTCTGGGTTATCTTTAAAATTCCTTCACAATATTTTGTGTTTTTTATTGACTTGAATACCAAGATATGGTATTATCTCTATAATTTATACGTTTGGTATGAAGAAGTGCCTGGGGTTAGATGATTTGAAAGGGCGATTTTTACGCCTTTTTAGAGCGAGAGGATGGTAAATTTATGAAAATTATTAAGAGAAGCGGAAGCGAGATGGTCTTTGATATTACTAAGATCACAGCTGCTATTGAGAAGGCAAATAAGGAAGTTCCTGAGTCTGAGAGACTTACCAGGGAACAGGTTTTAAGTATTTCTTCCAATGTTGAGAAGAAGTGTAGTGCTCTTGGAAGAGCAGCTTCAGTAGAAGAGATTCAGGATATGGTGGAGAACCAGATTATGAGTACAGAGAATTATTCTGTAGCCAGAAAGTATATTACCTACAGATATACAAGAGCTCTGGTTCGTAAGTCTAATTCTACTGATAAGCAGATTTTATCACTCCTTGAGTGTGAGAATGAGGAGGTTAAGCAGGAGAATTCTAATAAGAATCCTACTGTTAACAGTGTTCAGAGAGATTATATGGCAGGTGAGGTTAGTAAGGATATTACCAAGAGATTCTTGCTTCCTGAGGATATAGTTAAGGCTCATGAGGAGGGTGTTATACATTTTCATGATGCTGATTATTTTGCACAGCATATGCATAACTGCTGTCTTGTAAACCTTGAGGATATGCTTCAGAATGGCACAGTTATATCTGAGACCATGATTGAGAAGCCTAGAAGCTTTTCTACAGCTTGTAATATAGCTACTCAGATTATTGCTCAGGTTGCAAGCTCACAGTATGGTGGACAGAGTATTTCTCTATCTCATCTTGCTCCATTTGTGGAGGTTAGCCGTAAGAAGTTTAGAAAGGCTGTTAAGGAGGAGTTTGAGGCAGCAGGTATAGAAACTACGGAAGAGCAGATTAATGCAGTAGCTGAGAACCGTGTAAAGGAAGAGGTTAACCGTGGTATTCAGATGATTCAGTATCAGGTTATAACCCTTATGACTACTAATGGACAGGCTCCATTTGTCACTGTATTTATGTATCTTGACGAGGTACCAGAAGGTCAGACAAGAGATGACCTTGCCATGCTCATTAAGGAAATGCTTCTTCAGAGAATTAAGGGCGTTAAGAATGAGAAGGGGGTTTATATAACTCCAGCCTTCCCTAAGCTTATCTACGTTCTTGAGGAAGATAATATTAAAGAGGGAACCAAATATTGGGATATTACCAAGGTTGCCGCTGAGTGTACTGCTAAACGTATGGTTCCTGATTACATTTCAGAAAAGGTTATGAAGGAGCTTAAGGGTGGCGATGTTTATACCTGTATGGGATGCCGTTCCTTCCTTACTCCTGACAGATTTACTGATGCAGGAGTTTCTAATATTGCTAATGCTCTTAACTATAAAGAGGGTAAGCATAAATACTATGGCCGCTTTAATCAGGGTGTAGTTACCATTAACCTTGTAGATATTGCCTGTTCATCAGGTGGAGATATTGAAAAGTTCTGGGAGATTTTTGATGAGCGTATGAGACTTTGTAAGAGAGCTCTTATGTTCCGCCATAACAGACTTCTTGGAACTCCTTCAGATGTGGCTCCTATTCTCTGGCAGTATGGTGCTCTTGCAAGACTTAAGAAGGGTGAGACTATTGATAAGCTCCTTTATTCAGGATATTCAACCATTTCCCTTGGATATGCAGGTCTTTGCGAATGTACCAAATACATGACAGGTAAGTCACATACTGACCCTTCAGCAACTCCATTTGCCCTTGAGGTTATGCAGAAGTTAAATGACTACTGTGCAATGTGGAAGAAGGAAAAGGACATTGACTTTAGTTTATATGGTACTCCATTAGAGTCTACCACCTATAAGTTTGCAAAATGCTTACAGAAAAGGTTTGGAAAGATTGAGGGAGTTACCGATAGAAATTATATTACCAACAGCTATCATGTTCATGTAACTGAGGAAATCGATGCATTTAAAAAGCTTAAGTTTGAATCTCAGTTCCAGGCTCTTTCACCGGGTGGCGCCATCTCTTATGTGGAGGTGCCTGACATGACTAATAATGTGGAGGGTGTTATAGCTGTAATGCAGTATATTTATGATAATATCATGTATGCAGAGCTTAATACCAAGAGTGATTATTGTCAGGTTTGCGGTTATGACGGACAGATTCAGATTATCAAGGAAGATGGGAAGCTTAAGTGGGAATGTCCTAACTGCGGTAACCGTGACCAGGATAAGATGAATGTTGCCAGAAGAACCTGCGGATATATCGGTACTCAGTTCTGGAATCAAGGAAGAACACAGGAAATTCAGGAAAGAGTAATGCATTTATAATACGACTTACATTTCCCCCAAATAGATTGGCGAGGGATGGTTTTCGTTTTTCGAAAATCATCTCTCGTCTTTTTCATTTTACTCTTTTTTTGACAAGGTAATTGTGGTATAATTAAACCAAATAAGAACGAATTACATATTGAATTTTATGTCGAAAAGAGGGAACTTGGATGAAAAATTTTATTGATAGTACCAGGTTAAAAAGAAGAGTTCTCATAGTGGATGACGAAAAGGAAAAAAGAGAGAGATTAAAGGAAATCCTTAAGGTCAAATATGATATTAGCTTTGCCGGTGATGGAAAAGAGGCATACGAGATAGTTAAAGCAAAGAAAGATAATATTTCCCTTATACTTACGGATTTAAATATGCCGGTAATGGATGGATTTGGTCTTTTGGATGCTATGAAAAAGGATGATCTTCTTAAGAAAATACCGGTTATAGTTATTACTCCCGAAAGGGAATCAGAGGTTAGAAGTATAGAGCTTGGGGCAGCGGATTTTCTGTCTAATCCATATGAGATGCCCGAGGTTTTAGTGGCGCGTAGTGCTCGTGTAATCGAGCTTTTTGAAGATAAGAACATCATTAGTCATACTGAACGTGATGATCTTACAAATTTATTTTCTAAGGAATTTTTCTGCGAATATATAAGACAGATTGAAAGCAGAGGCGTTAAGGAAAATGTTGACGTAGCCTTTATAAACATTGAGAAATTCCATCTTGTAAATGAGATTCATGGAAAGCAGATGGGGGATATAGTTCTTAAAAGATTAGGTGACGCCCTGCATCTTACCATGAAGAAGATTAAAGGAATTGCCTGCAGACACGAGGCTGATTTATTCTATGCTTATTTTAAGCATAATACAGACCTTGAAAGTATAATTAAATCCATTGAAGATGAGGTCAATGAGGTTATTCCGGAACATAATATAAAAATAAGGGCAGGTATATATCAGTTTGCCGATAAGAACATAGAGGTGGAAGACAGGTTTGACAGAGCAAAGCTTGCCTGTGACAGAATCCGTGGTGATTACACCAAGCAGATTGCCTATTATAACAGCGATATGCATCAGAAAATTATCTATAATCAGAGACTTATTAATGATATTGACAGCGCTATTGCCAATAAAAATCTCATGGTTTACTATCAGCCAAAGTACAGTATAGAAGGGGATAAGCCTAAGCTTAAAAGTGCAGAGGCTCTTGTTAGGTGGATGCATCCGAAATTTGGCATGATTAGTCCCGGAGATTTTATACCACTTTTTGAAAGCAATGGTCTTATTCAGAAGCTTGACCGTTTTGTATGGAAAGAGGCAGCGGCTCAGATTAATAAATGGAAGAAGGAATATGATGTAACGGTTCCTGTTTCCGTAAATGTATCGAGAATCGATATTTACGACCCTGAGCTTGAAAGCGAGATAATGAGTGTGGTAAATGATAATGGACTCAGTAATGATGAGCTTATGTTAGAAATTACAGAGTCTGCCTATGCTGATAATGCCAGTGGCCTTGTAGAGGTTGTGGAGCATCTTAGAAGCAAGGGCTTTAAAATCGAGATGGATGACTTTGGCTCAGGCTACTCATCCCTTAACATGCTTACCACCCTTCCTATCGACGTTTTAAAGCTGGATATGAAATTTATCAGAAACATGCAGAAGGACGAAAAAAGCTTAAAGCTTGTGGAGCTTATAATCGACATTTCAGACTTCTTAAATGTGCCCGTAGTTGCAGAGGGAGTAGAGGATGAAGAGCAACTTATGATTCTTAAGAAAATGGGCTGCGAGATTATTCAGGGCTATTTCTTCTCCCGTCCCGTACCTGCAAAGGAATTCAATGCATTTATTGAAAGAGACAAGATGGGAATGGGGGCTTGAATTTAAAATGTAAATAGGTTATACTTCATATTTGGTAAGTTAAATGCATAAGATTTTACATTTACGATTATGGAGGAAAAATATGAGTAAACAACCTACAGTACTTATGGTGCTTGACGGATACGGGATTAACGAGAGAACAGATGGTAATGCTATAGCACAGGCTAAGACTCCTAATATGGATAAGCTTATGGCTGAATGTCCATTTCAGAAGGGGTATGCCAGTGGACTTGCAGTAGGTCTTCCTGATGGTCAGATGGGTAACTCTGAGGTAGGCCATATGAACATTGGTGCAGGACGCATCATTTATCAGGATCTTACTAAGATTACCAAGGATATAGAGGATGGAGTTTTCTTTAAGAATGAAGGACTTCTTAAGGCAATTGAAAATGTTAAGAAGAATAATTCCGACCTTCATTTATGGGGACTTTTATCAGATGGTGGTGTTCATAGTCACAACACTCACCTTTATGGAATATTAAAGCTTGCACTTGATAATGGAGTTGAAAATGTTTATGTTCATACCTTCCTTGACGGAAGAGATACACCTCCACAGTCAGGTATAGATTATCTCAAAGAGTTAGAAGAGAAAATGAAGGAAATCGGAGTTGGTAAGATTGCTTCTATTCATGGCCGTTACTATGCCATGGACAGAGATACTAACTGGGATAGAGTTGAGAAGGCTTATAGAGCTCTTACTCTTGGCGAAGGTAACACAGCAGAGTCAAGTGCTGAGGCTATTGAAAAGTCTTATGCAGACGGTGTTACAGATGAGTTTGTTATCCCTACTGTTATTACAAAGGATGGAAAGCCTCTTACAACAGTAAAGGATGGAGATTCAGTTATTTTCTTCAACTTCAGACCAGACAGAGCTCGTGAGATAACCAGAGCATTTTGTGATGATAAGTTTGAAGGCTTTGAGCGCCCAACAGGCTTCTTAAAGCTTACATATGTTTGCTTCAAGGATTACGATGAGACTATTCCTAATAAAATCATCGCTTTCCCTAAGGAGAATATAGTTAATACCTTAGGTGAGTATCTTGCTAAGCTTGGCAAGACTCAGTTAAGACTTGCAGAGACAGAGAAATATGCTCACGTTACATTTTTCTTCAATGGTGGTGTTGAAGAGCCTAATGAGAATGAGGAGCGTTCTTTAGTAAAGAGTCCTTCTGTTGCAACCTATGATTTACAGCCGGAGATGAGTGCTCCTGAGGTTAGCAGAAGACTTAATGAAGCTATTGTTTCAGACAAATATGATGTAATCGTTATCAACTTTGCAAACCCTGATATGGTTGGTCATACAGGTGTTATGGAGGCTGCAGTTGCAGCGGTTGAGAGAGTTGACCAGGCAGTGGGAGAGGCTGTAGAGGCTGTTAAGAAGGTTAACGGAACTATGTTTATATGTGCTGATCATGGTAATGCAGAGCAGATGGTTGACTATACTACAGGCAATCCACATACTGCTCATACTACTAATCCGGTACCATTTATCTTAGTTAATTATGACCCTGCTTATACCATCAAGGAAGGCGGAAAACTTTGCGATATAGCACCTACTCTTCTTGAGGTTATGGGAATTGAAAAACCAGCTGAGATGACTGGTGAATCATTGATAGTAAAAAAATAAAAAATACTTGAAATAATAGACATCTTATTGTATAATTATAATCGAGCGTCGGGGCTTGTTGTATTTACTGCGCTTATTGAACCCTGGCGTATGGAATGGAGGAATAAATATTATGATTAGTACATTACATGGAATTTTACTTATCCTGTATATAATTGTATGTATATTTGTTAACGTTGTAGTGCTTATGCAGGAAGGTAAAGAGGCTGGTCTTACAGGTGCTATCAGTGGAGCGGCAGAGTCTTACTGGGGAAAGAATAAGGCTCGTTCTATGGAAGGTGGTCTTGTATTAGCTACAAGAATATCTGGAGCACTTTTTATCATAATTTCATTAGTTCTTAACTTAAATGTATTTAACTAATAAGATTTGATATTTAGTTTAAGAATTTGAAATTGGGATAATTTATATAAGATTAGCAAAAGTGCTACAGTTGGTTTCTTTCCGGTGGCACTTTTTGTGTTAAATATATCGCATTGTTCGTCGGATAATGCGTATACATATTATGGGGGATTATAAAATCCGTAAAATGATTTTATGAAAGGTTGGTGGTTTAGATGGCACTTTTTGGAAGAAAAAAAGCAGTTGTTGAAAGAATGGATTTTCAGACATTCAAGGCAAAATATAATAAGATAGCTCACGGAGCTGAAGTTATAATTGAAGAACCGTCTGATGAATATTATACTTTGGCAACCTTCAAGAAGGAGCTTGATGAAACTACGTATCGTTATGCCTGTAATGTGACTGGAGAGGTCCAGGAAGTTAATGGAATGCTTTCGGCTAAGTGTTACAAATTGTAATTTGTTACTAAAAGTGTATTTTTTAATCTGTTGTTATCGGTTGTCTTTTGATTGCAGGTGACAACAGATTTTTTTGTTTACAGCGTGAGAACGTTCTCGCATAGACAAGACCTGAATAGATTTTACGTTAATAGGAATAATAAAGAAATGGAGAGGGAAAAGTATGAATAACAACAGACTTTGGTATAACAAGCCTGCTGGCGAATGGAAAGAAGGTTTACCTATCGGCACCGGAAGACTTGCTGCTATGATTCTTGGTGGTGCTCCAAAGGAGAGAATTGCCCTTAATCATGAATGGCTTTCTTCAGGTTATCATGTTGAACGTCATAATGAAGATAAAACAGATTATCTTCCAAGGGTTAGAAAGCTTATTGAAGAAGAAAATTACGGTGAGGCCTCTTTACTTGCTAATGAAGCATGGGGAGGTGGCGGCGGAATAAGCGGAAAGCCTTCTTCAGAGGATCCATATAAGCCTTTTGGAGATTTATATATAGAATTAGATCATGGTAAGGTTGAGAATTATAAGAGAGAGCTTAATCTGGATGATGACCTTGTTACTATTAGCTATGATGCTGACGGTAAGAAATTCACCAGAAGATACCTTGCACACCTTGTTAAGGATATTCTCATTGTAAATATTAATGCAGGTGGAGAGACCTTCAGCGCTAATGCATATTTTACAAGAGTTGAAGAAGAGGGCGTGGAGGTTAAGACAGGAGTTGCTCCTATAGAAGACCTTGACCTTTTATTTGAAAGTGAAGGAATTGATTCCTCTAACATAGATATAGCACCAAATGGCGCATTTATCCGTATGGACGGTGAGTTTACAGGAGGAGGCCTTAAGTTTACAGGTCTTTGCGTTGCCGACTGTAAGGAGGGACAGACTGCCATCCTTGGTGACAGACTTACCATTAGAGATACTAAGGAGCTTACCCTCTACATTAATATGGGTACAAGCTATAATAAAAAGGCTGCAAAGTTCCCTCGTTCTCCTATAGGAGAGTGTCTTACAACAGATGTTAAGTCAGGCGATATTGATGCTGTTATTGAGGAGAATATTAAAGAATACAGAGCTCATTATGGAAGACTTTCTCTGGACATTAAGGCTGAGAATAATGAATATGAGGCTCTTCCTACTGATGAGAGAATTATAGCCTATAGAAACTTTGTGAATAAAGAGGATAATCCTGCTATTAAGGCAGGGCTTATTGATGACACGGATAACATCGATGGAAAGAGTGGCATAAAGCTTGATACAGATGATGTTACCATGCCGCTTCTCTATTTTAACTATGGAAGATATCTTTTAACTGCATCTTCAGCTAATGGAGAGCTTCCAGCTAACCTTCAGGGTAAATGGAACGAAGATATCTATCCTGCATGGGATTGTGATTATCATAATGATATTAATATTCAGATGAACTATTGGCCGGCTGAGGCAGGTCATCTTCAGGAATATATGAGTGCTTTCTTTACATACCTTGAGAAGCTTACAGAGTCCGGTAAAGAGGCTGCCATGAAGCTTTTCGGTTGTAGGGGCGTATGGATTCCACTTTGTTCTGATGCCTGGGGACAGGCTACTCCTGAAACCTATGGATGGAGTGTATGGTGTTCAGTGGCTGCCTGGTTTGCTGAGCATGTATGGTGGCATTATGAATACAGTCAGGACATTGAATTCCTTAAAAATGAAGGTTATCCATTCTTAAAGGAGGTTGCTTCATTTTATGAGGATTTCCTTGTAAAGGATGCAGATGGAGTTTATCAGATAGTGCCTTCACAGTCACCTGAGAATCATTTTGAAGGCGGCGGTGAGATGCCTGTTACTATTTGTAAATCTTCAGCAGTAGATATAGAGCTTGCAGATGAAGCCTTAGAGCATGCCATTATGGCAGCTAAGGAGCTTAATGTGGATGAAGAGCTTACTCATGTCTGGGCTGAGCTTAGAGAGAATCTTCCTAAGCTTCAGATAGGCTCTAAGGGACAGCTCCTTGAGTGGAATAAGGAGTTTACAGAGTCTGAACCTCATCACAGACACATTTCACATCTCATCGGTTTATATCCGGGAGACAGAATTGACAGATATAAGACACCTGAGCTTTTTGAGGCGGCAGCTAAGTCTCTTGATTTAAGACTTAAGGCAGGTGGCGGTTATACAGGCTGGAGCCGTGCATGGACTGCCTGTGTATTTGCCCGTATGGGTAATGGAACAGATGCCTGGGAGCATCTTCGTTCACTTATCGGTGATTACGCAACAGAGAGTCTTCTTGACCTCCATCCACCAAGAATTTTCCAGATTGATGGTAACCTTGGAGGTACAGCAGCAATGCTTGAGATGATTCTTCAGAGTTATTACGGAATTATAGATATTCTTCCTGCACTTCCACCTCTTTGGAAGGAAGGATGCATAAGTGGTATAAGAGCAAGAGGTGGCTATACCATGGACATAGCCTGGGCTGACTCAAAGCTTACAGAGGCTTCTTTAGTAAGTATTAAGGACAGACAGTGTAGTATAAGAGTTAAGGATAATCCTTATAAGATTACAGATGATAATGGCGCTGAGGTTGAAAATTTTGTAAAAGATGGTATACAAATGTTTGACTGTAAGGCTGGAATAAAGTATCATATTAAGGGTTAATTTAATATAACTAATGCGTCGATGATTAATGCGGCCATAACTAATATGATGAAAGGAAGAGTAAGGTAAGATGTTAAAGTATAAGAGAATTATGCTTAAGCTTAGCGGAGAGGCTCTTGCTGGTGATAAGCATACCGGTTTTGATGAGGAGACATGTATCAATGTTTCACGTCAGGTTAAGAAGCTTGTAGATGAAGGAGTTCAGGTTGCTGTTGTTACAGGCGGCGGTAACTTCTGGAGAGGTCGTACCAGTAATAACATTGACAGAACCAAGGCTGATCAGATAGGTATGCTTGCTACAGTTATGAACTGTATCTATGTATCAGAGATATTTAGAAGCCAGGGTCTTGAGACTAATATTTATACTCCATTTACCTGTGGTGCTTTTACAGAGCTTTTCTCAAAGGACAGCGCTGTTAAGAGTCTTAATGAGGGTAAGGTAGTATTTTTCGCAGGTGGAACAGGTCATCCTTATTTTTCAACAGATACATCTACAGTACTTCGTGCTATAGAAATAGAGGCAGATGTTATTCTTTCAGGAAAGAGTATTGACGGAGTTTATGATTCAGATCCTAAGCTTAATCCTGATGCTAAGAAGTTTGATGAGATTGACATTAATGAGGTAATTAATAATCGTCTCGGAGTTGTGGATACAGCATCAGCAGTGCTTTGTATGGAGAATCACATGCCGATGATGATATTCGGACTTAACGAGGAGAATTCCATTGTTAATACAGCTCTTGGTAATACCAAGGGAACCTTAATAAAGGCATAAAAAAGGAGGAAAATTATGAGTTCACAGTTAGCAGAATTTGAAGAGAAAATGCAGAAGGCAATTGACAGTCTTCAGAATGAGTTTTCTACTATTAGAGCGGGTCGTGCAAACCCACATGTTCTTGATAAGATTAAAGTTGATTATTATGGACAGCCAACAGGCTTACAGTCTGTAGCAAATGTTAGTGTTTCAGAGGCTAGAACTCTTGTGATTCAGCCTTGGGAGCCATCCTTAGTAAAGGATATAGAGAAGGCAATCCTTGTATCTGATTTAGGTATTACTCCTAATAATGATGGAAAGATTATTCGTCTTACCTTCCCAGAGCTTACTACTGAAAGACGTAAGGAGCTTGCTAAGGATATTAAGAAATATGGCGAGGATGCTAAGGTTGCTGTTAGAAATGTTAGACGTGATGCTAACGATAAGATGAAGAAGCAGCACAAGGCTAATGAAATATCTGAGGATGAGTTAAATAATGTTCAGGATGATATTCAGAAGCTTACTGACAAGTTTATTGCAGAAATTGACAAGGCTGTAGCTGAGAAGTCAGATGAAATTATGACTATCTAATATAGCCCGAAAGGATATATATGTCAGATAATGAATTGAAGATACCAACTCATGTTGCCATTATTTTAGATGGTAACGGACGTTGGGCTAAAAAGAGATTTCTTCCACGTAATGCAGGACATGCAGCAGGCAGTAAAAATGTAGAGAAGATATGTGAGGCGGCATGGAATATGGGTATTTCCTATGTTACCATGTATGCATTTTCTACAGAAAACTGGAACAGACCTAAGGACGAGGTGGATGCTCTTATGAAGCTTCTTAGAAGCTATCTCTCAGACTGTATTAAAACCAGCAAGAAAAATAATATGCAGGTTAGAGTTATAGGAGACAGAACGAAGCTTGATAAGGATATTCAGGATAGAATCGAAGAGTTGGAGAGAGTTTCAGCCGAGAATACAGGTCTTCATTTTCAGGTTGCCCTTAACTATGGTGGAAGAGATGAGATTACAAGAGCCGTTAAGGATATAGCTTATAAGGTTAAGGAAGGTAGTCTTAATCCTGAGGATATAGATGAGGGGGTTATTACAGAAAGCCTTGATACTAAGGATATTCCTGATCCGGACCTTATGATTAGAACCAGTGGAGAGCAGAGACTTTCCAATTATCTTTTATGGCAGCTTGCCTATGCAGAGTTTTATTTTACTGATGTGCTTTGGCCTGATTTTAACAAGGATGAGCTTGTTAAGGCGGTAGAGTTTTACAGTAAAAGAGACAGACGTTTTGGCGGTGTTTAATTTGAGTTTAGTTTAGCTTTATTTAGAGAAGAGGTTATAGTTTATTATGTTTAAGACCAGATTACTTAGTGGTATAGTTTTAATGGCAGTTATAATATTTTTCATGGTTTACGGTTCATATCCCTTATTTGTATTTATAACAGCTATTTCCCTTATAGGTTTATTTGAGCTTTATAGAACTGTGAAGATGGAAAAATCAGTTCCAGCCATACTTTGTTATATCACAAGTATAGCCCTTGATATTTTTATTTTAGATGGTTATTACTATATGGCAGCAATTGCAGGTATCGCTGTATTTTTACTTGTTATGGCCTGCTATGTATTTGGTTTTCCAAAGTATAAGTCAGATCAGATAAGCATGCTTTTATTTGGTCTTATGTATGTTACCGTATGTCTTTCATGCGTATTTAAGGTACGTTTCATGCAGAACGGTATAGTAAATGTATGGCTTATATTTATCTGTGCATGGGGCTCAGATACTTGTGCTTACTGTGTTGGAAGACTTATAGGTAAGACTCATCTTCCTGGTAACTTACACGAGCTCAGTCCTAAGAAGACTGTTGCAGGCTGTGTGGGTGGTGTAGTTGGAGCCGCTTTAATCGGTGGTATTTATGCAGCTATTATGTATAAGGATAAGAATATGATTTGGGTATTTATCTTTATCTGTGCAGTTGGTGCAGTTATCGGTCAGATTGGCGATTTGGCAGCTTCTGCTATTAAGCGTAATAATAACATTAAGGACTATAGCAATCTGATTCCGGGTCATGGTGGAATCTTAGACAGATTTGACAGTATTATATTTACTGCCCCTATTGTCTTTACACTTTTACTTTTGACCTATGGAAAATACCATACACTCTTTATGTGTTTGGACATATAATAAAAGATTCAAGCTTTAAATTAACATATCCCTACAAATATGATTTGTAGGGATATTCTAATGAATTGACAAATGTATTTGGAGGCTTATATGAAAAATATATCCATACTTGGTTCTACAGGTTCCATAGGAACCCAGACCTTAGAGGTTGTTAGAAATAATGAGGATATGAGGGTGGTAGCGCTTTCAGCGGGAAGTAATATCGATTTAATTGAAAAACAGATTTTGGAATTTGAGCCGGAAGTAGCCTGTATTAACGGTAAGGATAAGGCTTTAGAGCTTAAGAAAAGACTTGAAGGGGCTTCTGTTAAGACTGAGATAGTAGAGGGGATGGAAGGCCTTATAGAGGTGGCTACAGTTGAGTCAGCTAATATAGTTGTGGCGGCTATAGTTGGAATGATTGGAATCCGTCCTGTAATTCATGCCATAGAGGCAGGTAAGGATATAGCCTTTGCCAATAAGGAAACCCTTGTTACTGCAGGTCATATAATTATGCCTCTTGTAAAAAAGAAACAGGTGCATTTTCTTCCTGTGGACAGCGAGCATTCTGCTATTTTCCAGTGCTTGCAGGGAAGAAGTGAAGGGGCAGTGGAGAAGATTCTTATTACTGCTTCAGGGGGTCCTTTTAGAAATTATGACCCTGAGGATTTAAAGCGTGTTACCATAGAGGATGCTCTTAATCATCCTAACTGGTCTATGGGAAGAAAGATCACCACAGACTCTGCAACCCTTGTTAATAAGGGGCTTGAGGTTATAGAAGCTAAGTGGCTTTTTAATGTGGATTATGACGATATAGAGGTGGTAGTTCAGCCTCAGAGTATTATTCACTCCATGGTTCGTTTTAAGGATGGTGCGGTTATAGCTCAGCTTGGAACTCCTGATATGAAGCTTCCTATTCAGTACGCTCTAACCTATCCTGAGAGGCGTTATCTTCCGGGAGAAAGGCTTGATTTTAAGAAAATTTCAGAAATTAAATTTGAGGATGTGAGAAGGGATGTATTCCCGGCTCTTGATATGGCTATAGCTGCAGGAAAGGCTGGAGGCACTATGCCTACGGTATTTAATGCCGCTAATGAAGCTGCTGTAAGCTTGTTTTTAGATAATAAAATAAGCTTTACAAGTATTGTAGATGCGATTGACAAATGCATGAAAACGCATATAATTAAAGAAAACCCATCTTTAGATGAGGTTTTAGAGGTTGAAAAGGAAGTAAGAACAAAGGTTTTAGAACTTTTTTAGGATGATAAAATAGCATATAATGAAATAAAGGTTTAGGAAGGAATTAGTAACATTTATGAATATTTTAATAGCATTGATTATATTTTCTGTAATCGTTTTATTTCATGAGTTTGGGCATTTCTTATTTGCCAAGCTTAATGGAATAGGAGTTATAGAGTTTTCTCTTGGAATGGGTCCAAGAATTATTACCTATGCAAAGGTGAATGGGAAGAGTAAGCTTATATTCTTCTGTTCCTCTAAGAGATTTGAGGAAGAAAAATGGGAAGAGGTAACTAAGTATTCCTGGAAGATTCTTCCACTTGGTGGATCTTGTGCCATGGTTGGTGAGGATACAGATTCTGATGCTCCGAATGCATTTAATAAAAAGGGTGTTTGGGCAAGATTTCAGGTGGTATTTGCAGGTCCATTTTTCAATCTTATTTTAGCATTTATTTTCTCAATAATTATTATATTTAATACAGGTGTTGATCTTCCAAAGGTTGCCTATGTGGTAGAGAACCAGCCTGCTTATAATGCGGGTATTAAAGAGGGTGACTTAATTAAGAAGATTAATAAAACCAATATTCATATAGGTAGAGAGGTTTCAACTTATTTCTCCATTAACAATGTAGGGGACTCAGTAGATGTAGTAGTGGAGAGAGATGGAAAGCTTAAGACCTTCGAGGTTGATCCTAATTATGAGAGATATGTCTTCGGTATTAATTATACGGATTCTGAAACCTCACCTGCTAAGATTTCACAGGTGGTTGAGGGAAGTGCCGCTGATAAGGCAGGCATAAAGGATGGCGATATAGTTAAGAGTATTAATGATATAGAGGTTAAGTCCGGAAGCGGCATAAGAGAGACCCTGGATAAGATTAATTCTCAGGGTGAAGAGACTACCTTTGTGGTGGAGAGAAATGGTAAAGAAAAGACCTTAGAGGTTACTCCTAAAAAGGAGAAGTCTAAGACCTTAGGTTTACTTGCTACCTCTAATACAAAGGTTGGTATTCTTAAAAACATTGGTTACAGTGCCTATGAGGTTAAGTACTGGGTTGTAACCACTGTTGGAAGTTTAAAACAGCTTATTATGGGTAAGGTTTCCCTTAATGATATGTCAGGCCCTGTGGGTATAGTTGACATGGTTGGTGATTCAGTAGAGGAAAGTAAGAGTTATGGAATTAAGACAGTCTTACTTAACATTTTATATATGGCAGTACTTTTAAGTGCCAACTTAGGTGTTATGAATCTCCTTCCAATTCCGGCTCTTGACGGTGGAAGACTTGTATTTATCATTATCGAGGCTATTCGTAGAAAACCTATAGACCCTGATAAGGAGGGCTATGTTCACTTTGGTGGATTTGTGGCTCTTATGATACTTATGGTTGTTATTATGTTTAATGATATTATGAAAATTATAAGATAGTTTGATTGGAGATTGCTTTGTTTAAGAGAGAGAATACAAGGGTTGTTAATATTGGTGGTGTGCTGATAGGCGGTAATAATCCTATAGCTATTCAGTCCATGACTAATACTAAAACAGAGGATGTAAAGGCTACAGTTGAGCAGATTAAGGAGCTTTCACGCGCAGGCTGTGACATTATCAGATGTGCAGTTCCAACTATGGAGGCTGCAGAAGCGGTGCGTGACATTAAGAGACAGATAGATATCCCTCTTGTCTGTGATATACATTTTGATTACAGGCTTGCCATAAAGGCTATGGAATCAGGCTGTGACAAGATTAGAATTAATCCGGGTAATATAGGAAGTCTTGAAAATGTAAAGAAAGTAGTGGATAAAGCAAAGGAAAGACACATTCCTATAAGGGTTGGAGTTAATTCCGGCTCTCTTGAGAAAAAATATATAGATAAATATGGCAAGGTTACCAGTCAGGGAATCGCTGAAAGTGCCATGGAAAAAGTAAAACAGTTGGAAGATATGGATTTTTCTGATATAATTATCAGTATTAAATCTTCAGATGTATTAATGTCCATAAAGGCCCATGAAACCATTGCCCAGATGACAGATTATCCTCTTCACGTGGGTATAACTGAGTCAGGTAGTGTGAAAGCCGGTAATATTAAGTCGGCAGTAGGTCTTGGAAATATATTATATCAGGGCATTGGTAATACCATCAGAGTGTCTCTTACAGGTGATCCTGTAGAAGAGATATATTCTGCCAAGGAGATTTTAAAATGCTTAGGCCTTAGAAAGGGAGGCATTTCCATAGTTTCCTGTCCGACCTGTGGAAGAACAGAGATAGACCTTATAGGTCTTGCAGGTAAGGTTGAAGAACTTTGCAAGGACTATGATGATCTTAATATAAAGGTGGCTGTTATGGGCTGTATAGTTAATGGCCCTGGAGAAGCCAAGGAAGCTGATATAGGTATCGCAGGCGGTAAGGGCCGTGGTATCGTTATAAAGAAGGGTGAGGTTATTAAGAATCTTCCGGAGTCAGAGCTTCTTAATGCTCTTAAGGAAGAACTTGATAAATTTAGGTTAGCTAATTAAAATTAAGCTAATTTTGACATATTTGCTTCACTTGTAGGACATAAATGATTTCTAAAATAAATTAAGTTATAAGAATGGAGTAGGCATGAAAGGGAAAAAAGTAGGTTCAGTTATCGGTGGAATTTTTAAAATGATATTTGGCTTTATAGGAAGCTATGCAGGTATCATGACAAGTATTATCGGTGCCATACTGGGAATATTTGCAACTGCTATACTTATAGCAGCCCTTGGTGGTGTGTTAATATACGTTAAGGTTTTACCTGATTTTACCAAAGCCAGAAATGCTGTATTTGAAAAGCTTGTTAATATGAGTGCCAAGGATTTCGTCATGAATGAGGATACTAAGATTTATGATAAGAATGGCGATAAGATTGGTACTGTTAATGCAGGTCACTATAAATACGTTAAGGTTAATAAGATTTCACCATATGTTTATAATGGTTATATTGCAGTAGAGGATAAGCGTTTTAGAACTCACGCCGGTGTGGATATGCTTTCTACACTTAGAGCTGCAGTTTCTATGGCAAGAAATAACGGAGAAGCTACCTCCGGTGGTAGTACCATTACACAGCAGGTTATCAAGAACAACCTTCTTACTCAGGAAAAAACTATGGTAAGAAAGATGTCCGAGATAATGCTTGCACCTACAGTAGAAGAGAAGTTTAGCAAGGATAAGATTATGGAGTTTTATTGTAACTCTAACTACTATGGCAACAGATGTTATGGTATTAGTGCTGCAAGTAAATATTACTTCGGAAAGAAACCGGCAGATCTTACACCTGCTGAGGCTGCACTTCTTATATCTCTTTCTAATAACCCTGCAAAGTACAATCCTGTTAATCATCCGAAGGCTGCTAAGGAGAAGAGAAATTCAAGTCTTAAGAGGATGCTTGACAGTGGTGTTATTTCTAAAAAAGAATATAAAAAAGCTATTAAATCCAAACTTAATGTTCTTCAGATTACAGGTAAAGTAGTTAATGAGAATTATCAGACCAGCTATGCAATTCATTGTGCGGCCATAAACCTTATGGAGAAGGAAAACTTTGAATTTAAGTATACATTTTCAAATAAGACTGAATATACAGATTATATTGAAAAGTATTCTGATTTATACAGTGAGAAGAGTGAAGAAATAAGAAAAGGTGGCTATAAGATTTATACATCTATCAATCCTAAGATTCAGAAGAAGCTTCAGAGTGCCATAGATAATGGACTGGCCTTTGATACTGAGAAGACTAAGGATAATAAATATGCTCTTCAGGGAGCCGGTGTATGTGTTGATAATAAAACCAACTATGTTATAGCTATCGTTGGAGGTAGAGGTACAAAGGATTCTTATAACCGTGGTTATCTTTCAGCCAGACAGTCAGGAAGTTCCATAAAACCTCTTATTGACTATGCCCCAGGTATAGAGTCTGGTGCATTTACTCCTTCGAGTATAGTAGATGATCACAAGATTAAAAATGGACCATCCAATGCGGGTGGCGGATATCATGGAACTATGCATTTACGTGAGGCGGTGGCGCGTTCACTGAATACCGTAGCATGGCAGGTACTTTCTACAATTACCCCTGAGTACGGTCTTTCCTTCTTGGATAAAATGCAGTTCCATAACTTAAGCTATGTAGATAATGGAAACCTCGCTCTTTCTCTCGGTGGTTTCACCAAGGGTGTAAGAGTAGTAGATATGGCGAAAGGTTTTTCAACTCTTGCCAATGGTGGTGAATATTGTGAAAGAACCTGCGTTAAGAAAATAACTCATACCTCTGAGGGTATGGTTTATCAGGATACAGACGAAGATCCTGATGTTACACAGGTTTATTCTAAGGATACTGCATTTATGATGACTGATATTCTTAAGGGTGTTATTAATGAGGATTATGGTACAGGTCATTCTCTTAAGCTTGATAATGGTCATATAGCAGCAGGTAAAACCGGTACCACAAACTCTAATAAGGACCTTTGGATGTGTGGTTATACCTCTTATTATTCAACTGCTATATGGACAGGTTATGATACACCTAGAGCCATCGCTGGTTCTTCTGCATCAGTTCCTGGTTCTATCTGGAAGAATTTCATGAATTCTATCCATACCAAGAAGGAGCCTTTGGAATTTGAAAAGCCTGAAACAGTAGTTCTTGCTAAGAGTGATGGAACCGGTAAGATTATCGAAGGTACCGAAATGGAACCTAAGGATACTAAGAATTATTATGATAAGCCTTATGGTTATGACTACTTCTCAACTGCTATCTTAGAGGATACCTCAGGATATGTTAATAAGATGAAGGATAAGGCATATCAGAAGAAGTGTCTTAAGAAGCTTAAGAAATTTGAGAAACTCTATATTACAGAGCTTGCAGATTATTATACTCTTGAAGAGGATTATAAGACTCTTAAGAATATGATTTCAGCCATTGATGATGATACTGTTAGAAAGGCTTATTTAACCCGTGTTACTGATAAGTATGAAAGTCTTGCTGATCAGACCTTAGAGTGGAAGAAGGTTGTTAAGGCTTATAACAAGAAGAAGAAAGAAGAGGCTGAGGCTCTCGCAGAAAAGACTGCAGAGGAAAGTGTTGTTAATGCTGTTGAAGCAGTTAAAAATGCAAGAATTGAAACAGCAAAAACAGCGATTAAACGTCTTTCAAGCAGAAAGTTTAAACCTGATAATATATCTACTTTGATTAAAAATGCAGAGGATGCTGTTAAGAAGTGTAAGAATTATTCTGAATATGCTTCCTTAGTTAGCTCATTAGATGCTGCTAAGAGACATGTTAGCAGTCTTCCTACAAAACAGGAATATATTGAAAGTAAGAAACCTAAGAATACACCGACTCCATCGCCGGAAACAGAGGAAGAAACGGATGAAACCGAAGAGTAGGAGTATAAGGGGCTTAGTAGGTTAGTTACATTTGATATATTTAAATATTTGATACATTGATAATTGATTTGGATAGATTAGGAGAGGATTAAACTTATGTTTGATGGAAATGTTAATCAGGATGCGGCTGAGAAACAGAAGGAGCTTGACAGAAAAAGAAACCAGGTTCCCGTAAGTTCTAACGCAAAAGTTGTTACTAGTTATGATAATAAAGATGATGGAACAAAGGTTTATACAAAAAATTCTTTAAATAAAACTTCTGGCAGCACAGTTAAAGGGTCACAGGCTGCAACTACAGAAAAGAGTGATAATACTGAATATAAGGGTACAGGTAAAGCTTTTAGTGAGGATAAAAGGGGTAAGAGATATCCTAATACCGTAGGTGACTGGTTTATAACGGTTTGCTGTATACAGATTCCTGTGGTTGGACTTATTATTTTACTTATTTTAGCTTTCTATCCTAAGAATATTAATCCTTCCAAGAAGGCTTATGCAAGAGCTTATCTTATTTATAGAATCCTTGTATGGTGCCTTGCTGCACTTGTATTATACATTCTTTATCTTGCAGGAGCAGATTTTGTAGATAATGCATTAAGCTATATCGGCAAGTCTGTTGTTTAAAGCAGTAAAAGAAATCCCCACCTCTAAGTCGTTAGGGTATAGGTTGGGGGTATTGGATTTCTAGTATAAAATAATAGGAAGAAAAATAACGTATAGACCTGTATGATTGAAAGATCATAGGAGGTAGTAATATGAGAAAAGGTTTACTTAAAGGACTGGCTATTATTTCTACTGGAGCACTTTTACTTACTTCAGTTTCTGTTGGAACTGTTAGAGGTAAGGCTAGTGCAGAATCGGATGAAGCTTCAACCGAGATTGATAATACCTATAATGCTGTTTTTACAAGGAATGACGGCCTTATAAAAAAGCATTTTGAAGACAGTGACGGTAATAGAATTATATTTAACAAAAAGAAAGATAATAATGATTCCGGTAAGAAGAGAGGACTACTTAAAGCTTCAACTCTTCCTGAATCATATGATGCTACAGATAATTATGTTACAAGCATAAAGGATCAGGGTTATACAGGCTCATGTTGGTCATTTTCCATGATGAAGACCTTAGAGGCTACAGCTATTAAGGAAGGCTATGAAACTAAGGATAGTGCTGATTTTTCTGAAAGCCATCTGGTTTATTATTCGTATTTTAGAAATACGGATTCCTCAGATTCAACCTATGGTGACTGTAATTATCTGACCTCAAGTGCCTCTGATGCTTGTACCTATCCTTATATGATAGGTGGTTCTGTAGGAATCGGTGGTCCTGTTCTTTTAAGGGGAACAGGTATAGCCAGTGAAAGTTCATTTCCATTTAGCGCTGACTCTAATTCTGAGTTAGAAGATATGGGTGAGTCCATGGAAGCTTACGGAGCTAGTGAATATTATCACATAGATAATTACAGACTCACAGGCTTTAAGGATTACAGCTATAGTGATGCTGATGAAATCAAACAGGCTTTGATTGATAACGGAGTGCTTACAGCTGCTCTTTATTATGATACAAAATATCTAAAAACTACAAGTGACAGCTATGATGTGAACTCCTGTTACTATCAGAATCTTTATACTGAGACTGATGAGGATTCAGATGATTATGCACCATATTATGCTGATCATGCTGTAACGCTTATAGGTTATGATGATAATTATCCTGCAAGTAATTTTAAAAATACTCCTGCAGGTAACGGAGCATGGCTTATAGCCAATAGTCATGGAACTAATGCTTCTGATGACAATGGTTATTTTTGGCTTTCCTATTATGATGCTTCATTTTCAGATATATATAGTATGCAAATAGAAAAAAAGGATTTTGCAGATGACATCTTCCAGTATGACGGAAATGGATATGGTGATGTTAATGAGTCTTCAGGTTCTATGACTCTTGCTAATATATATGAAAATAGTTCTGATACTACTAAATATATTCATTCTGCAGGTATTTATACTGTAGAGGATAATCAGAGTTGTATTATAAATGTTATGAAAAATCCGGCGGCAGATATGTCCTCCGGTGATATAATTGAGGATGCTTATACAGTTCTTGAAGGGGATAAAAGCGGTTTTTACACTGTTCCTCTTACTAAAGCTGTAGCTATAGAACCAGGGGAAAGCTTTGCCATATTAGTTACTTATATGTCTAATGGTGGTACAGTTTATTATCCTATAGAAGGTCAGACTCAGTCCTATAGGGATTCTGATTATGGAACTGTTAAATTTGCATTTGCATCTAAGGCAGAGCAGAGCTTTTATTATAGCCGTAACAGATGGTCTGACAGCTATTATAAAACCTATAATAACTTCTGTATAAAGGGT
>JAILGL010000102.1 GCA_024696825.1 Lachnospiraceae bacterium
CAAAGCACTGTATGCTCGATAATATGCTGCACACCCTTATCACTGTCAGAAGGTGTACGGAAAGCAATATTAAAAACCTTATTAATGTCTTCATTGGATAAAACTAAAACTCTAGCCTTTGTCTTCTTGTGTCTAAAAAGCATAGCAAAGGAATCCACATCATTAATATACTCTGACTGCTCTAATTCATAGGCTGCAGGTATATTTAATTCCTCTAAACTTTTAATTGATTTTGCCATATTTAATCTCCCATTATTTTCTTATATTTTTCATAAGCCTCTTCCCAAACCGCTGTATCGCGAGGTTCATAGGTCTCGCTTTCAAATGAAGCGGAAAGAATCTCAGACTTCTCTTCCCTTGTACTATACTCCCCAAGAGCCTCAAACTGTTCCATAACATTTCCAACAGCAGTAGCCTCAGAAGGGCCTAAGATAACAGGGATATTTAAAGCATTAGCTGTATACTGGCAAAGGAGCTTGTTATTCACTCCACCGCCGATAATATAAAGCTTCTCCTCCCAGGTAATAAATTCCTTAAAGGACATATAAACATCTTTATACTTAAGGGCAAGACTGGTAAGCACTACAGAAATAAGCTCTGCATCAGTCTCAGGCACCTTTTGATTAGTATTTTTAAGATACTCTCTTATGGAAACTATGTAGTTACCAGGAGCATCAAAATCATCAGGATTAATGTAGCTCTCAGAAACTCCTGCCTCACCCGCCATAGCTGCCATCTGGGCAAATGAATAATCCTTACCCTCATTTTTAAAGTTTCTTCTAAGCTCCTGAATAATCCAAAGGCCTGTAATATTAACCGTTGGACGGTAGCCACCGTCATAGGTACCCTCATTGGAAATCTTAGACTTAATAACATTATCACCTGAAAGCAGAGTCTTTGAAGAGATACCCATAAGCGACCAGGTACCACTGGATAAAAATGTAAAGGACTCCTCCTTTGCAGGAACTGCTGCTACTGCACAGGCAGTATCGTGGCCTGACACAGATATAACCTTAGCTCCCGCCTTTCTGGTGTAATCTGCTATATCAGGAGAAATATCCCCAAGAACTGTCTCGGAACCATCCACCTTGGTAAGAAGTCTCTCAGGAATTGAAAGCTCCCTTAAAATATCATAAGCCCAGTCCTTCTCCTTCATGTTATACATCTGAGAAGTACTTGCTATGGTATACTCTGTATGCTTAACCCCACTGAAAAGATACTCTAAAAGATTAGGCAGAAAGAGCATGGTATCTGCTGCATCTACCTGATATTTAAAATTCTCAAGTAAGTATCTAAGCTTATAAATGGTATTATAATCAAGAGAAGCGATAAATGTGGAATCAAAAATCTTCTTCTCTCCCTTTTCTATGTCTCCGTCACCTAAAAGAGCAAGGGTTTTATTCATATTGTCAGCTGTTAAGGCGCTGTCTCTATAGCTTAAAGGAAGACCTACTATATTGCCTGCCTTATCTAAAAGAGCCATATCTACGCCCCAGGTGTCGAAGCCAAAACTCTCTATATCAGGACTCTTTAAAAGTCCTTCCTTAATGGATTCGTAGAGATATGGAAGATCCCAATATGCTCTTCCTCTCATAACAGAAAAATTATGTACAAATCTGTGAATCTCATTTAACTCTATTTTCTTGCCGTCAAAGCCTGCAACTATACCCCTTCCGCTACTGGCTCCAAGGTCAAATGCCAATACATTTTTATTACTCATTCACTTCTCCTCTTGTAAATGGTGCGCATACCTCTTCAAGCCACTCATTTTCCTTCTCGGTAAGAGAGCTTGAAAGCTCGGTTAACACAAGCTTGTTATAATTATTTAAAATGTTTAATTCGTCATCACTTAAGAGACTGACATCTATAGCCTTTCTCTCATAAGGTGCAAGGGTTAAGGTTCTAAAACCTAAGAACTGGCCATATGGATTCTTATATCTTTCCTCGCAAAGAAGGAGATTTTCAATTCTAATTCCATACTTTCCTTCGAAGTAAAGACCAGGCTCACAGGAAGTAATCATACCAGGCTCAAACTCAGGATTGGCACCGGTTTTATTGCTAATCTTATAAGCAAATCTGTTAGGCTCTTCATGAACATTTAAGAAATAACCAACTCCATGACCTGTGCCATGATTATAATCTAAACCAGCATCCCAAAGAGGTTTTCTGGCAAGTACATCCAGAGCAACTCCACTGCAACCCTTCTTAAACTGAGCACCCATAAGGCTTAGATGACCTTTAAGCACAAGGGTGTAATTCTTCTTCATTTCCTCAGGAACCTCTTTACCAAGGAAGACAGTTCTTGTCATATCTGTAGTTCCCTTAAGATACTGACCGCCCATATCCAGAAGCAAAAATGAATCTTCAGAAATAAGAGTATTGGTTCTCTCGTCCGGTGTGTAATGAACGATAGCGCCATTTTTACCATAACCTGCTATAGTATCAAAGGAAGGTCCGTGATAGCCCTCAAGTCTTGCTCTTAAGGACTCTAACTTCTTAACTACATGAAGCTCTGTAACCTCTTCACCCTCTTCATCTATAAGGACACCCTTCTCATGCATACAACCGCGCTCAAGCCAGTAAAGCAGCTTGGTTACGGCTGTACCATCGAGAATATGAGCATCTCTGACATTGGCCTGCTCAACATTGTTCTTAATAGCCTTCATAAGAACTGTTGGATTAGGCATGTTATAAATGTTTTTCTTAACTGCAATGCTATCATAAATAAGAGCATTTATCTTCTTCATATCCACTAAGATACGAGTACCATAAAGTGGACCGGGACCGTCTACTAAAATCTGCTGAACAGTCTTCTCTTTCTTAATTCTCTTCTTCTTTCTCTCATCAGTCTCGGTAAACTCTCTAACGAAATCATAAACCTCTTCATAAGGCTTGAAAATGATTCCATCCATTTCAAGATTAACTCTGAAAAGACCTGTAAAGCTGTCTACATTGGTAAAGAAATATGCATGCTTCTCTCTAAGCACGAGAAGATAACCCTGAACTACAGGATTACAGTGGATATCGCTTCCACGAATATTTAAAAGCCAGCAGATATCATCCAGTGAAGAAATGATATTCATGTAGGCTCCCATTCTTTCCATTTTCTTTCTGAGGCGCTTAAGCTTCTCGCTTCTAAGCTCACCAGCATAACGAATGTCCAGAGGGAAAGCTTCATTTGCCACAAACTCAGGTCTAGGCTGCTCTGTATCCTTAGCCCAAAGCTTAGCCACCAGATTCTTATCCGTTCTAACCTCGCCACCAAGACCTCTAAGCTGCTTGGTAAGTCTCCATACAAAGTCAGCAGGAACAGTTCTTCCATCCATGGCAACTACAAATTCTTTTCTGTCAGAGAACTTATCCTCGAGATATTCCTCAACGCTCTGAGTGCCGTCTTCATTTAATCTGAAAAGCTGAATCTCTGTGCCGCTAAGCTCCTCCTCAGCCTGAATAAAATATCTTCCGTCAGTCCAAAGAATACACTCATCCTCAGTAATAACCAGGTCTCCATTAGAACCTGTAAACCCTGACATATACTCTCTTTCCTTAAAGTAGTCTGCAATATACTCAGAGCAATGATAATCCCCTGTAGTGATAAAATATGCATCTACCTTTCTCTTTTTCATTATTTTTCTAAATTCCTGTAACTTCTCCTGAACAGTCATTTACCGCACCTCCATAAATTATAAAATCTAAGTTTTCGCTATCATTAATTAAATGTATCTTTAGCCCTTGATTATTAAAATCTCGCCAGCCCTTTAACGCTAGCTCTTTAATAACAGGCCTTATAAATCTATAAATTCTCTACGTCAATCTCCCCAAGATATCTGCTTAAAGCATCCTGCCAGGTTGGCAGTGGAGTAAAGGAGTTAGCTTTAAGCTTCTCCTTAGAGAGCCTTGAATTATTAGGTCTCTTAGCCTTAGACAAACCATATTCCTCAGTGGTAACAGGAGTTACCTTAGTGCTATAGCCTGCCTGCTTATATATTTCACAGGTGAAATCATACCATGAAATGTAACCTCCCTCGTTAGTTGCATGAAAAAAGCCGTATTTATCAGTATTTATCATATCCACTATAAGTCTTGCTAAATCAAAGGTATAGGTAGGAGTTCCAACCTGATCATTTACAACTCTTACTTCATCGTGAGTCTTACCCACCTTAAGCATGGTCTTTACAAAATTATTGCCATTAAGACCAAACACCCAGGCAATCCTTACCACGAAGAATTTTGAAAGCATGGAAGACACCATAAGCTCTCCCATAAGCTTTGTATTGCCATAAAAATTAAGAGGTGAATATTTCTTGCAATCCTCCTCCCATGGCTCTTCTCCCTGACCATCAAACACATAATCCGTACTGAGATAGAGAACCTTGGCATCTATAGCTGCTGCCGCAAATGCAATGTTACCTGTACCTGTAACATTTACCGCAAATACCTTTTTAAAGTTCTCATCATCCTCAGCCGCATCTACTGCAGTCCAGGCTGCACAGTGCACAATGGCATCAGGCTTTATATCTTCTGTTATAACCTTAAGAACCTTGTCCTTATCAGTAATATCTAACTGAACATAATCCATGGTGCAAACCGGACTATTATCCATGATTCCACTATAGGTCTCGTGAATATCAGATCCAACACCCTCTATGCCGCGACGACTAAGCTCATTCATTACATCATGTCCAAGCTGTCCTGCAACTCCTGTAACTAAAACTTTCATGATATCCTCCAAAATAAGTAATTTTAAATGTATCTAATATCGGTAAAACTATAAATTACGCAAGTCTGTCTGCAATCTAGACAAAACTATAACTTACGCAAGTCTGTCTGTAATCTCGTTAAACTCATCAACAGTCATATTGGCCGCCTCAGCCGCCTTTTCAAGAGGAAGAGCCCCTGTATCTACAAGAGATTTTAAGGTCTTAATTCTGGCTTCTCTCTCTATCTCCTCTGTATCTATATCAGAGCCTGTAGCACCTGCACTCGCATCCTCATCTGCATAAGCAACGGCACTCGCCTCCTCAGCTTTTCTCTTCTCTTCTTCCTTCTTTCTATTTTTTATCATGTCTTCCATGGCATTCTTAAACTTAAGGGCTCTATCAGCTTCCTCTGCCTCTTTCTTCTGCATATTTTTAGCATACATGTTAAGGGCATACATAATTACAGATACGATAACTGTAGCAGAAATGCTTGTATAAAGCCATGTCATGGTATCCTTTGTAGAAGTAATGGCCACAATAAAAGTAGTTATATAAAGTCCTAATAAAATTACAACTCCTATAATTGCTATTATTCTTCTCATTTAATTCCTCCAAATATTTTATTAATCCCCATTCCAAAGGGAAAATTCGTCTAATAACCCACCTATTATAATAACATTTAATTAAAACCTTGTCGATACATTATTACTTAAAAGCCATAACAAAAATACCCTCCCGCAAGTTCACCTTGTAGGGAGGGTATGAGTTATATTTAAACTTATATTTAAACTTATATTTAATTGATATTTAGAACAATGCAGCTTCCTTGATAACTATATTTTTATTACGTTTCCAAATGTCTGCATACTCCTTGATAACCAGTGGACAAGGTGTCTTTCCAATCTCAAGGGTTATACTTGGAATCTTCTTAACATACATGGCATATTCTCTGAAATTACCATGGGCATCTGAAACATCAGAGGACTCGTAAGATCCTGCATCCGCATAGCCTGTAAGGTTTCTTGCAAGATTATACATAGCCACTGTTCCGTTAGTATATTTTCTATTTTTCCTTACGGATCCAAATATAATGGAGCCCGTAGCATGATAGTTAATAACCCCCTTAAGGCCGTGATACTTCTGAAGATTCTTAACTAACTTCACTATAGCCTTACTTTCCTTTTCACTGTGGGCTTTCTTACCTGTGTAACCCTCAGAACTCATTTTGCCCTTCTTTTTGAATTTAAATGCAAAGTTACGATTTAAGTCAACGCCCCTTGCATTAGCCTTCCAAAGAGCAGTATTAACAGGGCCAAGCTTGTAAAGCTTCTTTCTAAGCTTTGCATTTCTAATGGAGGTAAATCCATTTTGCGAAATCATAACACCGTCAGGGTTTGCCATAACAATGTAATGCACACAGACATCACCGAGGACATAATTAACCTTAGTGCCACCAACTGTATAGTTATATTCCTGCATGCACCTTTCAATCTGCCTCATGGCAAGAAGAGAGGTCATGTACTCTCTGGCGTGAATAGCCGCGATAAATAAAAGTGTCTTCTTGGCATATCTGTTACCCAGAATCACATCATAAATATTTCGTCCATCCTCAGATTTACCTATAACCTTATAGGTCATTCTGTTAGGATATTTTCTCGCAAGCTTATGAATATCAGCGGCCATCATGTCATAGGAATACTTTTGACGCGTGGTTTTTACAATGTTTAGATTGTAATAACGCTTAACCTTGCCCTTTCCGTAGACAGTCTGCTTATATTTTTTTCTATAAGCCTTGACCTTGTATTTATATTTCTTATTGATACCCACCTTGGTATCAGTATATTTCCTATGTTTCTTACCCTTTTTCTTAAGTAGCTTAAACTTCTTGGCACCAATCTTTTTCCTGTAAATAAGGAATCCTGTGGCTCTCTTGGTAAAGCTCCAGGTAAGAGTAACCTTTCTGGAATCTCTGTAAGTAGTCTTAATCCACTTGACCTTAGCAGGCTTTTTAACCTTCTTTTTCTTCTTAGGTTTTGGTGTCTTAGTTGGCTTTGGTGTCTTGGTAACCTTTGGCGAACTACTTGCCTTAGCTGAGGCTGTAGGAGACGCACTTGTTGTAGCACTCGGGGCCTCTGTAGCCGTAGGAGAAGCACTTACAGCAGAAGCACTTTCCGTAGGTGTAACACTACTTCCTGATGCAGTATCAGCATAAGCCCTTAAGCCATCCTTACTTAAAACTCCTGTAATTAGGAGCGCTGTCACTAATATAATGCTTATAATTTTACTATTATTCATCTTATCTTCCTAAATTCTTCCTATCTGTCTTCCCAAACTTACTTCTTAAATAACTTCTTATCTTCTTCCTATATATCTTCCCAATTCATTATATTGAATAACTGTAACATTATATCATCATTTTCGTGTCCTTCAAGTGAAAATTTTATGAATTTTTCTTAATTCCCCAAATCTGTCTTGAAGTTTAGTACGTGATTCTATATCACTTCTCGTCCTTCTTGCGATTCTCAAAATATACAAATGAATCGATAGAGTCCAAGATGTCCTTAAATGTATCTCTAGGAGCTACATCTATATATTTTTTAAGGATTTCCTTCTCATTGTCATTTCTATATCTGCCATAGAAAATGTCATAGAGATTATGACCTCTTACATATATTTTTATATCCTCAATGTTATCCTTTATGTCTTTAGGGGAGCGAATTAAAAGCCCTTTATTCTTCACAAGGCGCCTAAAGGAAGGGAGTCTGTGAAGGTAGTCCTTATACTTGTGATAGAGGGTTGTATAGAAATCCTCCTCACGATTAATAACTCCAATCTTCGCCATAACCTTAGGATCTAAGAAATAATTCTCAAAGGAATAATATTTTAGAATCAAAACATTTTTCTCTTCCACTCTTGGAAGATTGCCAAAATCCTCATGGCTTCTCTGCTTATAATAGCTGCAAAGCTGCTTCTTAAGGTAGTTTGGATTCTTACCATCGCTATCCCTAATCATTAAAAACTGATCCTTAAGGTAGAGCTTATTAATATATTTCAGATTGGCGTAGGTCTTAATGTTAGTACAGCTATTTACAGGGATAATGGATACTCTTTCTAACATTCCATTCTCATCATAAATTTCTGAATAATATTTTTCCAAAAGCATTGGAAGCCTGTTGAAATCCTGCTTGCCCTCAACGATAAATACAAAGCTCACATTCATGAGGTCATTGGCAGAATAACCAAGGTCATTTAAAACAGCATCAATGTCTGTAACCTCATTGACAGAGGTACAAAGGTTCTCATCCAGAACAACCTCTTTAATCTGCTTAGAGGAGAAGTTGAAAATGAGATTTGGTGACTGAGTAGAAAAAATAACCTGATTTTTCTTAGAAAGTCTGTAGAGGATTTCACTTGCATTTTTCTGAAGCTGCGGATGCAGGTAAATCTCAGGATCCTCCACCAGAATTACACAAGGAAGAGTATCATCCTCGTCAGTATAGGCCTGAAGCATGGAAAGGGCATAAATGCTCCTGCTTCCGGCACTCATTATATCAATGGGACCAAAAAGACTGTTTCTATAATTATTTCTCATTTCGGTACGAATATTTATAAGATTGTCAGTGTCAAGATCTATGGTATATCTAACGTCCTGGTTAGGATTACCATTTGCGTGAAGATGCCTATTCACCTTGTCTGCAAAGCCCGAAAGATTCGTATTAAAAATCTTAAATTGCATAAGTCTTGCAGCCTCAAAAAGATTGAGCTCAGCTGCCGTCTTCTTCTCGATAAGGCCTATGCAGTTAAAGCAAAGATTGCATTTTCTAGTCTTATCAAAAATGCAGTTATTCTCCTTCAAAAGCATAAATGAATCTTTATCATAAATGGTAAACACATCATTTATAAGCATATCCAGATTTCGGGACTGATCAATGTGATAAATCTTAGGAAAAATCTTCTTAAGATTCTTATTATCCTTCTGAATTCCGTCGTTATACCTAATCTTTAATTCAGGCGTAATGCGGGCATTAAAGTAAACCTCCCCATCCTTAAAAGACGGAATCTCCGCCTGAAACTCACTCATCCATTTGTCAAAATCCCTGGTCTTACTGATTACACCCTTCTCATAAAATGAATGTAAATCCTCCTCAGTAAGCTCGAATTTAAGAGAAATCTCAATGCTTTTATTCTCATCTAAAAACTCGTGCTTCTTAACCTCTTTATTCCCCGTAGCCACAAGAATGGCATCGATAATTGAAGATTTACCGGTACTGTTACGACCCACCAGAATCATGGCATTTTCAATATCACTAATTTCCAGAGAATCAATAGATTTATAGTTTTCAATTTTTAAATAAGTAAACCTCATACAAGCCTCCCCTCGTGAAACCCATTAATCATTAACCATTAACTTTACATCCCATCTTTATATTTCTTATCAACAAGATTGTAAATAGCACTTATAGCGAAGCAAAGCACACCACACACAAGGAAGCTTACCGCTCTACCAATGCTATTTTCATAAGTAATATCCACAATAATTAACTTAACCACACTTAAAATAGACAGAACAAGTCCGTATATTCTAAGGGCTTTCACATCCTTCCAGAAGCCTAAAACAATGCAGATTATAGCAAGTACAAAAAGCGAAATACTCGTTATATAATTTGCAGCTTCTATGGAATTTAAAATCACCGCCACAAGAATGGTAAATTTTAAACCAAGATAAACATTTGCCACCCCGTTATTAAGCTTTATAGCCTTGCCCGCCTGAAAGTCATCCGAAAGAATATTTGCGGAATTAAGAGCAAACAATGCAACTGTAACAACGATATAAATGAATCTGATAAATTCATCCCCTGTATC
>JAILGL010000103.1 GCA_024696825.1 Lachnospiraceae bacterium
AAGGTCTTAAGGACTATGGTGATATTAATGGCGATACAGGTAAGCAGTGGGTAGCTCTGTATTATAGTACTGATGAAGCTGCAGGATATCCAATACTTGCTGACAGCTTTGAGGTAAAATACGGCGATTGTCCATATAATGTTGAGTATCAGCAGTTACATAGCTTTAATGAACCTAATACAGGCTTTAATCTTACATCTTCAGTTTATTGCTATAACGATAAAAAGAGTGGTACCTGTCTAAGATATAAAGTAGATAAAAAGAGTAGTTCTACTACTTCAAATAGCGAAACAGGAAGTTTATTCTCAGATAATAAGAGTATTTCCATAGTTGTAGTAAGTGGTATAGTGGGATTGCTATTAGGTTTTGTGAGCGCTTCATTAACCAGAAGGCGTAAGAAGGAAGAATAATGTATATTTATAAAATGTTGATATTATTAATTATATTTGGTACACTTTGAGAACACTTATTTGATAAAATAAGTATAAATAAGATAATTAATAATATTATGTAATTATTGTATAACAGCAATAAGTCAGGAGGCATATATGAGAAAGTATACATATTCAAAGTATTTTAAGAGTGCAGTGGCGTTAGTACTTACTTCTGCCATGGTTTTGGTTTCTCCAATTGGAGGAAACTTAAGTAAGGTAGCAAGGGCGGAGGAAAAACAATATGTTTCCGAAGTTGTATTAAGCTACGGAAAGACTGAGAAAGATGCACGTTCTTGGCTTGAAGGTAAGGGATATAAAGTAGTTGAAGGCGATTTAAATGCCGGAACAGATAATGAAGAAGCTTTAAAATCAAAAGAAGCAAATGTGGTTTTAATGGGATATAAAACCACAACTGAAAGTTCTAAGGCTGTTAGAGATATGGCTGTTATGAATATGAGTGGCAGCTATGAAGTTACTGACATGGAGACTATTATTAAGAATAAGAATAAAGAATTAATTGATCAGTCTAATGATTTTATAGAGCTTACTGAAGAATATGCTAAGAATTACCGTATTGCCGTAAAGAGTAAGGCTAAGGGTAAAAGTGTTTGTGTAGGAGCATTAAAAGCTCATGACATGTTGAATAAATTTATAGAGGATGACAGCAAAAAGGGAATGGGAGATTACCTTTTAAAGAATTCCTCTTCAGATGAAGGTAAAGATAATATTTTTAAAACCTTTATTCAGGCAAATTCTCAAACTGTAGGAATTCTAAAAAACATCCTTTTACTTGCCGGTGGCGAGGGTGATGAGACATGGGTGGAGAAGCTTTCTGTTTATAACAAAGACAAAACCTTCTTTGCAAGAATTAAAAAGGAGAAAAAGACCAAAGAACTTGCTAAAAAATATCTCGATAAAAAATATGGATATAAAATGGATGTTGTAGTTGAGGAGTTTGAAAAGCTTCAGGACAGATTCGAAGAATTTGAAGAAAATGGCAAGGCAATAGATAAAGAATTTGAAGAGGTTGATGACGATAACGAGGAAGAAATAAATGAAACTGTAGATGAGTATTTTGGAGTGGATGAGAAAAAGCTTGAAAAAGTATCATCTGCTGATACAGATAATATGAGCGGTAAGGAATTAACCTCTAACTTTGAAACCTATGCTGAGCAGACTAAGGCTGCTAATGATGAGGCATTCTTTGCTGAAACAGCTTCTATTATGACCTTCCTTGATGGAGTTAAATATGCAGATGGAACCCTTCTTGATTTCTTTAATCAGGATATTAGTGAGGAGGATTCTGATTTAAAATATGAATGTGTTGCGATTTTAGAAGCAATGACAGATTCACAGATTAATAGCCTTGGTAATTCCATTAATCTTTTCACTGCTATTAAGTATGCAATGATAGGAGATGAAAAAATATGGAATAAATTAGATAATGATTCAAAAGATAATATCGATGAAGGAATAAAAAATATAGAGAAAATCTCCATATATGAGGGTGTTAGAAGAGAAATGTTTAAAGACAGTGTTGCCATTACTCAGGCAGGACAGACTGTTAATCATACTATTTTTGATGAGCCTTATTCTGATAGTGCATATAATAGTATTATGTTAGGAGTTGGCTCTGTAGTTACAATTGCAGGTATTTCTTATCTCACCTTTTCTGTAGCTAATACATTAAGATTAGCCCATAAATTAGGAGTCTTCGGTTCAGGTAAAGTAACTATATGGGATGGTTTTTTCCAAAAGATTAACAACAAAATGGGTACTTTTATTTCAAAAAAAGTATATGGTGGAAGGCGTTATTTACTTGGTTTAAAAGACTCTGTGCAAAGAGGCATTATTTCAGAAGAAGAACTGAAAACGTCCTTAAAGAAATACGTTGTAACCTGTAATAGTTTAGCCCTTTCAATTGGTGTAGCTCTAACTGCAGTAGGCCTGTATTTTTCTATCTCATCACTCTGTGACATGATTAAAGAGAGAAATGAATATTATAAGGGTGATTATAGTAAAGCAATTCCGAGATTTATAGTTGATCTAAATTATAATGAGGATGAAGATGCTTACTTTAATTATTATGAGGTTGCAAAATGTAACAGAAATGAAGAGGGCAATATAGGCTTTAAGAGAGAGGGAGAAGAGGTAGCAGGTCTTAAGGATTATGGAGATATTAATGGTGACTCAGGTAAGCAATGGGTAGCTCTATATTATAGTACAGATGAAGCTGCTGGTGATCCAATTCTTGCTGACAGCTTTGAAGTAAGATATGGTAAAAATGCATTTGATGAGGAATATAAGGAGTTACACAGCTTTAACGAGCCTCAGACAGGCTTTAATCTTACCTCATCAGTATATTGTTATAATGATAAAAAGAATGGAACCTATCTTAGATATAAGGTTGATACAAAGAGTGCTTCTAAGAATACACCAGCTTCAACAGGAAGTATGTTTTCTAATAATAAAAGTATTTCACTTATTGTTGTAAGTGGAATAGCAGGTTTATTATTAGGCTTTGTAGGTGGCGGATTAGGAAAAAGACGTAAAGAAGAGACTAATAGTTAATTAAAGATAAAACTTTCTCATAGTAAATAATAAAAGAGTTGCTTTAAAATCTTAAAAGATTGTTAAAGTGACTTTTTTATTTGACAGTATTAGATATTTATTATAAGATATACATTGTAAGAAACAAATTCTATATATTTAATAGTTCTAAGGATGGATATAAGCCATCCGATAATCTGTTTAATCGATAATTTTCCCAATATGATTATTTAATAGGTTAATAAAAAAATAGAAATGGAGATTAATATGGCTGATTATAGTAAAAAATCATTAGCAGAATTAAGAGACATTGGAAAAGCTATGGGCGTTAAAAGTGTTACAACCTTTAAAAAGAGTGAGCTCGTAGAAAAGATTTTGGAAAAGGAAAAAGAGAATAGTAAGGCTGAAGCTAAAGAGCCTAAAAAGACTGTAAAAAAGGTTGAGAAAAGAACTGAGGCAAGTAAAGAGTCTAGAAGCGATGTAAGACCAAGTCCTAGAAAGCCTGTTACACAGAGAATGGAACATAAGCCTGAAAAGAGACAGGAAGCTCCAAGAAGAAATAATGGAGGCTATACTAATTCAGGTTATAATAATACCAATTCTACAGGTGCCGGTAACGGTGGTCATAATAACGGTGGTTATAGTAATAATAGTAATAATAGTAATAATAACGGTGGATATACTTCTCAGAAAAGAAGTGATAATAAGGGTCCACAGAGAAGCTATAATAAGGATCAGTCCAGATATGATTCACAGAAGTCTGATGCTGTAGATATGCGTCTTGACAGTGGAGAAACCAAGGAGGGTATCTTAGAGGTACTTAATGAGGGCTATGGTTTTATCAGATGTGATAACTTCCTTCCTGGAGAAAATGACGTCTATGTAGCACCTGCCATGATTAGAAAGTTTGGTTTAAGAACCGGTGATATCGTAGAGGGTAATACCAGAGTTAAAAATATGAATGAGCGTTTTGGTGCTCTTTTATACATTACCAAGGTTAACGGTTTTCCACCTGAGGCTCTTTTAAGAAGAGAAAAATTTGAGAATCTTACTCCTATTTTCCCTGATGAGAGAATAAGACTGGAGACAGCTGAAGGTCCTGTAGCCATGAGAATGTTAGATATTATTTCTCCTATTGGTAAGGGACAGAGAGGTATGATTGTATCTCAGCCTAAAACAGGTAAGACAACTCTTTTAAAGCAGGTAGCTAAAGCTGTAAAATACAATTATCCAAAAATGAATATAATAGTTCTTCTTATCGATGAAAGACCTGAGGAGGTTACAGATATTAAGGAATCTATTATGGGAAATAATGTAGAGGTTATTTATTCTACCTTTGATGAACTTCCTGAAAATCATAAGCGAGTGGCTGAAATGGTTATAGAAAGAGGTAAGAGATTAGTAGAGCATGGAGAGGATGTAATTATTCTTTTAGATAGTATTACAAGACTTGCCCGTGCCTATAACCTTACTGTAACTCCTAGTGGACGTACCTTAAGTGGTGGTCTTGATCCGGCGGCTCTTCATATGCCTAAGCGTTTCTTTGGTGCAGCCAGAAATATGAGAGAAGGCGGAAGTCTCACTATCCTTGCAACAGCTCTTGTAGACACAGGAAGTAAGATGGATGATGTGGTATTTGAGGAATTCAAGGGAACAGGTAATATGGAGCTTGTATTAGACAGAGCCCTTTCAGAAAAGAGACTTTTCCCTGCTATAAATCTTCCTAAGTCCAGTACCAGAAGAGAGGATTTACTTCTTCGTCCCGATGAGCTTGAAGCTGCATTTCTTATGAGAAAGGCATTTTCCGGAGTTAAGGGAGATGAAGCCGTTGAAAGGATTATCAAAATGTTTAAGCAAACTAAGGATAATCATGAGTTTATAAATATGATTCATAAGGTGAAGATAGTATAAATAAATAGTTGCATTTAATACATTATTATGCTATACTTACGAAGTTGTAATTAAATTGTGATACATAACGCGCAGTAAAGGCTGTGATTATGTGTTCGTGAATGGAGGTAATTATTATGAGAAAGGATATTCATCCTGAATATCATCAGGCAAAGGTTGTATGTAACTGTGGTAATGAGTTCACAACAGGTTCTACAAAGGAAGAGATCCACGTTGAAATTTGCTCAAAGTGTCATCCATTTTATACAGGACAGCAGAAGGCTGCTAAGGCACGTGGAGCTATTGATAAGTTCAACAAGAGATATGGTATTCAGGCTTAATATAAGCTTTTTGCCAAGTATGATTTAAGAATTATAGGCGCATATGTTTTTTTGCATAAGTGAAAAGGCATACGCGCCTTTGTTTTATACAGATTTATTCAGATAGAAAGGATAGAAAGATGGAGCAGGGAGAGAAGAAGGAAAGAAAACTATTAAACAATAAAATATATCTTTATATGACAGAGTTCTTCAGTGGTATGGCAATAATGGCTGTAGAGCTTGGTGCCAGCAGACTTCTTGCGCCTTATTTTTCATCCTCTCAAATTGTCTGGACCATAATTATCGCGGTAATTATGATTGCCATGGCTTTAGGTAATATCTACGGTGGAAGAAGCGCAGATAAGAATCCTAATCCCGATGTGCTTTACAGACGCCTTATAATATCGGCTGTCTGGATAGCTGCAATACCAGTGCTGGGAAAATACATTATTCTTCTTATTTCCGGTGTCCTTATAGTTACCATTAATCACAATCTTCTTATAATCGCTGCATTTTTAGCCTGTCTTATAATCTTTGTTATGCCTTGCTTCTTGCTGGGAACGGTGACACCTTCCTTAGTAAAATACACAGTTGATAACTTAGATACCCAAGGCTCTACAGTGGGAAGGCTCAGTGCATTTAATACTATCGGAAGTATTGTAGGTACATTTTTACCGACCTTTATAACTATACCTACTGTTGGAACCAGTATTACATTTCTTATTTTTTCAGGGATTGTTTTAATTCTTGGTATTATATACTTTATAGCTCAGAAGAAAAAATTTATTTTAATTATTGTAAGCACGGTACTCTATGTGCTTTGTATAATATTTGGTAACAGCGATAAATTCGCATTTTGGGAAAATAATCTGGCATATGAGGGAGAATCGGTATATAATTATCTTCAGGTAAAGGATGATGAGTCGGAGACGATTCTTTCAACAAATGTATTATTTGGTGTGCAGTCCATAAGAAATAAGGACGATTCACTTACAGGAATGTATTATGATTATGCACTTTTCGCACCGTTGCTTGCCTCTAAGGATTCAGATTACAGTGACGAGGATGTGCTGATTCTTGGCATGGGTACAGGAACCTACGCAAGTGAGCTTAAGAAATACCTTGGGATTAATAATATCACAGGGGTTGAAATCGACGAGAAAATTATAGATATTTCAAGAGATTATTTTGAACTGGAGGATTCCATTCCTGTGGTGGCTTATGACGGAAGAGCTTATCTTTCTGCAGAAAAGAAGAAATATGATGTTATAATGGTGGATGCCTATCAGGACATTACCATACCATTTCAAATGTCTTCAAGAGAGTTTTTTACAGAGGTTAAAAATCATTTGAAGCCTAATGGGATTATGGTTTTAAATATGAACATGCGTTCCGGAGAAAAGGCCAGTATTAATGAGTATCTTTCAGATACAGTAAGTGATGTATTTAAAAATGTTTATTATACAGATGTCAGCGCAAGCCTTAACAGAGAACTTTTTGCAAGTAATGCTGACATTAGAAGAACTAATATTATAGACAGACTTAAAAATGTGAGAAATTCTGAGCTTAGAAGCTTCTTTTCAGAAGAACTTATTTTCTATGAGAAATACCATGTAAAGCCTAAGGGGGAAAGGTGCATTTTTACTGATGATAAGGCACCTGTGGAGCTTCTTGGAATGAAAGTTATTGACGAAGTAATATCAGATGAATTAGGATATTATAAAGCAGCATTTAAAAAGGATGGATTTAAGGGCCTGTTAGAAGGTATGTAGGTTCTTATTATAGGGAAAACAAGTAAGATATATATAGGATTAATATATAGGATAAAATGTAATAAAATCCGATTATTTAGTAAGTGAGGGCAGGATATGAGCGATTTAAACACAGAATTAATTAACTCCATTAATAAGTGCTATGAAATGTGTGAATATATCGAAGCGAAAAATGTTATTAATAAGGATTCAGGTTATCATTTTAAGGAGTCCTTAAAGCAGGAGTTTCTGAATTTCACCTTATTTCTTTCATATGCAGATAAGGGGTTTAATGAGGAAGAGAGGAAGTTTGTAAAGGATATTCTTGGATTTGATATGACGGTGGAATCTGCAAAGATTATCTACGAAAGAAGACGCCTTGATAGTACTCATTATGGCATGAATATTCCATATGTGGTCAAGTGCTTTGTGCTTTGCGATGCAGGCAGAAAGATTCTTGGAGACATATATCATAATAAAAAAGCGAAGTTTTTAGTGGAAACCTACAGAGCCATAGGACAGAGCTATGTGGCTCTTTGTGGAGATGAAAGTGAAAAGGGTGTTGAAGCCTTAACCAAATATCTCTTTATGTTTGATAATTTCTTAAAGGAGTTTGGTTTACTCTTACCTCATCAGTCAACAGCCTCTAACATAAAGGCTGTTGAAGAGGATAATAAAACCACAGAGGAGCTTCTTGCAGAGCTTAATTCTCTTACAGGTCTTAAGGGGGTTAAGGAGAATATTAACCAGCTTATTAATCTTGTAAAGGTTCAAAAAATGCGTGAGGATAACAAGATGAAGGTGTCCTCTATTAATAAGCATGTGGTATTTTCCGGTAATCCGGGAACAGGTAAGACTACAGTTGCAAGGCTTCTCGCTAAGGTTTATAAGAGTATAGGAGTAGTTGAAAAGGGACATCTTGTAGAGGTGGACCGTTCAGGACTTGTATCAGGTTATATAGGTCAGACTGCCTTAAAGGTGCAGGATGTTATAGCTGAAGCCCTTGGTGGAATTCTATTTATAGATGAAGCCTATACTCTTACCAGTAAAAAGGGTGAGGGTGACTTTGGTCAGGAAGCAGTAGATACTCTTCTTAAGGAAATGGAAGATCACAGAGACGATTTAATAGTTATCTGTGCAGGCTATACAGAGCTTATGCAGGAGTTTATTAACTCTAACCCGGGTCTTCGTTCAAGATTCAGCAGAGTTATCGAATTTGAGGATTATACGGCCTCTGAAGAGGTAGAGATTCTCCTTTCCATGTGTAAGGGTAAGGAATATATTTTATCAGATGCAGCTAAGGAGGAAGCAGAGCGCTTCTTTAATGACAGAGTAGCTAATAAAACTGAAAGCTACGCTAATGCGAGAGATGTGAGAAACTATTTGGAAAAAGCCATATTAAATCAGGCGAGCAGAATAGTTAATCTGGACTCGCCTGATAAAGATACACTTATGAAGCTTGAAGTTGAGGATTTAAAGGGAATTGTCCTTCAGTAAATCCTTATGTTTTAAGAAATAATTGATTAAATAAATAAAAATTAATCATCTATAAAGGTGGAATTAGTCTTAATAATTCCACGTGGTAATGCGTCTCTGGAGTTCTTCCAAGGCGCATTTTCATTTTTATAATCGAACTTGTCGATAAACCAGGAAACATCACCGTTAACCCTGTCCATATTAGTAAGATAAACCTCTGTAAGAGCATTTAAAAATTCTTCCCTGCTCTTTCCTGAAAGAGTGTCAGCCTCCTTATAAAGTACTCCAAAATGATGTGTACAAAAGCCCTTGCAGTTTTTAAACTTTGTAATAAAATTACTGTCCTTTTTCCAAAGGTGGAAGATGGTTGCGACATATCTGTCAAAGGTATGATTAATCTTATCACAGACATAGCAGGAGGTGTCTAATTTATGGATGAATTCCAAAACAGGAGACTCCTCTTGATTACCCTTGCCTGAAAAAAGTCCCTTTTTCTTAGGGGCGCCATCCTTAGTAAGAAGGCGGATATTCTCGATAACCCTGTCATTGTGGGTATTCATCATAAGGGCAAGTCCAAGTCTGTTATTGGATTTATACATCATATCTATATGTCTTGCACAAAAGCCAATTTTGTCGGTCTCGGCACGGATGTCATCCTGCATATAGCTAGGTCCCATTACAAATTCGATAGCCTCATTTTCAAGGTCTCTTTTAATGTGGCATAAGGGGCATTCGCAATCAGTGTCAAATGCATCATTTACCGGAATGGTATAAAGCTGTTCTTTCATAGAAAAACCTCCCAAAAATATATTTAAAACTTATATAAAATACTCATAAATTTACGATAAAGCACTACTAATAATATATCAATTTGAGGCTTAAATGTAAAGCAGTAAAGCTCTGGCATTATTGGCAAATTTTTGGTATTATAAAAGAGACTATGGGTAAATTTTCAAGAATCGAGGTTTATTATGTCTGCTAAGGGAAACTATAATACTAAATGGAGAGAAGAAATAATGGAATACATGAAGCAGAATGAAGATAAGCATCTTACTGCTTCGAGTATATATACTCATTTTAAGGCTGAGGGCTTTAAGATAGGTATGACAACTGTATATAGGCAGTTAGATAATCTGGTAAGTGAAGGCTTATTGAATAAATACGATTTGGGCCAGGGGAATTCTGCCTGCTATGAGTTCTCAAGTCATAGTGAAGAGTGTCATAAAAATGAGTGCTTCCACTGTAAATGCGAGATTTGTGGAAAGCTTATTCATTTACATTGTAATGAGCTTATGACCATAAGAGAACATCTTTTAACAGGCCATGCTTTTGTTTTGAATCCATTTAGAACTGTGCTTTACGGAGTTTGTTCTGAGTGCAGGGAGAAGGGACTTGGCTAATGGATACTAATATAGATTTGAGAAAGAGGCTTTTAGAGCTGGCTGATAAAGCTTATTCTGAAAACAGATTTATATTCACCGATTTTCTAAATGTAGCTCAGATGTCTGAGTTCTATCAGATGGAAAGGGAGTTTAACTATGTAGGTGCTACAGCCTTTGGTGGCAGTAAGGATAATGAGAGATGCATGGTTAGATTTGGTTCTCCTGAGATACTTGGCTATGAGGAAAGCTTTCCTATAGCTATTTTAAGAGTGGTACCTGTGGCAAAAAAATTTGCAGACAAGCTTACTCACAGGGATTTTCTAGGCTCGGTTTTAGGGCTTGGCCTTGAAAGAGAAAAAATCGGCGATATATTTATAAATGAAAATGAGGGCTATATATTTGCAGATGAGGCAATTAGCGAATATATAATTGATAACCTAAGTAAGGTTAAGCATACGGTGGTTAAGGTAAGTCTTGCTAATAAGGTGCCGGAGGTATTCTTTACTCTTAAAGAGGAGGTTCTTACTGTTAGCAGTAACAGAATAGATGCCATAATCGCAAGGCTTTACAATCTTTCCAGAGAAAGCGCCTTAAAATATTTTGTGGAAGGTAAGGTATTTATAAATGGCATTAATACAACGGAAAATGCCAAGAAGCTTAAGGATAAGGATATAGTTTCAGTCCGTGGCTTTGGAAAATTTATATTTGAAAAGGAGCTTGGGGAAACTAAAAAGGGAAGACTTAGGGTGAGTGTAAGTAAGTATGTGTAGGTGTATGTTTTAAGTAAACATACAAGTAAGGGTGTAATATAGTGGATAATTATAAGGGTGTATGATAATTGTGAGTGAAATTTGGGAGGTTATATGAAGGATTTTAATGATTTTTTAATGGATTTTAGTGAGGATCCAAGGGTAGAAAAAAAGAAGGAAGCTAAAGAGCAATTTGAAAATGACATGACTGACGAGCAGAGAGAGGCCTGTAAAAAAGCCATGGATTACCTTATGGATCTGGATAAAACAGAGTGGCAGGTTAGGTCTAAGCTTTTAGATAAGGGCTTTTCAGAGGAGGATGCAGAAGTGGCACTGTCCTATGTAAGAGCCTATGGTTATGTGGATGATTATAAATATGCAGTAAGATTTATAAATATTTATAGTAAGAAGCGAAGTAACAGAAGGATAAGAGAGGACCTTAAGAAAAGGCATGTGCCGGAGGCTACGGTGGACTTAGCCTTTGAAGAAGCGGCCCCTGATGAGAATGCAGCTCTTACTAAGGATTTAAAGAAGATTCTAGAAAAGTATGATGTAGATAATCTAGAATATGCGGATAAGCAAAAAATTATGGCTAAGGTTTATCGTAAGGGATACTCTCCTGAAAACATAAGGAAAGTGCTATATTCATTGACAAATGAGGATTAAAAGTATATTCTATATAGGATTCAAGGGAGTTTATGAGATTTTTTAGAGGTAAAATCCCTATTTTAACAGTTTATATTAGTTAGGTAATAATAATGGAAAAATACATTTTAAAGGATAAGTATGAGGTTAAAAGGCTTAGTAAAAAGCCTTATCTACGTGTTACTGTCCCAGGCTCCAAAAGTATGACTAACAGAGCCCTGCTCTTATCTGCCTTAAATGAGGGAGAGGTCTTACTTAAGGGAATTCACTTAAGTGGAGATTCAAGAGCCCTTATATCCGTTTTAACAGACCTTGGCTTTAAGGTGTCTGTGGATGAAATGGCCCATGAAATAAGAGTTCTTGGAACCGGTGGAAGGGTGCCAAAGAGTAATGCGACAGTAGATGTAAAAAGCGCCGGAACCTGTGCGAGATTTGTAACTGCATTTCTTGCCTTAAGTGGAGGCAGCTATAATATTAAATCCTCTGATCAGATGGCAGAGCGTCCCATGGAGGACTTATATATGGCTCTTGAATCCTTAGGTGTAAGGATTGAAAGGCCTGAGGATAAGAGGCTTAGCTTTCCGATTAGAGTAAGCATGGAAAGCGACAAAGCTTCTAAAAAAGCTTCTAAGGAAGATGAAATTAAAGCTGATAATTCATATCGGGAGATTGAGTTAAATATAGATAAAAGCAGTCAGTATCTAAGTGCATTACTTATGGTTTTGCCACTTAAGTATGATAAAACTCTTATAAAGCTTACAGGTACAAGAGAAGCCCGTTCTTACGTGGATATGACCGTTAAAATGATGAGGCAGTTTGGCTATAATGGTGAAGTCACAGAGAATGGTAACAGCTATCTTGTTACAAAGGGTGAGTATAAGGTAAGTGAGTATACGGTGGAGCCCGATATGTCGGCGGCCTGCTATTTCTACGCACTTGCATCTCTTACAGGTGGTGAGAGCACAGTGGCCTATGCTACTAAGGATACTCTTCAGGGGGATGTGAAATTCTTAGATGTTATAGAAAAAATGGGGGCTGTTATTTCAGAGAATAATGATTCTGAGATAATAGTTAAAGGCCCTGAAGATAAGGTTCTAAAGGGTGTTAGTCTTTCTATGGCAGATTTTTCAGATCAGGCTTTAACAGTAGCTGCCATGGCACCATTTCTTAAGGGAGAAACCTGTATTACGGGGCTTTCTCACATAAGAGGCCAGGAGTCAGACAGACTTGCAGTTATAAAGGATGTTATGGATAGAATAGGTGTATTTTGTGAAATCACTGAGGATTCATTTGTAATTAATCCGGATAAAGCTTTAAGTGATGATTCTTTCGTAACACTTGATACCTATAATGATCACCGAGTTGCTATGTCATTTACCATTATGGGACTTGTGCGAGGTGGTATAATTATAGATAATCCGGGGTGTTGTGAGAAAACCTTTGAGAATTATTATGATATTATAGATGGGATTGTAAAACAAAAAGAAGTAAAGGAAGATGATTATGAATTCTATTTTAAATGAGATTGAGAACGAGTTAGTAAAGGCTTTTAAGGCAGCAGGTTATGATGAGAAATATGCATTTATTAAATGGTCAGACAGACCTGACCTTTGTCAGTTTCAGTGTAATGGTGCACTTGCAGCAGCTAAGGAGTATAAGAAAGCTCCATTTATGATTGCTGATGAGGTAGTTGAAAAGCTTTCCCTGGTCGCTGCATTTAAAACTGTTGAGATGGTAAAGCCTGGTTTTATAAATATTACCTTAAGTGATGAATATCTTTTAAGTCATGCTCTTAAAATGTGCAAGGATGAGAAGCTTGGGGTTAATGCAGATGAGAATGAAAAGATTATAATTGACTACGGCGGAGCTAATGTGGCTAAGCCTCTTCATGTAGGTCATCTTCGTTCTGCAGTAATAGGAGAGAGTATTAAGAGAATTAAGAAATATGCCGGTAATGATGTAACAGGTGATGTGCATCTTGGAGACTGGGGACTTCAGATAGGTCTTATTATTACAGAGTTAAAGGCTAGAAAGCCTGAGCTGGTTTACTTTGATGAAAGCTTTGAAGGAGAGTATCCTGAGGAAGCTCCATTTACCATGTCAGACCTTGAGGAAATCTATCCTTATGCCAATGGCTATTCTAAGGAGCATCCTGAATATAAGGAGCAGGCTCAGAAGGCTACAGCAGAGCTTCAGAGCAAAAAGCGCGGATATCTTGCTATCTGGAAGCATATAATCGAGGTAAGTGTTGCTGACCTTAAGAAGATTTATGATAAGTTAAATGTTTCCTTCGAGCTTTGGAAGAAGGAGTCTGATGCTCAGGAGTATATTCCTGATATGGTTGAATATATGAAGAGCGAGGGCTATGCTCATATCGATCAGGGAGCCTTAGTTGTAGATGTTAGTGAGGAGACTGATAAGAAGGAGATTCCACCATGTATGATTCTTAAATCAGATGGTGCAACTCTTTATAATACAACAGACCTTGCAACCATAGTTGAGAGAAGAAAACTCTTTGATCCTGACAGAATTATGTATGTAGTTGATAAGAGACAGTCTCTCTACTTTGAGCAGGTATTTAGATGTGCCAGAAAGACTAAGATTATCGGTGATAATGTAGAGCTTGATTTCTTAGGTTTTGGTACCATGAATGGTAAGGATGGAAAGCCATTTAAGACCAGGGACGGCGGCGTTCTTCGTCTTGAGCAGCTTATTAAAGAGGTTACAGATAAGGTTACCGAGAAAATGTCTGACAGAGGCATGGATGAGGAAACCTTAAAGGATGCAGCAGATAAGATTGCTCTTGCAGCCATTAAATATGGCGATTTAAGTAACCAGGCATCTAAGGATTATGTATTTGATATCGACAGATTTACTTCATTTGAAGGTAATACAGGTCCATATATCCTTTATACCATAGTTAGAATTAAGTCACTTCTTAGAAAGGCGGCGGCTGAAAATGTACTTCCATCAGATGAGGAGTTTAAGAATTTTGGTTCAAAGGAAGAGACAGATTTACTTCTTTCTGCGGCTAAGTGGACAGATACATTTGCCAGTGCAAGTAAGGAAAATGCACCTTATAAGATTTGCCAGTTTATCTATGAGCTTTCAGAAAATTATAATGTATTTTATCATGAGCATAAGATACTTAATAACGATAATGAAGAGGAAAAGAAGGCTTGGATTAACTTAAGTAAATTCATCTTAAAGCTTTTAAATACAGGTATTGATTTACTTGGAATAAGCGCACCGGAGCAGATGTAGGGAGGTTATATATGACAGATTTATTATCAAATCTTATCTCTCTGAGGGACTTTGAATATGGAAGAATACTGGAAAGTATAGCTTATTCAATCTCATCATTAGAAATGAGCGATGAAGATAAAAAAGAAATAAAATCTGATATTTACGAGGCTGTAAGTGATTTATTAAATCTTGCAACCTGTTACGGTTTTGACAAAAACTTATGGCATTGTTATATTAGTTTCATTTTGGCAATGAGTGAAACTCCATTTGCTCTTGTGGCTGAAAAGTCTGAGAATCTGGATGGTTCAGTGGTGCTTTTGGTAAAAGAGGACTTAAAAATATTTAAGGCAATTTATGACTATGATTTTTCATGGGTGGAAGAAAAGCTTGGCATCAACTGTTTCTCTATAATCTCAGATTATAAGGCAGTTAAGAAGAGTGAGAATGTTTATAACAAGAGTGTAAGTGAAAAGGTAAGATTTCTTACAGAGGAGTTTGATAAGGCAGAAAATGTGGATGACATGTATAAAAGTCTCACTTCATTTTATCGCTCCTATGGAGTCGGAACCTTAGGACTTAACTCTGCATTTAGAATTAATGATAAAAAGGATGTGATAGAGGAAGATCTTCTGATACCTATAACTTCCATTGGAAATATGACCTTAGACAGTCTTATAGGATATGAGGATCAGAAGAAGAGACTTGTTGATAACACAGAAAGCTTCCTTAATGGCGAGCCTTGTAATAACGTGCTTTTATATGGTGATGCAGGTACAGGAAAGTCTACCAGTATCAAGGCGCTTCTCAATATGTATTATGATAAAGGTCTTAGAATGATAGAGGTATATAAGCATGAATTCAAATACCTTAATAAAATCATTTCCAAGATTAAGGATAGAAATTATAAATTTATTATCTTTATGGATGACCTTTCATTTGAAGAGTTTGAGATAGAGTATAAATATCTTAAAGCCCTTATAGAAGGTGGTTTGGAGACAAAGCCTAAAAATGTACTTATCTATGCAACCTCTAACAGAAGACATCTTATCAGGGAGACCTGGAGTGATAGAAGTGATATGTCTGATGATGAACTTCATAGGTCAGATACCATGCAGGAAAAGCTTTCATTAGTGGCAAGGTTTGGTGTGTCCATAGGATACTTTAAACCTAATCATAAGGAATTCTTAAATATTGTGGAAGGCCTTTATGATAAACAGGGGGATAAGAGTCTGACGAAGGAGGAACTTCTTGCGGAAGCTTCTAAGTGGGAACTCAGATCAGGTGGTGCTTCAGGAAGAACAGCACAGCAGTTTATTAACAGTTTGTGATTTTATTTAAAACATTATGATTAGTAGTGACTAGTTAGTAATTAATTTGTGATTGTATAAGTATTTGATAATCACAAGATTAATTAGCTAAGAATGGAGGATTATATGTTAAAGAAAAGAATTTTAACCTTTATGTTAGTTTTATTTGCAGTACTCTTTACTCCTTTATGTGTGAAGGAAAGTGCAAGCGCTGCTACAAAGCCTAATTACAGCGGTGCTAAGACAGCTATTATAGCTGCTTACAAGAGTTACAGTACAGAGGTTGATGTTTCAAAATATAATATCAACTATAAGAAGAATTATAAGAAGCTTAAGAAAATGATGTCTGAGATAGTTAATAATACACCAGAGCTTTTCTATACCGGAACTTCATATACAGTTTCAAGAAAAAAGTCTAATGACATGGTTGTAAAGATTGGTCTTGGTTATTCATCTACCTATGCTAAGAGTAGTGGAGCTCCTAAAAAGGGTGCCATTAAAAAGGCTAAGGCAAAGCTTGACACTGCAGTAAGTACAGCCATAGGTAAGCTTGATTCTAAGATGACTAAGATTGAAAAGGCTTTAGTGCTTCACGATTATATCGTATCTACAACAGCCTATAATGACAAAAAGGCTAATACTTCAAGAGTTAAGGATTATGGCGCTTTAGTAGACCACAAGGCTAACTGCCAGGGTTATACCATCGCATATATGCTTCTTCTTAACAAGGCTGGTATTAAGTCTAAGATTATTCAGTCTGAGAAGATGAATCATATGTGGAACAAGGTTAAGATTGGTAAGTATTGGTTAAATGTAGACGTTACATTTGACGATCCTGTAGATGCCATAAAGCTTGCAGATCAGTATGGTGTAGTTAAGCATGATTACTTTATGCTTAGTGATAAGAAGTTAAAGAAGGGTGAGCATTACGGCTATAGCGTTGGTAAGCTTACTTCTACCACTAAGTATGATAAGAAGTATTGGCAGAAGGTTAACTCTGCATTTGTAAGAAATGATGGAAAGTGGCTTTACATAAGCCCAAGTGGAGTATGCGAAAGGGAGACAGTGCTTGCTAAGACCTTTACACTTCTCTATTCTGCAAAGATAGCTTCATTTGTAAGATTTAAGGATAACATTTATTATTATATCGATTATAAGAACAATGCTATCTATAAGTATACAATATCTGATAATTCTGCAAATCTTTTATGGAAATGTGAGAATTATTATAAGTCACCATATGCCCTTAAGCAGATTAAGGTAAGCGGTAATTATATAGCTTATAAGGTTGGTAATGGAACAGGCTATAAGACAGGAAAGCTTGCAGTTGAAAGCTCAGGAAACTTAGCTTAAGAGATTTGGTAAAGAAACTTTATGTAAAATCTTATAATAAAAATACAGACTATCATTGGTTAAAAAACCTTTGATAGTCTGTTTTATTTTAATAATTATTTTTTATATTGTCTGTTACTGCTTTTTCTTAGATTTTCTATATTCTGCAGGTGACATGGCAACATATTTTTTGAACTTGGTATGGAAATAATCAACATTGTGATACCCAACCTTTTCAGCGATTTCATAGACCTTAAGGGAACTGTTTTCCAAAAGCTCCTTAGACTTATCTATACGAACCTGATCTACAAATATATTAAAACCAATGCCTACCTTTTTGTTAAATATTTTTCCAAGATAGGAGCTGTTATATCCAAACATTGGAGCTAAGCTTTCAAGTTTAATATCGTTCATGTAATTATGCTTGATATAGTGCATGATATTATCGATAACGCTGTCACTGGAAGAGTTGCCAATACTTGAAATAATAAGGTTAAACTGTTCCTTTAAGAAATCAATTATCTCATAGAGATAGTTCTTATTAGTGATAAACTGAATAATATCAGCATTGCTCATAAATGCTATGTCTGTGTTGTTGTAGAGATGGAATATTTTCTCCTTAACTGAAAGATAGAGGTCAGTTAAGAAAAGCTTTATCCTTGCTATATCATCAGGAGAGTTGTAGAGCTTCTTCTTAAGGTTATCCAGGGTTTCATCTAACTGGTTTTTCTTACCGGTCTGAAGAAGGTTAAGATATTCCTCACAACAGTTTTCAAGAAGCTCCGGTGATATAATAAATGGATTCTCTTCATCAACTAAAGGCAGGTCAGCATAGCCAACGGTATGCTGATTTTTCTCACAGAAAAATCTTCTTATAAGAAGTCTTGATGCCTCTTCATAGGAGATATGAATATCCTTAATGGAATCCACAACCCTACCATAGGCGATAAACAATGTATCGAGAGGTGAGTGCTTCTGTGGCTTTAATTTGCGATTATAATGATCCAAGAATTCATTAAATTTGCCAATGATAAAATCGTCCTTTAGGATTAATATATCGTGCTGATCTATCTGTATGGTTTCATAGGTGTTTTTCTGAGAGTTTGTAACCTTTAAAAGATCTGAAAATTTATAGGTCATACCGGTCTTACCGGTTCCGTACTGCTCATAGATAACTACCTGATATTTGTCAGCAGTTATGCCTATGTCCTCTGTATCAATTTTATCGTAATCAGCCTTATTCATAAGTAAGTCAAATATTATACTTCCCTTAGCTCTCTGACGATAAGTTATAAGGGTCTCACTCTTTTGATTTTCCACTGAGAACTGCTTGGCAATATTAGTTACTGCATCGAGTAATTCATCCTCGTCTATAGGCTTTGCAAGATAGTAGTCAACACCGTACTGTATAGCTGTCTGAGTATATTTGAAATCGGTAAATCCACTGAGGATGATGACCTTACCCTTAAAACCTGCTTCTCTTGCCTGCTTAACAATCTCAGTACCAATCATCTTAGGCATTCTTACATCTAAAAGAACCAGATCAGGCTGTTTTTTAATTATATTTTCAAATGCTTCTAAGCCATTAGAGGCTTCTCCAATAATATTAAACCCTAAGGCTTTCCAATTAATTATTTTCTTTAAACCCTGACGAATAAGTAACTCGTCATCTGCTATAAAGACTGTATACATAATATTTCTCCTCTTCATACTTAGAGTATAAGGATATTATACTTTATTATTATTTGATGTTGCAATAGAATAATTATTCTTTTATAATCTAAAAAAGTGGAATATTTCGTGTAATTATTCTAAAGGATAATTATGGTAATATTCAGTTTTAATAAAGTAAAATTAGTAATATCAGTTAAAACACCATATGAGAGGAAGATATGGCAAGAATAAGTATTAATGGAGAGCATAGCTCCTATGGAGAGAGCGTTGAAGTAAATGAAAGCTATGAGGCTGTATATAAACCTATTGGAGACAGGTATATTATAAAATATACCGAGATTACTGAGGATGGTAAAAATATCGTTGTAATTAAGGCTTCCAAATCGGAAATTAAGATTAAAAGAAGGGGGTATATCGATTCCTTAATGATATTTAAGCCGGGTATAACTCGGGTTAATTACAGTGCAGGAGGTATGGCTGTGGATATGCAGATAAATACCATTTTGCAGGAGGTTAAGTCTTCAGAAAAGGGAGTTAGTATAAATCTTGTTTATAAGCTTTTATCAGGAGAGAGTGTAATTACGGAAAACAAGCTGTTTATAACAGTTACAGAGGATTAATAGTATTAATCATATTAAAAGAATTGTGAGGAGAAAAAATGTTAACTACAACTATAAATTATAAAGCAGATGAAACTAATGTTAAGATATGTGGAAGAACTGTTTATCGCGATGGTATAAGATATATAGGATATTCAGGAAGTGGTATAGAATTTATCATTGAGGGTAGCGCTGCAAGGGTAATGCTTGTGACTGATGATTCTGTAAGACCTTCATTTCATAAGGCAAACATCGGTGTATATGCCTGGGAGGTTGACGAGAATAATAATATAACTCGCCAGCTTGATCTTGGAGGCGAATTTAAGGATAAAAGAATAGTTGTCACTGAGGAAAAGAAGCTCTATACCCTTGTAAAATGTGACGAGAAGAAGAGGCTTCTTATAAAGATTATGAAATACTCTGAGCCTGAGTATGCAATTTGTGGAATAAAGGAGATTGTTACAGATAGTGAGGTAATGATTCCTGCTCCAAGTAAGGCTCACAGAATTGAATTTATAGGTGATTCCATTACCTGTGGTTATGGTGTGGACGGTAATCTTCAGCTTATGGAACACAGAACAGAGGATGAGAATCCTTGTAAATCCTATTCTCTTACAACTGTAAGAGCCTTCGATGCAGATGTTAATGTTGTGGCTTGGAATGGAAAGGGCATAATATCAGGCTATATAGGAGATGAGCTTGAGAAAAAGGATGAATCCTGGCTTATGCCAATGCTTTATAAATATACAGACGGCGGCCTTTTTAGAGATTATTTTAAAGAGGATAAGGCGACCTGGGAAAAATGGGATTTTTCCAAATACTCACCAGAGCTTATAATCATTTATCTTGGAACTAATGACTGCAGTTATACAAGAAGTATGGAGTCCAGAAATGATGAGTTCTGTGAGGGCTATGTTAATTTCTTAAAATATGTTAGAAGTAAAAATCAGGCTGCAAAAATCTTATGTATATTTGGAACTATGGATGACAGATTAAATGACACTACAGTTAAGGCAGTAAATGCTTATAAAAATGAGACTGGCGATAATGAGATTTATTATAAGGAGCTTCCTCATCAGTTAGAGGAAGATGGCTATGGTACATTTTGGCATCCAACACCAGTGAGCCATAAGAAAGCAGCAGAGGTTGTTATTAAAGAGGTTGAAGAAATCATGGGTTGGGAGAGAGTTGATTCTTAAATTTTTAGAAACTGATGGTGTTGTAATGCAAGATTCTTAAGAATTTATGAAGATTTATATAAACTCTTGATTTTTGATATTTGAGGTGTTAGTATAAGGCTAACCTAATAACCATTCCCTATTTTTTATAAGGGGTTGCAATGGTTTCGACGGGCTAATGGAAGATGGTGAAGCTGTCCGTGTCTATCGGGAATCACGTTAATAATCCGGTACTTTAAATATAAATGCAGACGAAAAAGTTGCATTAGCTGCCTAAGCGTAGCTTGTCGAACTTGAGTTACCTGCGACTTAAGACCTCGGCATCAGACCTAGCAGGACAACTTGTCAGTCAAAGCTTTGAGACTGTTCAAGTATTTATGAAGCTACCTGGGATTAAAGCCTGTTAGTGGGCGTTAGTTTTCAGGGAATTACAAAACACTGACTATGACAGTAGAAGAACATTGGAAGATAGTTCGGACCCGGGTTCGATTCCCGGCAGCTCCATTCCTTAATGGATTTAACGACTACATTTGCAAGTGGATTAAGAATAATCTCATTGCATGTGTGGTCGTTTTTTTTTGCATTTCTACACTTGATATATAGGTGAAAATGCTTGTATGAAATCTCCATAAAGAGTATAATGAAACCATCTATATGATTTTAAGGAGACGAGTACTTTAATGGACAGAAAGAAAGTTGTATATAGCCTGGATAAAGAGGCTAGAGATAAGTTTTTTTCTCTTTCAAAAAAGGAAAAAGCAAGCATTTTTAGAAAGACAGAATATTATGCTTTTACTGAGCATAGAAAGCTTCGTGCAAAATACATTTCCCAACATGGTTATAAAAAATATAAAGAGGTTGCCAAGGATAGGGATTTTATCGAGGAACACGCCATAATTATTCTTGGTAATATTTTGACGGGCAAAAAGCCTAAGTCTAATATTAAAACCATCGATGGTGAAGATGCTGCACTGGTTAAGTTTGTAAAGCTCCCCTATATATGGATTGGAGTAGTGGTAATTGCATTAATATTTGTGCTTAAGGGAACCGTTTTTTCAAAGCAGGGAAAAAAGCCTTCTGGTAAACAGACAAAGGTTGTTACCAGTGATAAGAAGAATAAAAAGAAAAAAAGAAAACGTAAAAAGGCTAAGTTAAAAACCGTAAAGGTTTATAAAAGTGATGTTTCAGATTCCACCAAGAGCTATAGAGCCATAATGGAGAAGCATTGTAACATTTATAATATTGGTGAATATATCGAGGTAATAATGGCTATTACTGAGCAGGAATCAGGTGGCCAGGGTATCGATGTCATGCAGTCCTCGGAGTCGGGCTACGGACAGAATAATCCGGTGCTTACAGCGGAGGAAAGTATTAATGCCGGAATTCATCTGTTTTCAGTATGTTTAGACATTGCGGAGTGTAAAAGTCCTAAGGATATAGAAAGGCTAAAGCTTGCACTTCAGGGCTATAATTACGGTTATGGCTATATCAGATGGGCGAATCTTCACTATGGAGGATTTTCAGAAAATAATGCGGCAATCTTTTCTGCGGAAATGAAGGCTAAGTTAAATACTTCAGTATATGGTGATCCTGAATATGTTTATCATGTGCTTAGATATTATAAAACTCAAAAGGTTAAAATTAGAGAGACCAGTGAGAAGAAAAAATAATTTTCAATGTATTAAATGTATATGAGGAATTAATAGAAAATATAAAAAGTATTATTTTAAATGGAGGAAAAAATAATGAGATTGGGTAAGAAAATTGCTACATGTATAACTGCATTAGCACTTGTGGTTTCCTGCTTTACAGGAGATTATAAAAAGTCAGATGCAGCTAGTACAAGTGACGTGACAGCATCCAGAAGCTATGCTACAACAAATGATTATTACACAGAGGTTTATTATACCCTAACTAATAATTCATCTACAGCTATTAATGGTGTTACTATTCTTCAGAAGGTAAGTTCGGCACCTAGTGACATTAAGGCTTACAAAGATACGGTGTCAGTAAAGTATGATGAGTCTTTGGGGGGACTTCTTATACATTATGCACATCAGATTCCTGCTAATGGAAGTTTATCCTTAGGTGAAGATTATAAGGTTGGATGTAATGTGGGACCTTCTAATTTTGGAGATTATTCAGTATATGAGATTAACGGTGAAGCTATTTCTGATGGTATAACAGGTAGTGATTCAGGTGGATCCGGTTCAGGCGGTGGAAGCTCAGCTTCAAGTGTAGATACCAGTACCAATACTGATTTAAATGTGGAATATAACTATGCAAAGCTCTTACAGGAATCATTATATTTCTTCGATGCCAACATGTGTGGCTATGAGGTAGATGAGAATTCAAAGGTAGCCTGGAGAGGTGATTGTCATACCTATGATAAGAGCGTTTCTACTACCATAAACGGCAAGACCTATAGTAATATCGATGTTTCAGGTGGATTCCACGATGCAGGAGACCACGTAAAATTCGGTCTTCCACAGGGATTTGCAGCTTCACTTCTTGGAACCATTTATTATGAGTATCCGGATGCATTTGAGGCAACTGATTCTAAGAATCATGCACAGACTATATTAAATTATTTCTGTGATTATTTTACACGTTGTACTCTTTATGATGGCGATAGTGTAGTAGGTTTCTGTTATCAGGTAGGAGAGGGTGGCTCAGATCACAGCTACTGGGGACTTCCTGAGAATCAGACTACAAGTAGACCTACCTACTGGGCAACATCATCTAATCCTGCAACAGACGAGGTTAGTGTTGCTATCGCAGCCTTAGCCATTAACTATAAAAACTTTGGAAGAGCAAGTGATTTAAAGACTGCAAAGGATTTATTTACATTTGCGAAAAACTGTAGTTCAAAGGGTTGTGCAAGTGTTGGTGAGTATCCTTCTTCATCATGGAAGGATGATTACGGCCTTGCTGCAGCAGCTCTTTATATTGCAACCGGCGACAGCTCATATAAGCAGATTTATGACAGTGAGGGATATGTAAACTCAGGCTGGATTATGGACTGGGATAACTCAGGTGCAATGGCTGCAATCCTTATGGGAGATAGTTCAAAGCTTACAGGAGTTGCTAATTCAGTTAAAAATGCCAGCAAGATTGATGGTTTATTCAATGTTATGAGTGACTGGGGTTCATGCAGATATAGTTCTGCAGCTCAGTTTGTAGGACTTGTTTATGATAAGATGTCAGGTTCAAGCACCTATGGTGACTGGGCTACATCTCAGATGAATTATATGATTGGTGATAATCCAGCCAAGAGATGCTATGCAATAGGCTATAATGAGAATTCACCAAAGTATCCGCACCACAGAGCTGCTTCTAATTCTTCAGATGCAGGTGTGGTAAATGAAGAGGGAAGACGTACCCTTCTTGGTGCCATGGTTGGTGGTCCTGGAAGAAATGGTGTATATCAGGATTTACAGTCAGATTATTATTGTAATGAGGTGGCTCTTGACTATAATGCCTGCTATGTGGGAGCCCTTGCGGCTCTTTACAGTCTCCACAAGGATAAGACAGAAACCTATCTTTCCTATGCAGGGACAAATGCAACCTTAAGTGATGATATTTTAACAGAGGAAGAAATTCTCTTAATAATTAATGATGGAGTTATTCCTAGTTCAAGTCCTGCAACCAGTGCAAGTCCAGCGACAAGTGAAAGCCCTGCAACAAGTACAGAGCCAGCAAGCAGTTCAAGCCCTGCATCTAGTGCAAGTCCTGGAACCAGCGCAAGTCCTGGAACCAGTGCAAGTCCAAGTACAAGCACAGATCCTACTACAAGCGCAGATCCCGGTGCATCTGCAGCAGCAGAAACTCTTAGCGTAAAGGGTAGAGTAAGTGGAACGGGACTTATAACTGTTGGTAAAATGTGGAAATTAGCTCCAGGTAAGAGCTTAAGACTTAAGGCAGTATCAAGCACAGGCTCAACTTTAAGCTACATTTCATCTAATAAAAAAATCGCAACAGTTAGTGCATCAGGTCTTATTAAGGCTAAGAAAAAGACTGGAAAGACTGTAATAAAAGTAACTACCTCTACAGGCAAGGTTAAGAAATTCTACGTAAGAGTTATGAAAAAGCCTGTTAAGAAGCTTAAATTAAAGGGTAAAAAGGTTGTTAAGGTTAAAAAGAAAATTAAGCTTAAGGCTGTAATTAAGCCAGGTAAGAAATATGCATCAACAGGTGTATACTTTAAGTCAGCTAATAAAAAGAGGGCTACAGTTACCTCTGCCGGAATTGTTAAGGGTATTAAGAAGGGCAAGGTAAGAATCATTGCCATAGCAACTGACGGCAGCAGAAAGAAAGCTGTATTTACCGTAAGAGTAAAATAAGCTTAAAAAATAGAATGAGAATTGCAAAATTTTTGCAATAATTGAGAAGAATAAGTATTTAAAAGTAACAAAGTAAACATGAGAAGAGGATTAAAAAAATGCAAAGAAAAGCTATATGCACTATTGCATCTATTAATTATTTTGCACAGATAACAGGTCTTTATGCAACTGTGAAAAAATACTGTCCGGAAGTGGATTTCTATCTGCTTCTGGCAGACAAAAATGAGGATGAAAAAGTTCTTTCTGAGATTAATAAACGCGCCGAGGGAATGGAGTATTTATTTGTTGAGGATATTAATATTCCGGACTTTTCTAACCTTGTAAAAAACTATACGGTAGTGGATCTAAATACTTCCGTAAAACCATTTTTTATGAAATGGCTTCTCGAAAATAAAGACATTGATAAGCTTTTATTTATGGATTCAGACACCAGACTTTATCACAGTCCGGAGGTTATATATGAGGCTTTGGAGGATAATTCCATAGTCCTTACGCCACATATTGCATCCCTAAATGAAAACAAGGAAACAGTACTTTCTAAGCCTGATGATTTTTGTAAATTTGGAATTTTTAATCTGGGTTTTTTAGGATTAAAAAATGATAAAAATGCAATGGAACTTTTAACCTGGTGGGCCAGTAAAATGCATGATAAATGCAAGCTTGATTTTGAAAATGGTTATGCCTGGGATCAGAAGTGGTTAGACTTTGCACCAGGACTTTTTGAGGGTGTATATGTGCTTAAGCATATTGGATGTAACGTTGCATTTTGGAATATTCAGGGACGTTTTATAAGTGAGAAAAATGGAGAGTATTTTGTAAATGATGAAGTACCTCTTATATTCTATCATTTCAGCCATCACAGGGTGAAGGATAGGGCTAATATAATAAGTGTAGAGGAACCGGAGAGAAATATTCCAGTGACTAAAAGACCAGACCTTGTAAAGCTTTACGAGGACTATGATAACAAGCTTATAGAGGATAATTATTTCTTCTTTAATGCAGTGGAAAATGGTTATGATCTGGTATTTGTAGTTCACTAAATAATAAATCAAATAAAAAGAATCAAATAAAAAGAATCAAAAAAAGAAGGGAGCAACTATGTACATTTGTCCTAATTGTGGAGGCAGACTAAAGTTCGACATAGCAACTCAAGACATGGTTTGCGAATCCTGTAATTCGCGCTTTGATCCTTATGGAGTACATGAGGAGGCTGAAGCAGAGGTAGGCGAATACATGGATATGGTAGTTTACAGCTGTCCTCAATGTGGTGGCGAAATCTATGCCAATGAGCAAACGGCTGCAAGCTTTTGTTCTTACTGTGGCGCTTCCACGGTGCTTTCAGAAAGAATTGATAAGAAGCTTAGACCTAAGGGAATAATTCCATTTCAGATAGGTAAACAGCAATGCAAAGAAATCTATAAGAAGAGAATTAAGAAAGCTATATTTGCACCAAACAGTCTTAAAAAAGAAGGCTTTTTAGAGGAGTTTCGTGGTATATACATGCCTTATTATGTATATACTCTTTCCTATGAAACTGATATTACAGTTGAAACTAAGGTAGACAACTCGAATTCCAGATATTACATTTATGATTATTACCTGACACAGGGCCATGTTTCCGGATGGTTTGACGGATTTAGTGCAGATGCTTCATCTACATTTCCGGATTCCATCAGTGAGACTATAGCTCCTTATATGGTGGAAAATATTCGGGAGTTTACACCTGCATTTCTGACAGGTTTTTATGCTGATAATACGGACTTAAGTCCTGAGGATTATGAAGAGAAAATGTATAAAGATTGTGGTGAATCTTCTTACAATCTGCTTTCTACAGAACTATCAAGTACCAGTCATAATATTAATGAATCCTTTGATAGTGTTAGTGCAAAATTTAAACCAGAGATAGATGATGTAAAGCTTACAATGTTTCCTGTATGGTTTTTAACCTACAGAAGCAAGGGTAGAGTTTCCTATGCAACTGTAAATGCAGAGTCCGGAAGGGTGCAGGCAGACATTCCTATTTCAGGAGTGAAATACCTTTTATTTTCAATACTTTTAGCACTTCCGATATTTGTGCTTCTTAATCTGTTTTTAGTTATGAAGCCAAGTCCACTTTTATTTATAGTGTGTTTAATAAGTGGAATTCTTTTATTCATTTATAATTCAGACTTAAATAGTGTGAGTATAAAGGAGAATAAAGAGGATGACCTGGGATATATGATTAGTAAGTATAAGGATTCTACAGATGAATATGTAGCTAATAATCCTACAGAGTTTGCCAAGCTTATGCAAAATAGAGCTTATACTGCTAATAAGTTTACAACAGATGAAGCCAGGAAGCAGGCGAAAAAGGTTATAAAAAAATCAAAAGACAGTGGTAATTCTCAGGTGGCAATGTATTTATTTTCAATGTTAATAGTATATTTTGTAATAAGGTTTTTTACTGATCTTAACGGAATGTACGGTATTATGCCTATAGTAGCAGGTATATTTGAATTTATAGCCATTATTAAAACCAGTAAAAAGGTTAAAGAAGGTAGGAGACTGGGATATATATTTGTTTCATTGGCGCTTATTGCTTCCGGAATAATTATGATTCTAAATCCCGTTTACGATTATATATATTATACTGCGGCAGTATTTTTAGTTATAACTACATTTATTATGATTACAGATATTTTCTATAACTTTAACCTGCTTTCAAGCCGCCCTATAGTTATGCATACTTATAAGGGAGGTGATCATCGTGGATAATATGGAAAATAAGGTTTTAAATGAGAACTTAGACCATAAAAATGTGAATGAAGAGAGTCTTAAAAAGATTAAAAGAATTTCAAATATCTTTTACATTTGTTTGGTTGTGGGTCTTGTAATAGTTCTTGGAATTCTTTTTGTAGTAAGTACAAAGGGTAAGAAAACCAAGGCTGCTACTAAAAATATCATAGAGTTAGCTGATATAGAAGATAATCTTGAAGCTGTTGAGGAAGGGGAAGATGCAGAAGGTTCTATGAGTGAAGAGGACGAATCTGAGGCTGAGAGAATTGCCAGTGAATCTGACCCGGGTATTGCATTTGAACCTGGTGTGGTTTATGACGACGATAACGGTCTTCATCACGTCCTTCGATATATCAATGATGAAACAGACTACAAAGTTCTTATAGATGACGAGGCTGACCTTATATCGGCTGAGGATGAAACCAGTCTTGTATATAAGATGCAGGATATTACAGCCTATGGAAATGTTGCATTTGTAAGTGTTTCCACTAACAGCATGTCTACAAAAGACTATATTAGAACGGTTTACAGTAAATTCTTTGGAAGTGACAGTGGTACCATATTTATGATTGATATGGATAACAGAAATATATGGATTCACAGTAATGGTGCCATTTATAAAAAGATAACTAACTCCAATGCAGACATGATTACAGATAAGTTTTATAAGCTTGCCACAAAGGAGAAATATTATGAATGTGCCATAAATGTCTTTGATACAGAGTATCAGCTTTTAAAGGGTCATAAGATTTTTTCTGAAATGAAGCTTATAAGCAATGCATTTATAGCTATTCTTTTAGCTTTATTTATAAACTATCTTATTGCAAGAGGCACTTCCTCTAATAAAGAGGCAACTAATCAGGAGCTTCTTTTAGGAACACATTATAAATTTAATTATTTACATGATAAACATATATTCTTAAGACAGGAAAAGCGTTCAAAATCTTCTTCCAGCTCCAGTGGCGGAGGCGGCGGAGGAGGAGGCGGCGGAGGCGGTGGCGGTGGCCACGGATTCTAAGTAAGACTTAAGTCGTCTTTATAGAAAGAAAGGAAAGTATTTTATGAAAATTAAAGCATTTAATGAAATACATCTTGGAAAGGCACAGATAGCCCTTGATTTGGGCGATGGAAGCGAGAGAGGGGAGTATGTTAACCAGGATTATATTTTAACAAAACTTGGAAGACCACATAGAAATATAGGTCTTATGTATACCTATTATCCTTATGATAAGGAGTGGCCTGAGAGAATAAGTGTAGCCTGTGCAGATATGGAGATTACCTTCCAGTGGGATTATCCATATGATGATTATTTCCCATATAAGGGAGCTACAGGAGTTGCCACTGACGAGGACGTTTTTGAGCAGATGAGAGATATAAGACGTCATGGTCAGGATGTAACTCTTACTCTTACCATTGACTGTAAGACAAAGGAAGAGGAGCTTATAAATATAGCTAAGGAATTAAAGACCTTTGGCCAGATGAAAATAAGAATTAATCACGAGTGCGCCGGTGACTGGTTTACCCATAATCAGAGATATTCATTTAAGGAAATAGCTGATTTCTTCGTAAAATTCCATAAGATTATTAAGGAATATGCGCCAAATATAACTACTATATTTGATACCGGTTTCTTACGTCCTGATGGCACATTGGAGCATGAGGATGACTTTATGGAGGCTTATCTTATAGCAGATGAATGGTCAGCTGACTGTTATCTTTCCCTTCATTATGGATGGCCATTTGACGTGGCTGAAAAAGATTCCACTACCTATAGCGTTAAGGAATCTGTCAGTGAATTTGTGGAGTTGGTGGATAAAACCTATGACAGATATAATGTTATTGCAGATGGAAAAATGAGACCACTTGTTATTACTGAATTTAATAATGATGGTGATGTTACAGGTCCAAAGGCTCAGGGAGACAGCGTTGTAGAGCTTGCTAAGCAGTTTAAAAACCACGACAGAAAGAGTCTTGCAGCCTATACTATGTATCAGTTTAGAGACAGGGGAAGACTGGGCCTTGAAATCGAAGATCCTAATAACTCTGAAAATGGTATAAGACAGCCTCTTATGGATGATTATATAGAGATTCTAAAGGATGATTTCTTTAAGCCTGAAATTAGTGCAAAGGAATATGCAAAGGATAAGAGTGATGCATTTCCTAAGAAGCTTCGCTGGGGTTCAGCAGAGGATAGCGATGGCCTTGAGATTGATATTGAATTTGAAAAGGCACCTGTATTCTGTGAAGTAACATTTGAGGGTAAGGACATTGATTTAAATCTTATGATGGAGATTAATGGAAGATGGTTCTATAAGGCTCCGGGCGTTGAGACTATCGACCTTATGCCAGCCTTCTTTACAGATAACAGAGAGGAAAGCTTTAACTGCGGACTTAAGATATTTGCCCCACCTTCCACAGGTGAGAATGTTAATATAGATGAGGGTGACAATCTCTATAATTATTATGAGACCATTAATGCAATGCCTAAGCTCAGGATTCGTTATGAAAGCCTTGCAGATATTAAATTCTAAGTATTTTATAAAAAAATAAAAAATTTTATATTTCTACTTGCATTTATAAATAAAAAGGAGTATATTAATAAATGTGCTTAGCACTCGAATTGAATGAGTGCTAATAAATGTTATTAAAACATATTGAGTTTAGATTATTATTTTTAGAGTATTAAGGAGGCGTTTACTATGAAGTTAGTACCTTTAGGAGACAGAGTTGTACTTAAGCAGCTTGAGGCAGAAGAAACTACAAAGTCAGGAATTTTACTTCCAGAGAAGTCTCAGGAGAAACCACAGGAAGCCCTTGTTGTTGCTGTTGGTCCTGGTGGAGTTATAGATGGTAAGGAAGTTGTTATGCAGGTTGCTGAAGGAGATAAGGTTATCTATTCTAAGTATTCAGGAACTAATGTAAAGCTTGATGGCGAAGAGTTCATCATTGTAAAGCAGGGTGATATCTTAGCTAAGGTAGGCGAGTAATATATATTTAAAGTAAAAATACATCTTAGAATATGACAGGTTTATAAATTTAGGAGGAAAGAGATAATGGCAAAGGAAATTAAATTTGGCACAGATGCCAGAAATTCACTTGAAGCCGGTGTTGATAAGTTAGCTAACACCGTAAAGGTTACCCTTGGACCAAAGGGAAGAAATGTTGTACTTGACAGAAGTTATGGTGCACCACTTATTACAAATGATGGTGTTACTATTGCAAAGGATATTGAGCTTGAAGATGGATTTGAGAACATGGGAGCTCAGCTTGTAAAGGAAGTTGCTACTAAGACTAATGATGTAGCAGGTGACGGTACTACAACAGCTACAGTTCTTGCACAGGCTATGATTTCAGAAGGAATGAAGAATATCGCAGCCGGAGCTAATCCAATTATTTTAAGAAGAGGTATGAAGAAGGCTACTGATAAGGCTGTTGAGTCTATCAAGGCTATGAGTGATAAGGTAAGCAGTAAGGAGCAGATTTCAAGAGTAGCTGCTATCTCAGCAGGTGATGACACTGTTGGTGAGATGGTTGCAGATGCTATGGAAAAGGTTTCTAACGACGGTGTAATTACTATCGAAGAGTCTAAGACCATGCAGACAGAGCTTGACCTTGTAGAAGGTATGCAGTTCGATCGTGGATATGTATCAGCTTATATGTGTACTGATATGGAAAAGATGGAAGCAGTACTTGACAATCCATATATCCTTATTACTGATAAGAAGATTTCAAATATTCAGGAAATCCTTCCACTTCTTGAGGAAATCGTAAAGACAGGACAGAAGCTTTTAATTATCGCTGAGGACGTTGAGGGTGAGGCTCTTACAACACTTGTACTTAACAAGTTAAGAGGTACATTTAACGTAGTAGCAGTTAAGGCTCCTGGTTATGGCGATAGAAGAAAGGCAATGCTTGAGGATATTGCAATTCTTACAGGTGGTACTGTTATTAGTGATGAGCTCGGACTTGAGCTTAAGGATACAACCTTAGATCAGCTTGGAAGAGCTAACAGCATTAAGGTTGATAAGGAAAATACAGTTATTGTTGATGGTGCTGGAGATAAGGCACAGATCGATGCAAGAGTTAATCAGATTAAGGCTCAGATTGAGGAAACAACATCTGAATTTGATAGAGAGAAGCTTCAGGAGCGTCTTGCTAAGCTCGCTGGCGGTGTTGCAGTTATCAAGGTTGGTGCTGCTACTGAGACAGAGATGAAGGAAGCTAAGCTTCGTATGGAAGATGCCCTTGCAGCTACAAGAGCAGCAGTTGAAGAAGGAATTATCGCAGGTGGTGGATCTGCTTATATTCACGCTGCTAAGGAAGTTGCTAAGTTAAGCGATACACTTGATGGAGATGAGAAGACAGGTGCTAACATTATTCTTAAAGCACTTGAGGCTCCACTTTATACAATCGCTTACAATGCAGGACTTGAGGGAAGCGTTATCGTAAATAAGGTTCGTGAGGCTGAGCCAGGAACAGGATTTAACGCAATTACAGAAGAGTATGTTGATATGGTTAAGGCTGGAATCGTTGATCCGGCAAAGGTTTCAAGAAGCGCACTTCAGAATGCAACAAGCGTTGCTTCAACCTTACTCACAACAGAGTCAGTAGTATCAACAATAAAAGAACCTGAGCCACCAATGCCAGCAGGCGGTGCCCCAGGAATGGGAATGATGTAACAACACAAATTTAAGCTCCG
>JAILGL010000038.1 GCA_024696825.1 Lachnospiraceae bacterium
GTCTCCATTTGCTGAGTATTATTAAACCAAGCATGTATAATAATCATAACCGTAAGAGCAAGAGTAATAATAGCGGCCAGAGTGAATTCAATTTTTTGACTTGTTTTCATCTTGCAGACGCTTTGCCACAAGGTCTCTTTCTTTCTCTCTTTCAAATCAATCACTCCTATCAGGATGTTGTCATCTTGACAAATATAAAATTAATTCCTGTTCCAATGTCATTATCTGCCGCATCATATAATCTACCATAGTCATCATATGAATTTTTAAGTTTTGTTTCTGTGAGATTCTGAAATCTCGAATCTTCTGTATCGTTACCCCCTCTAAAGAAATAAGCAGGGTAATCACAAATATGCTGTATTACATCATCGTAAGTATCATCAGCTATTAAGGAATGCACCAATACATCTGTGCCATCATATACTTCGATTAAGTTACTTAGGTTCTCCGGCCAGAGCCAGTATATATCAACCTGTGTAGCTGTATCAATTCCGGTAAAGGTTTTCTGTATAATTCTTTCCATGTCAGCATCTGATGAAATCAATCCACTGTATTCACCAGTTGTACTGTCATAGTCTTCAAAGAGTAAAATATGTCCGTTAAGATAATTCTTAAGGGACGTATTGGCTATCTCTGTCATGGTAATGGATTCTTCCTGTGTTGTTTCATCCGTTTCTGTTCCAGCCTCATAACCAATTATCTCAAAATCAAATGTTGCTGTAACTGAATCAATCTTAGGAGTTACGTTAAATGAAATCTTTCCTGAATCTCCCGGTGATATTCCATCTGAACCATCAACATTATCCATATTCTCATTAGTTGTCATCTGCCAAACATAGGCATCCGAACTGGTATCCTCTCTTATGACTGAATGATAGTCATTGTAGTAGATACCATTACTTCCCTCTAATGGGGATATTACATACTCTATATCCTTAGCTGTCATATTGACACTATCTGTATCGGACTCTTTGTTCATACTAAACCATGCTATAACTGCAAAGATGAGTAAGATTACAAGCAATAAAAGCATAACTGCCATTTTAATCGCCGACTTCTTCTTTAGCTCTTTATTCTCTTCTTCGCTAAGTGTAGCAGTATTCTGAATTTCATTAGCCAACCTACTCACCTCGCTTTCACTTCTGACATTCTTATCCTTATTATATAGATTTTCGCAATTTTAGTCAAGAAAAAGCACTATTTTTAGGGCTTTTCTTACGAAAACTTAAGAATTTTATTACAAAATATTACGAAATTTAATTAACATTTAATAAACTCCCTCGAAAATGCAAATTTTTGCCGTAAAAAAGGGATTGTGGAGAACTTTCAAAGTCCTTTTCCACAATCCCTTGAATTTAGATTTTTGTTTTTATTTTTTGTTTTAATGTTTTAATTTTATCTAAGTAATTTTTTTCTGATTTTTTTTAGTATTTTTCTGAACTTTTATCCAGATTTTGCCAGCACAATTTTGTGCTACTAATTTATGCAAGAGCACCTTTGTTAGCTCCCCACAAAACTACATAGGTATATGTATTACCTGTGGAAGTATTAGCTGCAAAACCTGCCATTATACAGTTAAAACTGGTATCAGTAAGTGATGTAGATGTTGCATCTAATTCTGACCAGTTGGTTACTACAGTAAATGGATCTGAATAAGTATCACCTGCAAACATACTTCTAAGACTGGTTTTAATCTGTCCTGAGCCTGATGAGCTTACGGCTTTTTTCATAATACTTTTTTCATCATCAGAATAATCTGACGCACTGGAATATCCCTTAGAACCACCGATTTCAGCCATTTCACGACCACAGCCTGAATATACGGTAAATGTACTTAAACCAACAGCCTGTCTGTATGAATTCATGTTCTCAATAAGCTCTTTGTCATACTCATTTGAAACATAAAGCTGTATACCATTATATGTCACACTTGTAAGCTTCTTATAATTGTCTGTGTTATAGTCAGAACGCATCATGGTATCAAAGTCATAATCCTTTGAATAAGTTCTTATAGCATAGACCTTCTTAGTCTTTTCATAGTCCACATAAGCCTCTACAAAACAATCTTCGTCCTCGTAAAAATAAAGGCCTGACATTCCGGAATTGGTATTCTGATAAAAACCATTTTTCTCAAGCTGTTCTGCTGTCATTCCGGACTTTGCTATATTAGCATAATTGGCATTTGGAGATATACTATATGCTCCAACAACCTTACCATCTTTTTCTAAAACATATAAAATGTTTTTATAATTGCTACTTGCACCAAGTCTGAATACACAAACGTTAGTTCCATAAACACTTTTAGCGGTTCTTGCCGGGCTTCCAAGTCTGCTCCTTGTAGTACTATAATTCTCGCCCATTACAACCTGCATAGTGTTAATAGAAACTGTTTTTGAAGCAGAATTTACAATGGTGTCTTCCACATCCTTTTCAGAGGAACTTCCTGCTGCTTTTTTCACGGTAACAAGGCATTTATATTTTTTACCTTTAAAGGTTGCAATTACATAAGCGCGACCTTTTTTTATACCTTTAATCTTACCATGTTTTCCTACTTTAACTATTTTTTTATTCTTACTTTTCCACTTAACTTTTTTCTGTTTTTTTGCTGTAATTCCTTTAAGTTTTAACTGCTTATATTTCCCCACATAAATCGTCGCTTTTTTTGCGCTGATTCTTATCTTAGCAGATGCATATTTTTCACTTTTTATAACACCTGCAAATCCAGAAAATACAAGGCATAAACTCAAAGTAAGCCCCATAATTTTTTTGAATTTTCTTCCCATAAATTTACTCCTTAAAAACATTAAAATTTTATCGTTATTTTTCTAATAATATCATCGTTTTTTTCCTAATATTTTTATCGATTTTTTGTATGTTTTTTTGAAATATTTTTCTCTTAAATTTTAATGCAATTTTATGCTAAGTCTCCCTTGGTTGCTCCCCATAAAACTACATAAGTGAAACTGTTTTCATAGGTTGGACTATAGGCAAATCCACCCATTATACAGTTGAAAGTACTGTCTATTAATGATGGATATGTTGCATCTAACTCTGCCCAGTTAGTTACTACAGTAAATGGATCAGAATAGGTATCTCCGGAATAAACACTTCTAAGACTGGTGCTAATCTGGCCTGAACCAGCTTTTTTTACTGCTGTTTTCATAACAGACTTCTCGTCATCAGAATAATCTGAAGCACTGGAATAGCCTTTTGATGCTCCGATTTCAGCCATCTCACGGCCACAGCCTTCATATACTGTAAAGGCACTTAAACCTACAGCTAATCTATAAGCTGACATTAATTCTACAACCTCTTTATCGTATTCATCAGATACATAAAGGGATGCACCATTATAGGTTACACTATCAAGGCTCTTATAATTCTCTGTATTATAATCTGAACGCATCATGGTATCAAAATCAAAATCATTTGTATAACATCTGATAGCACAGACCTTTTTTGTATTTTTAGGATCCACGTAAGCCTCTATAAAGCAGCCATCCTCCTCGTAATAATAAAGGCCTTCCATTCCTGAATTAGTATTCTGATAGAAGCCATTTGAAGATAGCTGAGATTCGCTCATACCTGACTGTGCTATATTAGCATAATTAGCATAGGCTGACATTGTATATGCACCCACAACCTTACTATCCTTTACGAGTACATAAAGAATTGCGCTATAGTTTGTACTTGAACCCTTTCTAAATACATATAAATCTGTTCCATATGCACTTTTTGCAGTTCTTACAGGATCACCAAGTCGCGATCTTGTATCACTGTAATACTCTCCCATAACCACCTGCATAGTGCTTACAGAAAGAGTTTTGGAATTAGAATTAATTATCTCGTTATTGCCATCATCCGGTGAACTTGAAGCCTCTGGTGAGCTTGATTCAGATGGATTAGATGAGCTTCCGGGTGAAGCTGAAGTTCCTGGTGAGGCTGAAGCTGCTGCGCTTGAGCTTTGTGGTGACGCCGAAGCACTTGCTGTAGCCTTTTTCTTAACTGTTACAAGACATTTATATTTCTTCTTCTTAAATGTTGCGATTACATAGGCACGACCTTTTTTAACACCCTTAATCTTGCCATGTTTTCCAACTTTTACTACCTTTTTGTTTCTGCTTTTCCACTTAACCTTTTTCTGTTTTTTCTTGGATAATCCCTTAAGCTTTAACTGCTTATATTTACCTACGTAAATAGTCGCTTTTTTTGCACTTATTCTAATCTTTGCAGATGCATTTTTACTCTGGGAAAATGCTCCTAAGATTCCGGAAAAAACGAGGCAAATACTTAATGCAAAACTTATTATTCCTTTGAAATGTAACTTCATAAATACCGCTCCTTTAAACGTTTAATGCCCTACCTGATTAAATATTTTTAATATATCTAATCTAAGCAAGTCCCCCTTTAGTTGCACCCCATAAAACTACATAGGTAAAACTGTCTTCATAGCTTGGACTAAAAGCAAATCCGCCCATTACACAGTTAAAAGTACTATCGACTAATGATGAATATGTTGTACCTAACTCTGACCAATTGGTTACTACAGTAAATGGATCTGAATAATTATCTCCTGCAAATACACTTCTAAGATTGGTGTTAATCTGACCTGAACCAGCTTTCTTAACTGCTGTTTTCATAATACTCTTCTCATCAGTGGTATAATTTGAGGCACTGGAATAACCCTGAGATGCACCGATTTCTGCCATCTCTCTTCCACAGCCCTCATATACTGTCAAAGCACTTAAGCCTACAGCTACTCTATAAGCTGACATACATTCTACTACCTCTTTATCGTACTCATCTGACACATAAAGAGTTTTTCCATTATATGTTGCACTAGTCATATTATTATAATTTTCAGTGTTATAATCTGAGCACATCATAGTATCAAAATCATAGTCATCAGAATAGCATCTTATAGCATAAACCTTATCAGTACCATTAATATCTACATAAGCCTCTACTGTATAGCCTTCAGCTTCGTAGGTATAAAGACTGGACATACCACAATTGGTATTCTGACAAAAACCATTACTTTCAATCTCACTTACAGTCATTCCTGACTTAACTATATTTCCAAAATTGGCATATGGTGAAATAGTATACATACCCTTTACTACACCATTTAATTCTAAAACATAGAGAAGATTCTTATAATCACTACCTGGATTATATGCATAGATATTACTTCCATAAGCACTTGGAGCTACTGTTCTTGAAGAGTTACCAACACGGCTCTTAGTAGT
>JAILGL010000064.1 GCA_024696825.1 Lachnospiraceae bacterium
TATCAGACGCTATTTGCATTAGCTCTGGGCCTTGCTTTTGGTTTTCTTATGAAGCTTGTGATTCCTCATCACATCTCAGACGGAATCAAAGACTACGCCCTTTCGCCATTTAAAACCGTATTTATGAATTCACTTAAAATAATAATTGCGCCAGTTATATTTTTCTCACTGGCCTGCTGTATATCCCAGTTTAAGAACCTTTCAGATCTGGGACGAATCGGCTCCAAGGTTATGGGAACCTACCTGTTAACAACACTTCTTGCTGTGTGTGTCGGCCTTTTCTATAATCATATGGTAAGGCCTGGAAAAGTTGGTTTCGCATTAAATAGCGCTAACTCTTTAAGTGCTCCAACGGTTGACGTTTCCACCGATGCTTCACATTCATTTTTGGATACGATTATTGGTATAGTGCCGTCTAACTTTTTACAACCATTTTTAGAGTCTAATACCTTGCAGCTTCTTTTCCTTGCCATTATTTGCGGAATCGCAGTAAAAACAATTGGCGAATACTCCAAGATTCTTACTGATTTTTTTGAAGCCTGCAACTCACTTTTTTTAACCATCACATCAGCAATAGCGAAGTTCATACCATTTGCGGTATTTTGCTCTATTTCTATGCTGATTTATGATTTGGGAGGTTCCACCATAAAGCATCTGGGATCCTATTTATGTACTGTAATAGTAGCACTTCTCACAATGATTCCTGTCTATTCTCTGCTGGTATTACTGTTAACAAGGACAAATCCCGTTACCTTTTTTAAGAATATTAAAGAAGGCATGCTTACAAGCTTCAGCCTTAGCTCAAGCAATGCAGCCATGCCAACTAACATGAAAGTTTGCACAGAAAAACTTGGTATCTCGCCAAAGGTGGTTAACTTTTCCATCCCTCTTGGCGCTACCATTAATATGGATGGCTTCACTGTTTGCCTTTCCATTACCGTGCTCTTTTTTGCCCGGGGTTATAACATCCCTATAACAGGCTCAGCTTTAGTTTCGATTCTGCTTACTATAATACTTTTATCCATGGCCACACCGGGCGTACCGGGCTCTTCCATCGTTTCCATTTGCGTTCTTCTAAAGGTCGCAAATATTCCGCTGGAGGCCGCCAGCCTTTTCATCGCTGTCTACCCTATGATCGATATGGTGGGCACCATGACTAACACCACCGGCGACATGGCCGCCACCTTCATCGCCGCCAAAAGCGAGAAGCTGGTGGATATGGAGGTGTTTAAAGGGTAGGTTTGGGTTTTGTGGCGAGACTATGAAGTTCATGGGGCGTGAACTTGCTAGTTCACACATAATAGTTTCTCATGACTTCCTCTACTCTTCCCAAAACAGCTCATCCAAGGTCTTATCCAGTGCCTTGCAAATAGCCACACACAGGTTAATCGTAGGGTTGTAGTCTCCCTTTTCAATGGCACTTATGGTCTGCCTGGACACATTGCAAAGCTTGGCAAGCTGGTCTTGAGAGAGGTCCTTAGCTGCACGTGCAGACTTCATTTTTAGATTTTTCATTCTTCTTCCTCCCTTTTAGACATAAGTGCCTTGATTCCAATCTCTATACACACTATAACTAAAAGTGCTGCACAAAGCACATTTACCATATCTGCACTCATAACACCATTTTCAAATACACCCTTTTCATTAATACTTCTAATAGCTATACTTGCATTAAATAAAGCAATTGCCACAAATATTACCAGGTATCTCTGTGAATTATTGTTAATTCCCATATATCCGTCATTCCAAATGCTATAAGTAACCTGTACCAAAACACCTACAAATACAGGAATGAAATACTTTACAGATCCAAGAATATCCAGATTAACCCCAGATACATCAAGTAAGAATAATGCAGCACAACTAACTATCGTAGTCCAAAATGCGTAGGTATAAGCTTTTCCTCTTACCTCTTTCTGACGCTCATCATACTTTGTAGACACCGCATGATCCTTATTAGCCAACTTAAATACAACTATACATACAATAATTCCTACTAAAACACCCACAACAACACCAACTGATTTTCCTAAATCAAATGCACTCATGATATAATCCTCCTTTTTCATATCAGAGCTAGAAGTAGCCCTGAACCTTTCTTAATTCTCTTTCTTAATTCAAAGTCGTGAATCTTTCGATTCAATTTGACTGATTTGGTGAATCTTTCGATTCATCATAATTCTCTTCATAATAAATTCCCTGAGAAATGTTTCATAATCGATTACAATGTCATTGTAAACCCTAAATAGATTTTTGTCAAGTATATTTTACATTTTTCTTTTCACGGATGAATATTTCATATAAAAAAGGGATGATGCATATCGCATCATCCCTTGTGTTTATTGGGTTTTATTCTTTTATATGAAATCAAAATTAAATCTCAATAGTCCATAAATACATCGGAAAAATGTCCACTTTATATTCTTTATATTCATCAAAAATTTTACCATCATACATTTTACCCATTGTTTCAAACTTAATACCCCCATACTTAAATCCGACTTTTCGTAAATCTGTACCTTCATTTTCTCCCGGTGGACAATAATATCCTACTCCTATTATTTCAGAATTATCAGGGTCTCTAACCACTATTTTAAATATTCCATCCAGTCTAGCCTCATTACCTAAAACAGTAGGTTTACCATCGAAATCTATAAAACCATTAAATCTCAAAAATGGTGCAATATCTGATTTTACTGTTACTTTTTCAAAAGTTAACATTTTCATCTTTTCTTCCGGGTTAGACATATCACACATTTTAGGTTTCAAATAATCAACTTTCTCTTTAAGTTCTTTAATTTTTTTATCGATCATAGCAATATTATCCTTTGATCTTTTATATTCTTCATAAGACCTTTGTCTTTCTTTAGCAGTTCTTTCCGCAGCTCTCATTCTTTCCTCTGCATTTTCTCTTTCAGCATCCATATAAGCAGCCATGCCTGCACCCGTACCACCTATTCCATCTGCTATTCCACCCATAATACTTGAATTGATTTGAGTCGGTTTTTCTTCATAATTCAAAGCTTTATGAGCATGAAATCCAGACATATAATTTTCAACTTTCTTGGCGCTTTTTAAAGCTTCATATTTCTCAATTATATCTTTATAATATTTGTCTTTTCCTATTTTTGATGCTAAATTAAGCAATTTATCATATGCTAATTTTTTATTATCTAATAATCTTTTTTGTTGTTCTTTATTTTTTTCTATTATTTTCCTACCTTCTTCTTCTTTACCAAGATTATAATAATACTCTTCTTCTCCCTGCTGTATTCCAAGATTTGATGCAATAAGCTTAATTGATTCTATATTAGAATTAGTAATACTACCTTTTATACCACGTTCATTACAAGTCTTATATAATTCTATTCCTTTTTCTTTTTCTTCTTCCATTCTCTTTTTTTCTTTTTGCTCGGACTGAGCTTGTTCATATTTATTCTTTATACTAACTCCATATATTATATATGCAATACCAAATATTAAGCAAAATAATCCAAGCAACATAAATCCACCACCAACTTCTTCCCAAGATAAGGCCATAACCATCAAAATTAATCCGCATATTGCATCAAATATACCAAATGTAAATCCTAAGTTAAAATCAACTTTAGGTTTATTATTATCATTCATTATACAAAATCTCCTTTCCAAAAATCACATTTATTTTACTGCCTATTTGTCTAAATTAATTTGGGAAAAATAATAAGGGATGATGCGAACCGCATCATTCCTTGTGTTTATTGGGTTTCAGGACATTTTATGTTTCATGCTTTTTAGTTTTTACTTTTTTCACACTTGACCTATCATTTTCTATTTGGTATTATAATTTCGGTTTGTGTTAGCGTTCGCTAACAAGCCAAGCATTTATAAACACACTACTTTCCGCCCGTGTTATATTTGTTATATTTGTATTATTTGTTGTCTTATTTGTTATCTTATACATTTAACTTTTACCGATGGCACATATATCAGGAAGGAGAATTAACATGTATTTATTATTTTCTATTTTAGGATTAATCGGCGGTCTGCTTTGTTGTACAGGCGATATATTTCTTGACCTGAAGGGCCCCGGCAGTCAACTACCCATCACCTAAAGGTAATGGGCTTGTAACTGCCCAGTCGTAGTAACGGCTTATGCCTCCGACCTTTGACCCCAATAGGTATTATTACCTAAAGTGGCGTTACATTATAGGGTGGTTGACAACACCCTTTAC
>JAILGL010000076.1 GCA_024696825.1 Lachnospiraceae bacterium
CTGCCTTGTTTTTTATCTGATCAGATGTAAGAATATTTCCATCTTCATCCTTCCAGCCTGAAAAATCATATCCATCTCTTTCAGGTTCAGGTACATTTGTTAATATGCTTCCTGACTTTAAGCCATTTTCGTAATGGAAAATGTCTGTGTTATTTCCATTGGCATAGCCATACTTGAATGTTACTTCATATACATTTTCATCTGTCCACTGTGCATAAAGAGTCAGTTTTGAAGTAAGATTTTCTATCGTATCACCAGGCTTATATACCACTTCTCCATTTTCAGATGTTGACCACCCTGCAAATGCATAACCATCATTTCTAATAAATGGGTTCTCGGCGATAGTGGCTTTTGTATTGTATCTGAGTTTTGAACCGGTAACTGTAGCAAGTTTTTCTCCATAGTTCGGATCATATGTAATATATGTGCTTACATATCCGTCAATGTGGTATCCATCGCTCTGCCTCTTGTACACATACCAGATCACATCGCTAATAGAGAATTCATCCTTTTTATTACCATAATTTGAAGCGATATAAGAAGATATAACACTATCTATTCCACTGTTATATTTAGCATCTGCTATATCAAATACGCCATTATTCCAGTTATATATAGCTCTGTATCCATTAATATTACCCCAGGATAATGAATATCCATTAGCCTCCATAAGATCTGTCACGTTAATCGCATCAATGTTAGTAGCAGTGCCCTTCCAGCTCTTGCTTCCGCCTTCCGGATAATAATCAGCACTACTCTGAGAACCTATCTTAGGAGCGTCTTCTACTTCCGGATTTAAAAGGAAGAATGCTACGTCCACATTTTCATCAGCTTTATAAGTAAATACTATCTCTGTATTATCTTCGACAGTTAGTATTACCTCTGAATCATCTTTGACTGCTTCATTATTTGAAACTTTTACGCTTGATGAATCAAATGTATATCCTTTTACAGATACCTCTTTATATGTTTTGCTTTGACCATATTCTACTTTATCAGCTGCAATTCTGGTCACTATTGTTTTAGTATCACCAATAACATACTCATCTTTAACTGTTACTGTGTATTTATTTGCAGTCCAATGAGCATAGAGGGTTATATCTTCACTTACTGAAGTATTAAAGTTATACTCATTCTCTTTATCACCATTTTTGATGTACCATCCGGCAAAAGTATAACCTGTAGCAGTAGGCACTTCGGGCTGTACTGCATTTTCTCCTTCATCAATAACCTGATTCGTAATTACAGATGATGTCTTAACTTTATCATTAGTTGTTACAAATGATACTGTTACCTGCTTGATAAACTGAGCTGTATAGGTTACATCACCATTATCAGAAGTCTCAGCTTTACTCCAACCGGTAAATCTGTATCCTTCTTTTGTAGGAGCATCACCTTCATACAATGTGATTGAATGATCTTCACCTGTTTTCTTAGTAACTGTTTTAAGGATATTGCCTTCAGAATCCTTGAAATATACATTGTATGATCCGCTCTTAACATATTTCACATAGATTGTTGTATCTGAACTTACTGTAATATCTCCGCTGATCTTGTTGGTACAAGCTGCATCTGAATAGAAACCTTCAAGTTTATATTCATCTTTTGTTTCAACCGCAACACTCTTAATCTCTTCATAAGATATAGCTGAATTATTGTTGCTGTCCTTAAGATATGCAACTGACGATGCATTCTCATTAGTTGAATCAATTTTGTTATCTGTGTAGTACTTTTCAGTATAACTTACAACATTGGTATCAAATCTTATGTCAAGGTGATATTTATAATCCTGTCCATTAACATAATCTATATTTTCTTTTTCATTAGCCTTAGAATCTTTATGCTCCGGATTCTCATGTCCCTTATATGACTGGCCACCATTAACCCAGTTAAAAAATGCTGTGCGATAAGATTTAGCGCTTCCGCCCTTATCAAGCATTATATTGCTCTTATTAGCAAATACTGTATTGAATTTGTTATCTTCACCGGAATTAATAAGATAACCTGTATCTATTGACTCAATACTGTTTATAACTGCACTTATGTCACCATTTAATCCCTGATCTATTACATCCTGTGAAAGCCATACAACACCAATAGGGAAATAGCCATCATCCTGTACATAATTAAGCCCCAGTGTGTCTCTAAGTACCTGGCTGTGCTGAT
>JAILGL010000096.1 GCA_024696825.1 Lachnospiraceae bacterium
AGGGAAAGGGCTCTGGAAAAATTAATACCCATAAGGTAATCCTCTTTGGCACGAAGATAGGCTGAAGCTGAAAGGTTATCATACTCCTTTATACTCTTAGCTTCCTTAATTCCTCTCTTAATCTCATCCTCTGTCTGAGAATCAATCCAAACCCTTCTTTTATCCTTGGTGTCAGGCACCTCTGCCATCATATCCACCAGGCGGTAAATGTACTCTCCTTCACGTCCGGAGTCAGTACAAACATATATTCTTTCAACATCGTCTCTGTTTAAGAGACCCTTTACTATATCAAATTGTTTCTTAACATTGTCTATAACCCTGTATTTATATTCCTTTGGTAAAAATGGAATAGTCTCTAAGCTCCATTTTTTAAGGTCCGGGTTATAACTCTCAGGATAACACATAGTAACTAAATGTCCCACACACCAGGTAACTATGCATTTATCCGATTCCATATAGCCATTTGATGTATTACCCTTAACCTTCAAGGTATTGGCAAATTCTCTGGCAACACTAGGCTTCTCTGCAATAAATAAGTATTTTCCCATATTAAATCTCTTTCTTTAAAAAATAGTCTATCTGTTTAGATCTAATTGTCATATGTTCCTTCTTATACGCCCATTTTAAATTAAGCGGCCGCTTAAACTTCGACTCAATTCAAAAATATAACTCAGACAGAGATTTAAAGACATGGAAAATCTCCATCTGAGCTATAATAATTAATCAAACTCTATTAAAGGTCCCCACCTACATTTTATTATACACTCCTATTATTAACTAAATGCTTAAAATAAATAACCACATAATGGAAACTAATACTAAACATTTATAAACCCATTAATACAAATTACTCATATAAAGGATACTTTGAAGTAAGACTCTTAACGATTTCATAAGCCTTATCTGAGTTAGCTGCAGGATCGTCGATTACAAGTGCGATAGCCTCAGCAACCTTATCCATATCATCAGTCTTAAAGCCTCTTGTAGTAACAGCAGCAGAACCAAGTCTGATACCTGAAGTTACAAATGGTGACTGAGGATCATTTGGAATAGTATTCTTATTAGCAGTAATATGTACATTATCAAGGTTCTTCTCAACCTCTTTACCTGTAAGACCCTTAGTAGCAAGGTTTACAAGCATTAAGTGATTATCTGTACCACCTGAAACAATGTCAACGCCACGATTTAAAAGACCATCGCTAAGTGCCTTTGCATTGTCAATTATATTCTTTCCATACTCCTTAAATGAAGGATCAAGAGCTTCCTTAAAGCATACAGCCTTAGCTGCGATAACGTGCATAAGAGGACCACCCTGAATTCCAGGGAATAAAGCCTTATTTAACTTATGCTCTGTAGCAAACTCCTCACTTGAAAGGATAAGACCACCTCTAGGACCACGAAGAGTCTTATGAGTTGTGGTTGTAGTAACATGTGCATATGGAATAGGACTCTCATGATATCCACTTGCAACAAGACCAGCGATATGAGCCATATCAACCATAAGAAATGCATTTACCTTATCAGCAATTTCTCTAAATCTCTTGAAATCAATCTTTCTTGCATAAGCTGAAGCACCAGCTACGATAAGCTTTGGCTTGCACTCTAAAGCAATCTTCTCTACTTCATCATAATCGATGAAACCATCTGCGTTAACACCATAAGGTACGCAGTTAAAATACTTACCTGAAATATTTACAGGGCTTCCATGAGTAAGATGACCACCCATGTCAAGGTTCATACCCATAAATGTATCTCCCGGCTCCATAAGAGCGAAGAATACAGTCATGTTAGCCTGAGCACCTGAATGTGGCTGAACATTAGCGTATGTACAGTTAAAGAGCTCCATAGCACGGTTACGTGCAAGATCCTCTGCAACGTCTACAAAATCACATCCGCCATAATATCTCTTTCCAGGATATCCTTCAGCATACTTGTTAGTAAGTGTGCTTCCCATAGCAGCCATAACTCCACGGCTTACAAGGTTCTCTGAGGCGATAAGCTCGATGTTATCCCTCTGTCTGTTAGTTTCATCCTCAATTGCCTTTGCAATCTCAGGATCGATTGCTTTTACTTCATCAAGTGAATACATTTAAAAATCCTCCTAAGTTATATATTTTTAATAATACAAAAAATGAAATATCATTATATTTAACATATGAAAAATTAAGCTTCGTCAATAGCCTTTCCTATATCATTTCTCATATATTTATTATCAAATGTAACCCATTCTGTAGCCTTATAAGCATTAGCTCTGGCTTCCTTAAGGTCTCTACCCTTGGCAGTTACACCAAGAACTCTTCCACCATTGGTTACCATACCTTCTGCAGTCTTTTTAGTACCTGCATGGAAGCAATAATAGTCATCCTTACCCTTAAATTTCTCAAGGCCCTTTATAACCTTGCCCTTTTCATAGTTAACAGGATAACCGTCAGAAGCAAGAACAACACAAACTGCTGCATTATCCTCAAACTGAAGATCTATCTTATCAAGCTTTCCATCTATACATGCATCGATAACCTCGATAATATCATTCTTCATACGAGGAAGAACCACCTGAGCCTCAGGATCACCGAAACGTGCATTATATTCAAGCACCTTAGGACCATCCTCTGTAAGCATAAGACCTACGAAAAGAATACCTACAAAATCTCTACCCTCAGCCTTCATGGCATCCATGGTTGGCTGGAAGATTTTTTCCTCACAGAAAGCCTTAACCTCATCATTGTAAAATGGACTTGGTGAGAATGTACCCATACCACCGGTATTAAGACCTTTATCGCCATCAAGAGCTCTCTTATGATCCTGAGCACTTGTCATAGGCTTAACATGAGTTCCATCACAGTAGCAAAGTACGCTAACCTCACGACCTGTCATAAACTCTTCTATAACAACTGTATTACCTGCATCACCAAACTGCTTATCTAACATAAGAGTTCCGATAGCTTTCTCAGCCTCCTCTAAGTTCTGGCAAATTAAAACACCCTTACCAAGAGCAAGACCATCAGCCTTTATAACAATAGGGAATTTCTGATTTTCCAGATAGATAAGAGCCTCCTCTGGAGAATGAAATACCTCATAACTGCAGGTTGGAATATTATATTTCTTCATAAGGTCCTTAGAAAAACTCTTAGAACCCTCTATAATAGCTGCATTTTTTCTAGGTCCGAAAACTCTTAAGCCTCTTTCCTCAAATACATCTACAATACCACCTACAAGTGGATCATCCATACCTATAATTGTAAGGTCGATCTTATTCTCTTCAGCAAAATCTGCAAGCTTGTTAAATTCCATTGCATTAATTTCCACGCACTCTGCAATCTCTGAAATACCGCCGTTACCGGGTGCACAGTAAATCTTATCAACCTTATCACTTTTACTCACACTGAGAACAATCGCATGCTCTCTTCCACCACTACCAATAACTAATACTTTCATTTACATCCTCCTGAATAAAATGTTACTCACTTATATGAGCTATGCCATCAGTTACACTAACCCTGCCATCACCTATAAGTGCTATAGCCTTAGGAAGTATCTTCCACTCAGCTTCTTCCATTACTCTTCGCTGAAGTATCTCAGGGGTATCCCCTTCCTTAACTTCAACTGCTTTCTGAAGTATTATCGGGCCATGGTCCGCCTCTTCATCCACAAAATGCACAGTAGCACCTGTAACCTTATTACCTGTGCTAAGCACGCTCTCATGAACCTTAAGTCCATAATAGCCCATACCACAATGTGAAGGAATAAGAGAAGGATGAATATTAATAATCCTCAAATGATATTCCTTAATAAGATTCTCAGGCACAATTACAAGATAACCTGCAAGTACGATTAAATCCACTTCATATTTCTTTAAAGTGTCAATCATAGCCTGTCCAAATTCTTCTCTGGAAGAATAATTCTTAGGAGAGATAAACTCTGCCTCAATTCCTGCTTCCTTAGCTCTTGTAAGCGCATATGCATCTTCTTTATTACTTATAACAACCTTAATCTCACTATTATTAATAACACCAGCATTAATGCTGTCTATAATGGCAGCGAGATTGGTTCCACCACCTGAAACTAAAACTGCTAACTTCTGCATTATTAACCCTTTCATCTAAAATCAGAATGAAATGTAGCTTAAATATCACCTGAAATTATAATAATGTAACTCCCTTATCTGCCGCCTTAATATCACCGATAATATAAGCCTTCTTACCTGTAGCAGTAACAGCCTTAACTGTTTTATCAGCATCAGCAGCATCAACTGCAAGAACCATACCAAGACCCATATTAAATGTATTAAACATCATTTTATCTTCTATATCTCCGTCCTTCTGAATCATTTCAAATACAGGAAGAACAGGGAATGAATCAAGCTTAACCTGTGCGTGTGCACCCTCAGGAAGCATACGAGGAATATTCTCGTAGAAACCGCCGCCTGTAATATGGCTTAAGCCCTTAATTGTAACACCTGCATTTTTAACACTGTTAAATGCTTCTACATAAATATTAGTTGGCATAAGTAAAGCCTCGCCAAGGCTCTTACCACCAAGACTTTCATAGGTCTTAGAAAGAACATCATAGTTCATATCAAAAACCTTTCTAACAAGAGAAAAACCATTAGAATGAACACCTGAAGACTCAATACCTACAAGTACATCACCCTCCTTAATATTCTCTCCTGTAATAATATCCTTTTTATCAACTACACCTACGGTAAATCCGGCAAGATCATACTCATCTACCGGCATAAGATCAGGATGCTCAGCAGTCTCACCACCAACTAAGGAAGCACCTGCCTGTCTACAACCCTCAGCCACACCACTTACGATAGTAGCAATCTTCTCAGGATAGTTCTTACCGCATGCTATATAATCAAGGAAAAATAAAGGCTCTCCGCCGGAGCAGATAACATCATTCACACACATAGCAACGCAATCAATACCAATGGTATCATGCTTATCCATTACAAATGCGAGTTTAACCTTTGTACCACATCCATCTGTACCAGAAAGAAGTACTGGGTTTTCCATGTTCTTAATAGCAGACAAATCAAATGCTCCGGCAAATCCTCCGATTCCACCAAGAACCTCAGGTCTCATAGTCTTTTTAATGTGCTCCTTCATAAGCTCCACTGACTTATATCCTGCTTCAATGTCTACACCGGCTTTCTTATAATCCATATTTCCCTCCATTTGTTAAGTTATTTATTAATAATATATTTTAATACCAACCTCTAAAATAAGTTTGTTATAATCTCCACATAAAGAAGCTAAGGCTTCTCTTACAAAGATAAATTAACCAACATCATTTAAGAAGCTGCTATATTCCTCAACAGCCTTAGCTGCAGCCTTCTTACTAACTGCATAAATATCATCAAAATTATAAAGAAGTAAAGAACTAACATAAGGGGATATAGCACCCTCCTTAACCTTTTCCTTTATAACCTCTGTTGCTGTTTCTTTATCCATACCTGCTCTATAAGGTCTGTCCTCTGTAATTGCAGTAAATATATCTGCAACCGCAAGAATTCTCGAACCTAAGGAAAGCTTCTTAGCAGGAAAATGGAAAGGATAACCTGTACCATTCATCTTCTCATGATGGAAGGCTGCCCATTCTGTAATCTGCTCAAAGCCACTAACAGGCTTAAGCAAAAGATATGTATAGAAGCTGTGTTCCTTAATAATATTGAACTCATCTTCCTCTAATTTACCCTGTTTTTCAAGAATCTCCTTTGGAGTCTTTAATTTACCTATGTCATGAAGGTTGCCTGCAATTTTAACCATCTTGCATTCATCCGAAGAAAATCCAGCCTTCTTAGCAAGAGCAACTGCTGTAGCTGCAACACCTGCAGAATGCATGGATGTAAATGGGCTTCGGAAGTCGATGATATGGGCGAATATTTCGGTCAGCTCTATAGCGTCATTAATTGAAAGCTTAATGGAACTAATGGAATCATCCATAATTTCATTAAGAATCTGTGGCTCAAACTGAAGGTAAAGCCACATAGCCTCTCTATCGCTAATAGCAAGAAATGCATCGACAATCTCCTCGTTAAAGGTACTGCCCTTTTCCTTTACGACAAATTTTTTAACATCCTTAACCTGACTTATAGCTGGCTCATATTTGTTAAGATGAAGAACTATACTGTCAGCCAGATGAATTATATGTGAAAGATATGGAACCTCCTGACCATTATAGGTCTTACCTTCACCATGATTCCAAGGCATGTGATGATATTTGACAATCTCTGAAACCTTGTCAAACATATTAAAATTCTGTAAAAGCTTTGCACCAACAAAGGCATGCTTGTGCTCTCTACCTGTTCCATCCGGAGTAACTTCAATGGTATCACCATAAGCTATCGCACCAACGTCGTGAAGCATAGATGCAATAATAAGTGTACGCATGTCATCCACAGATACATTTAACTTCTTTGCTATATTATAAGCAAGATAAGCAACCTGTGAATGGTGATCATTAATCTCTGGATTTATGAGGTTAATAGCCTTTGTAATACAAAGAAGTAGATCATTTAAATCAGTGATATAATCTCTTTCCATTACCCTCTCTCTTTCCTTACCTTAAAAAACTCGAATACAATCCCTCTCCTAAAAGATTCTATTCGTCCTCCTTTGTAAACATTTCATTCAATGTTCTCCAACCCAGTACTGCACATTTAACTCGGGCCGGCATGTGTGAAACATTAGATAAAGCACCAGCTTCCTCTAATCTCTCAAGCTCCTCCTCGCTGATTTTTTCCTTAATCATTCTCATAAATATATCGGCAAGCTCTAAAGCTTCCTCCTTATTTTTCCCAATGATTAAGTCCAGCATAATGTCGGCAGACGCCTGACTAATAGCACAACCCTGTCCTACGTAAGCACCGTCAACTATGACATCGTCTTCAACCTTAAGTTTAAGAACAATATCATCTCCACATGAAGGATTTACACCCTCCAGAGTATAATTCGCATCCGGAAGCTCGTGTTTATGCATAGGATGGATATTATGATCAGTCAGAATCTCATTGTAAAATGTATCACTCACTGTATCCCATCTCCCTTCTTATGACTTTTAGAGCCTCCGCAAATCTCTCTATATCCTCCTCAGTATTATAGAAAGACAAACTTGCTCTGGTGGTTGACATAACCCCAAGATATTTCATAAGTGGCTGAGCACAGTGATGACCAGCTCTAACGCATATACCATGTGAATCCAGTATAGCCGCCACATCATGAGGATGTACGTCATCTATGGTAAATGTGATTATACCGTGATGATTATCATGATTCTTATCCCCGATAACGTGAATATGAGGAATGTCTTCAAGCTTAGTAAGACATAAATCAGTGAGATAATCCTCTCTCCTTTTAATCACATCAAACCCAATATTATTAATATAATCAATGGCTGCATGGAGCCCTACGGCAGCACCTGCATTAACAGTACCTGCCTCAAACTTATGAGGGAGCTCTGCATAAGTTGCCCCTTCAAGTGTAACATATTCTATCATCTCTCCGCCATATAAAAATGGTGGCATTTTATCTAAATATTTTTCCTTGCCATAAAGAACTCCGATTCCCATACCAGAAAGCATCTTATGACCTGAAAATGCAAGGAAATCCACATCCAGATCCTTTACATCCACAGGAACATGAGGCACACTCTGAGCACCATCTGCTATAAATATAGCGCCTCTTTCATGGGCAAGAGAAGCAAATCTCTTAATCTCATTCTCACAACCAAAAACATTAGATACATGAGCCATAGAAACTATCTTAGTTTTGTCAGTAAGGTAACTTAAATACTTTTCTTCCGTTATCTTACCGTCCATCTCACACTCTATATACTTAAGTACAGCACCAGTCTTTTTTGCTGCCTGCTGCCATGGAAGCATGTTACTGTGATGCTCCATAACAGTTATAAGAATCTCATCCCCCTCCTTTAAGAAGGTCTCAGCATAGCTTACAGCCACGAGATTCAAGCTTTCTGTGGCATTTCTGGTAAATACTATCTCTGTGGTACTATTAGCATTAATAAATGCTCTTACTGCCTCTCTGGCATTCTCATAATCCTCTGTCGCCTTAACGGATAATTCATACAAACCTCTTAAAGGATTGGCATTATCATGCCTGTAATAACTATCCATAGCCTTAAGAACTGATTCAGGTTTCTGAGAAGTCGCAGTACTGTCAAGATAAACTATATCTTTATCCTTTAAAATGGGAAAATCCGCAAGGATTCTCTTATCCTCTTCAGTCATAATAACTCCTCTTTATAATTTATTCGTCTTCACTCGCACCGTAAAGAAGCTTACTAATATCATTTTTAACATCTGAGTCTGAAATCTTAGCGATTATAGAATCAGTTTTAGCCTTAGCCATAATATCATAAACCTTCTCTTTTGCAATACCCCTGGTCTCAAGATAGAAGCTAATCTCATCATCAATACGACCAATGGTAGCACCGTGAGTACCTGAAACATCCTCCTCTGCACAGAGAATAAGTGGAATGGTCTTATTATGAACCTCATCATCCATAAGAAGAACATCCTCAACCTCATGACCAACTGAACCTGAAGAACCATTTTTAAAATCAATGCTTCCGCGGAAGGTTTTCTTAGAAGTGTCATAAAGCACACCGGCAACATTAATACTCGATAATGTCTTTTTACCAAAATGATTAGAAATGTAATTAAGATCTAACACATGGTCACTATTAACGTCATAGCCGATATTAACATCAAGCTCTGACTTATCACCTATAAGGTCAGTTCTAAGGCCCGAATAAATGCTTGTATCGCCCTTAAAAATCTGAACCAGATTAAAGTTACCCTTATCTTCCACAGTAACTCCTATATCATTAAAAACAGTTACATTAGGAACAGAACCATAGACCTGCACCAAAGTAAGCTTTGCATTCTCAGCCACCTTAGCCTTAAATGAAGCAATAAAACTAGCTTTATCGGCCCCATCCTTAGCTTCAGTCTTAGCCTCAGTAGCACTATCACTTCCTGAAGCATCATTCGCTTTAATCTCCTCGGCACATTTCATATATATAGTAAGTGAAGCTCCCTTAGAAACCTCAACATACAAGCTATCTAACTCGCTTAGAGAACCATCAGGTTCAAAGCTAAGCATAACCGGCTTCTCTACATTTTTATCTTCATCAACGTAGATATGAAGCACCTTGTTATCGGTATCTTTATATAATGAATTTACGACCTTATCGTAAATCTCATCTCCCATACCAGTCTTTACCTCGGCTATAGCACTGCCCTCGACGATATCAACCTTTCCATTATCACCGATAAGAGAAGTCACAGCCTCAGCATCTGTCTTTATGTCTTTATTAATAAAATCCTTTACAATGCTCACATTAGCATCATTCATTCTCAAATGATTCCATGTAGGAGCAGGAATATTATTAACCTTAATCAACTCACTCATGATAATCCTTTCATACAACCAGGTTTATTTTATCCAATGCTACCCTTCATCTCAAGACGAATAAGGTTATTCATCTCAACTGCATATTCAAGAGGAAGCTCCTTAGAAACTGTATCAGCGAAACCGCTTACTATAAGGGCTCTCGCATCATTTTCAGATAAGCCTCTGCTCATAAGATAAAATACTGCCTCGTCGCTAATTCTTCCTATCTTTGCCTCATGTCCTATATCTACATCCTTGGTCTTAATATCCATAGCAGGAATCGTATCAGAACGAGACTCGCTATCGAGCATTAAAGACTCACAGGAAACGCTGGATTTAGAATTAACTGCTTTCTTATTAACAACCACAGAGCTTCTAAATGTACTAATACCGCCTCCCTTAGAGATAGAACGTGTATTAACATAGGATGAAGTATCCGGCGCATTGTGAACCACCTTGCAGCCGGTATCAAGATTCTGACCCTTACCGGCAAATGTAACGCCCGTAAATTCAGATCTTGCACCCTTACCCTGAAGCACACTCATAGGATAGAGATAAGAGGTATGAGATCCAAATGAACCTGAAACCCATTCAATCTTACCGCCCTCTTCTACTATGGCACGCTTAGTATTAAGGTTATACATATTCTTAGACCAGTTTTCAATGGTAGAATATCTCATCTTTGCATTCTTACCTACGAAGAGCTCTACGGCTCCTGCATGAAGATTTGCAATATTATACTTAGGGGCTGAACAACCCTCTATAAAGTGGAGGTCTGCACCCTCATCAACGATAATAAGGGTATGCTCAAACTGACCTGCACCAGGAGCATTAAGTCTAAAATAAGACTGTAACGGAATCTCTACACTAACTCCAGGAGGAACATAAACAAATGAACCACCTGACCAAACAGCACCGTGAAGAGCTGCAAACTTGTGATCTCTAGGAGTTATAAGCTTCATAAAATGCTCTTTAATCATCTCCTCATAAGGACCGTGCATGGCACTTTCCAAATCAGTATAGACAACTCCCTGATCCTCAACTTCTTTTCTAACATTATGATAAACCAGCTCAGAGTCAAACTGAGCACCAACACCTGCAAGAGACTCTCTCTCTGCCTGAGGAATACCAAGTCTTTCAAATGTCTCTTTAATGTCCTCAGGAACCTCATCCCAAGTAGCACTCATCTTGGTATTAGGTTTAACATAGGTTACTATATCATCCATATTAAGGCCATCAATTGGTGGACCCCAATTAGGAATTCCCATCTCATTATATATATCTAAAGCCTTAAGTCTGAATTCCCTCATCCATTCCGGATCATTTTTTCTCTCGGAAATCTCTTCGACTATATCAGGCGTAAGACCGCTTTTTATGGAATAAGCATCTTTATTCTCATATCTGAAATCATATATGCTGCGGTCGATATCATCAACATACGTCTTTTCCTTCATGATTAATCTTCCTTTAAAATTTGTTTCTATAGGATTTAAACCTAAATATTACATAAAGCTTTCAAATCCATTCTCGTTAATCTCTGTAACAAGAGAACTGTCACCCTCTTTAACCATCCTACCATCTACAAGTACGTGAGTTTTATCAACAGATAAAGCCTCTAAAATCTTAGTACTGTGAGTGATAATAATAAGGGCACCCTTAACCTCTTCTTTATAAATTCTAATACCCTCTGATACTGTTCTAACAGCATCTACATCAAGACCGGAATCAGTCTCATCAAGGATAGCAAGCTTAGGCTTTAACATAAGAAGCTGTAATATCTCAGCTTTCTTCTTCTCTCCACCTGAGAAACCTACATTAAGGTCTCTTTCTGCATAGGTTGCATCCATATCTAAGGACTGCATAACCTTTTTAAGCTCTTTCTTAAAATCCCAAAGCTTAATTCTCTCACCTGTACGCTCCTCTAAAGCACTTCTAATAAAGTTACTAAGAGTTATACCAGGAACCTCTATAGGGTTCTGGAAAGATAAGAACATACCCTTTTTAGCCACCTTATCAGTAGTAAAATCAGTAATGTCTTCACCATCAAATAAAATACTTCCACCTGTTTTATCATATCTTGGGTTACCCATAAGAGCAAAACCCAAAGTTGATTTACCGGCACCGTTAGGTCCCATAATTACATGCGTCTCACCGCTGTTTATATCCAAATCAACACCATGAAGAATCTCTTTATCCTCTACATTAACCGTAAGATTCTTCACTTCAAGTAACTTAGACTGCATTGTAAAAATCCTCTCTTCCTATATTTTATGCATAAAATGCCTATTATTAGCCATACTATTCTATTATAAACTTTTACCGCTTGAATGTAAATATATAAATACAAAAAAAAGAGTTTACCGCGCAGTTCTTTTTGCGATAAACTCTTTTCATTTTTTATATTATTTATAGCTACTGATATATATCAGTAATATTTAAAATAATTACTGTCTTACTACTTACTTATACGACTTTAGCATTAGTCAAGATCGAAGAGATATACATCCTCAGATGTTGCTGTTTCTTCTTCTTCCTGTGGCTCTAAGTAGAGGTAAGCAACAGATACATGATTGTCTGTTTCAATAACAAACTTAACTGTGTTGTAGTTTGCATCATACTTGTTATAAAGAACGAAGTATGAGTTACGGTTCATTAAGTAGTTACCATCCTCTGTAGTAAATCCGTTAGAAGAAGCATCAAGTCTGTAGTAATTCTTTCCTCTCTTCTCATAGATAGAAGTAATCTTCTTACTTGTACCAATCTCCTTATTATCAGATGTTGTACAGAGATAAGCATTAAACTTCTTAATCTTACCATAGAGCTTAAGCTTCTCTATTGGTGAGAAGAATATCTTGTTAGTGTTGTAAATAGTATTACCATCTGCATCAGACTGTGGATTAGCTGAAATCTTCTCAAGATCTGCTGTAGCAATACCACTTGCATCTGTATCAACACCCTCTCTCTCTCTAACCTTTTCAGCGAAGCTGTCTGGTCCATAGTAGAGAAGATCATAAGTATAAGCATGAGTAAAGATTTCTGTTACATTAGTTACAGCTGCATCAGAATCAACATTCTCATTATCAGGATCTGAATTATCCTTATTCTCATCATATCCCTCTGGAGGAATGATTGTTGTATCTGTACCACCGTCACCTTCTGCAACTTCTCCTGTCTCACCCTTGTAGTACTCTTTATAGTTATAAGATGTCTTTTCATCTCTCTGTCCTGCAAGACCAAGTGAATAGAAGAACTTATCAACTAATGTCTTATTAGTTCCAAGACTCGCCATCTCATATCCTGCAGAATCAGCATCAGTTACTGTAATCTCATCAAATACAGTCTTTTCCTTATCCTCATTATTAGGATTGATGTCTGTTACATCAGTAATGATAACTGAAGGTGTTGACTGATTCTGAGCTGATACAAGTGTATTAATGAAGAGCTGTGTCTCCTGAGGTGTATTATTAGCATACTTAGTAGCTTTTCTAGCTGCCTTAGCATTACCACCTGCTAAATCAATACCACAATATGATACATTTGCAAGTGTGTATACATAGTAGTTATTAGCAGCATCATTTGGTGAAATACCATAGGTTGAAAGCTTCCAATTATCATCAGCACTGTAATCTGTTAAATCATGGAAATCTTTATCAATAGCCTTATCATCATAGTAATCACCAGCAAGTGAATACCAAACATTAACATTTGGATTATAAAGGTTAAGTGTATAATCCTTAGCTACTGTACCATAAATTCCGATGTTCTCATCGATTTCATATGGTGTCTGAGTTACAGCACCCTTGTTATTTCTTGAAATGTTAGAAGCACTCTGACCACCTGTACCAAAGTTAAGCCTTCCGCCTGAAACACTTACCCACTTCTTATTCTGGAATGGCTTGTAAGAATTATCATCAGCTGAACCATCTTCTAAAGCTCTAACATATGTATAATCCTTAACATCAGCGCTTATATCTGCTCCATCAATCTTAAACTTAGAATCATAACCAGTTGCCTTAGAATCATATCTGTTAAGACCTAATACTCTCTTATATACTTCAAAGTTATCACTACCTGCATCACCTGAGTTAAGAGCGTCACCTGTAAATACGATTCTTGATCCTGCTGTAGCAACATATGCAATATATGAAACTGCACCAAAATCATTATATGATGCATCGTCAAGAAGCTCAGAAGCATCTGTTACAACGAGCATATTGTATGTTCTACCATCAGCAATTGTAAGGTCATTAGCTGTACCTGCCTCTGATGGATAGAAATAGTTAACTGTACTATCAACAGCTGTATACTTAGTTACATTTGCTGAACTCTCTGAAAGTCCATCAAACTTAGCTACATAATCACTAATTGAGATTGTCTCAATTGTTATGCCATCATAGTAATCATAGAACTTAGAACCAGTCTTCTTAGTATATGTATAGAAATCACTTCCTGTATCCTTAAGAGCAAGCTCTAAGTTAGCACTTGGATTATCAATCTTATCATCAGGTACTATCTGAAGAATCTTAAGATCACTATCATACTCTTCTCCTGTAGCTCCCTCTGACTTCTTAGTAAGTGCCTTATAAACCTCAGCACTAATACTTACTGAACCTCTAAGAATAGATGAATCATTTTCATTAGAAGTATTATAAATCTCAATCATGTATGTAAGGTTACCAACTGCAAGTGCTTCCTTCATCTCTGATGAAAGTGAATTAAGATCAAGCACAAGTGAACCCTTATCGGTTGCATTATACTTACCACCTGTAGCACCCTTTATAGTAACACCTGCTACATCATTTCTATCTGATGAAGCTGAATCATAAAGAAGCTCATCTTCTCTACTACCCTTAGAATCTTCATCAATTATTCCATTATGACTTGAGTCAAGATAAAGTCTTACACCATAAGTGCCTGAACCTGACTTGTTAATAGTATATGCAAATTCAACTTCTGTATCACTAGTTGTAAGGACCTTACCATCAGGATCCTTTGTATATGAAATCTTTGACTTACAAAGTTCCTTAATATGATCAATTACGTCATCATCATAAAAATCTACCATTCCATATGCTGTATTAACATTTCCATTTGAAGAACTGTCAGTAACATACTTTAAGTATGAACGCATATTAGAAGATGAATCTGTAAATTTATTAATACCATTCTTTAAGTTCTTATCTAAAACAAGAATTCTCTTAGACTTAAAGAACTTAAGAAGTGAATTATACTTTGAAGTTGTTAAATCATTACCTGATGTTCTAGCTGTTCCGGATGAAATAACATATTCATCTCCTACGTGAGTATAACTGAATCCACCTGAAAGATCACTACTGTTATAATTAACTAAATCTGTTGGATCATCACCAATTAAGTTAAACTTACGAGTCTGGTTTCCGATAAATACCATATCATAATTGGTAGTAATATCATCAAGGTTACCATTAAGCTCATTAGTAGTCATGTAATACATCTCATATTCGCCATCATAATCAGTTGATGGAAGGTATGCCTTCAATACATTCTCTGAAAGAATGAAGTCATTACTTGGCTCAATTTCAAGAACCTTAAGAGCTATATCACCATCAAGATCATCATCATCAGTATCACCACCACGGTTGTACTGAAGAAGGAAGTGAATGATATCAGCCCATGTGAAGGATGAAGTATCATCTAAGTTAGTATCACTCTCTTCGTCATTGAAGTAATCTTCAAGCTCATCATAACCATCAAGACCCGAATTAGAGTTTACATATGAAGTACCAAAAAGTGTTGTAATAACGTTGTTACCATTATATACACAACCATAACCGTGAATAGCCTGGTTACTCTTTGGATTCAGGAATGAGTTACCATTCTGAGCATAAATCTTATATTTATCAATATAATTTACCTTGTTTCCAAATACATCTGTTGCAGTAATATAACTACCTGACTGCTTGTAATCACATGGTAAGAATGTCTGTGGACACCAGTATGTTGCAGCATCACCACTATGACTTGTACATGAACCTGTACCATTAATATCCTGTATTACCTTCTCACCATTAGAAGATCTCTTTCCTTCAACAAAGTAACTGTTAAAGTTAATAGGATCCATTAAGTTCTGCATAAGAAGGAACTTATATACATTATTATTTACACCTGAGTTACTGTATTTAATACCCTGAGTGTTCTCATCTAATGTTGTATATTCAAGATAGTTAGCAGAAACATTCTTTGTGAAATAATTACCTGTTCCCTGGAAAAGTGAAGCAGGATAAATGATTGGTGCTCTGTTCTTCTTATACATATCGAAGCCATTAACCTTCTTAAACATACGAAGTGCACAATCAAATGAAATATCATTCTGCTTACTTGAATCAGCCTTTAACTTTCCAAAGTCATCACCAAGCTGAGTCTTAGACTTTCCTGTATTAACTCTTATAGTTGAAGCTACAGGGTCATTATCATGGAAAGCAGTAAGAGCATCTGAACCAGAAAGACCAAATCTGTTATTGTATGAAAGAATACTATCAAAGAACTTTCCGCTTCCATTCATACCTGTTTCATCTGCCTGATGTAAGTACATAAGGTCTGCTCTGTCAATCCACTCTGGATGCTCAACAAGTTCCCAAGGCTCTGCAACCTTATAAACTATACTGTAATTTTCAACTGCATCCTTGCCCTTTTTATACATGTTCAAGCAGTTTGTAAAGAAGTCATTTAAGCAAATAAGCTTAGAGTTATTAACAGTTACATAATAACCTGTATCAGTTCTGGTTGTATATTCTCTGTCACCTAATGTAAATGAAATCTTATCTGTAGCTGAATCAGCACGTCTGTTATAGTTTCCTGTTTTCTTAATATTCGTTATAGTTGCACTATTAAGAGAAGTTGTATCGGTTTCAAGTGAAACCCAAATCCATGAACCGTTACCATAACCTACATTAACAAAGTTTGGTGCATATTTGCCACTGTAAACAGTAGTATCTTCATGGTTCATAGCTATATTATCAAAATTATAAAAACTATTTAAGTAATTGTTTAAGGCAGTCTCTGCTTTTGTCTTAGCATCATCTGTTGTTGCAGAATCAATATCAGCCTGAAGTGCTGCTACCTTATCTGCAAAATCCTTCTTAACCTCATCCTTGAAAGACTCAATCATAACATTTCTGATAACACTCATCTCAGTCTGTCCATCAGAGTTATAATAGAAGTTCCAATTTGAAAGGCCTGATTTTTCCTGGAAATACTTTGTATAGCATGATAAGCCATATCTATACCAATCTGTTCCCATATTACTTCTTATATCTGCTATACTGCCACCTTTTTCAGCGACAAGTTCAGCTTCATGCTCTGAACAGAAAAGATCAAAGAAAGCTACCTTAAGAGCATTATCAGTTGAATACTTTTCTTTCATCTTGGTCTCAGCCATTGCATCAAGACAATAATCCTGGATATAGCCTACCTTATCATTAGTAGTAAGCTTTTCTCCTGCGTACTTAAATGTACCCTTACCAGTACCAACATATTCATAATAACCTGCACAAGAAAGCTCATCTGTCGCTTTCTTTCTCCAGTCCTTGGTATAATACTGCTGGTTACACTGATCACTGGTAAATCCCTCAGCACCGTAGTTCTTTTCTTCATAAATATGCTCATCTATAAATACCTTTGAAACCTGAGCATACTGTGTCTGAATATTAGGAAAACTACCAATAGAAAAACCACCATTAGAAGTACCAACACCACCTGCATTAGAACCACATTTTAAGAAAGTCTCACCCATATCAAATGGCTGACAACCATCAATCATGTAACCGAAAAATGCATAGTTACTGTTAGGTGTAATCTCAAGAACTAAAAATGGGTTCTCTGGAGTACCTAAAGTCTTAGCATAATCGCTATCTGCGGTATAAATACCGTCTCCATCACTATCACTAATCTTCTTGTTAAAGTCTGAGAGTTCATTAACTACACCACGTGAAATCTTACTGGTAGTAGTATCATCTGCAGCCTTTGAACTAAAGATATGATGAACTAAGAAATAAGCCCCTGTAGCAACTACTACTATCGCAAGTATAGCAACAGCCAGTAATCTTAAGGATTTACCTCTGTTCATTGCCTTCGCCTTTCCATTCATAACAAATGCCTCCATTCTCTTAAATAGTTAAATAGTTAATAATTTTTATAACAGGCAATATGTCTCCATAATTCGCCTATATTCTAATATCTATTATAAAATTTACCGTATAATAAAACAACTTAAAAATAATTAAGAATTCTTCATTTTTTGTCATTTTTTGGACTTTTTTGAAAGAATTATTTTTCTAAAATTTTTTAATCCAAAAATCGTCTCAAACCCCTATAAACACTTAAAAAGCGCCGATTCTAATATTTAGAATCGACGCTTATTATTATTTAAATATTATGATAGTTTCTTAAGAATTGTTTCATTTTCTTAAGATTTATAACTAAATTATCAACAATTACCTCATTAAGGCGTTTTTACAGCCGGACCTGAAGCAACCTCATTACGAATCTTAAAGGTCTGTGTATCTGAAAACTTAGCAATCTTATTCTTCATGGTAACACCTATTTTAACGGAACCATTAGTATCTATTTTAGATACATTGGCATTAAAGCTTTCAACATACTCTGCCATAAGATTCTCATCACTTACAATACTTGGAATAGTTGTATCAGGATCATCATACTCCTTAAAATACAAGCATTTCTTAGTGCCATCATATTGAACAACCTTTATATTACTAGCAGCCTTCGTACCATAGTCAGAAGTTTTAGCAACTGTTCTGTCTGGTGTATAGAAAACCAAGGTATTAGTACTGCTGTCATAGGTTATATACTGTGACTGCATAGCCATAGTTTCAAGCTGAGCCATAAGAGTCTGTGTCTGAAGCTGTAAATCTACAGTACTTTTAGTATTCTTATAACTCTTAGTACCATTAACCAAGAAAACAAGAATGGCACCTGATATTACAACCATCATTCCGACAGCTATAACCATTTCAACCAGAGTATAACCTTTATTATTATTTTTCATACCCTTTCCTCCAATTATCATTAATTATCACAACCTATTATCACTTAATTACTATTTTTTAGTAAGCGTATGTCTTCCAGTAGTCTTAATCATCTTAATCTGGAACTTTCCATCAGAGCCTTCCAAATATATAGTAGCAGTTGTGAAATCATTAATTGTACTAAAATCTCCACCTAGCTGACAAACCTTAAAGGAACCATCAGCTTTATTATAACCAATCTTTAATATGTCACCTGAAATCTCTGTTTTTCCACCAGACACTCCGAAGTACATTTTAATATTACCAGGTATAACAAAACCTTTTTTCTTAATAGTAGAAGTAACAGCTGATGAATTAGTAGCACCATCCTGTCCTAATGTGTTATCAATAACAGCCTTATACTCATCACCATCTTTAAACACATACATATAATAACCATTCGTGGAAGTATCTTTACTCATGGTAGATACAAGGATGGTGTCAAGCTTACTATTAAGAAGCTCTGAACCCTTTCTAGCCTTAGCATTACCAATATAAGCCATCATACCAATTATACTTGAAGCTAAGATTGCCATAATAGCAATGGTAATTATAAGCTCTATAAGAGAAAAACCAGCTTTACTTAAATCTTTACACTTTTTCACTTTCATGCACCTCCTCACCATTAATCTACATTCTTAACCCAGTTAATGGTAGATACATTACTGGTCTTACTGTGTTCAGCTTCATCTTTTTCTTCAACAGCTTTTCTGTAGAAAGGCTGGAATGCATTGTATACAAGATTATACGCCTCATCATCACTTCTTGCTGCGTCATCAAGAAGAGCAGCTATAAGTTCTGAATCAGCTGTAAGCTTACTTCCTGCGTTGTTATTAAGTATAACATCACCACCGGAGATAATAAGACCATTAAAGCTTGTTGCTTCAACATTTACATTACCTGTAGCAATTATTATACCATTGTCTCCATCAGAGTTCCTAAGGTTAATAGCTGTTGCAGGATTATCAACAATCCATACAAGGCAATCTACACCATCAACAGTCACATGCATTTTAACAGGACCATTCAATGAAACATAATCTGTAACCTTAGTTCTATCTATAAGAGTATCAAAGAGATTACTCTTATAATTACCCGTTGTATCAAGCCCTGACTTAGTATTAGAAGTACCACTATCTCTAAGTCTGTACTCTCCTGCTGATGCCATATTAAGAGCTTCCTCACATTCATCAAGAAGTGAAAGCTGCTTAGATGTATACTGCTGATTAAGATTCTTCTCAAATATAATAAGCGAAGAATTAATATCTGTAGGATCAGCATTAGAAACCTTAACACTTACATCACCTGCAGCATTTAAATCATAAAGGATATTTCCTGCTGAAGTAATAAGTGCACTAGCCTTACTAGATGATATAATACCATACTGTTTATTTAAGTTATTAATATTACCAGTTGTATTCTGTGTTCCTGTCATAAACTTGCTGTAGAATCTCTCTGCACTACTATGAGTTGCATCCTTAGCAGGATCAACCATAAGGTAGAAGTACTGAATCTCTTCAGCTTCGATATCTACATCATGACGATAGTAGCACTTAACAGGCTGATCATCATAGTAATACTCTGAACAATCAAAGCCTAAATACTTATCACTATAACTCTTATAATCAAACATATAAGTCTGTGAATTATAGGTAAACTTTTTAGTTTTATTAGCAGTCTCAGCTGCATCTGTACTACAGGTTTTAATATACTTAGCTGGTATAAAGTAAGCTATCTGGTTAGACTTAACTGTCATAGATTCACCAAGAGCAAGAGCTGAGTTCTTAGCAACTGCATTAGCGTCCTCTGTAGAACCAGCATGTGGCTTATTGGAAATATATGATGTACCTGCTACAAGCATTCTGTCAAGGTTAGAGAAGTTAAAGTTCTGACCCTTACCATTGAGAGATATAGCACTACTGTCATATGAAGCAATATTAGTTAAATCATAATTACCAGCCGCATTTGTTACCATGTTATTAACATCATTAAAGTTATAACCAAAATATGAACCTTCAAGAGAAACCTCATCAAATCTATCAGTAACACTTAAGTCGTCTGCTACATTAATATGAGATCTTTCTCCTGTAATATTCAATGTGTTGTGCTTACCAGCCTTCTTCTGAGCATCTGAATAAGCATCTGTTTTTTGTGTTGCTATATTCTCAGCCCAAATATAACTGTCTACACCTGCAGTTAATGGATTAAGACTTACATTAGCATTACTTCTAAGTAATACATCACCCCTTGTAATAATCTCATTAGCTGAAATGTTTATATTAGCACCATCTGAAAGAATACCTACATAAGAATCATCATCTCCTGAAGTTCTGTTAATGGTTCCTGTATAAACACTACCTATAAGGTCATACACACCACTAATAGTACCCGGCTGATTATAAAGCTGATCATCAGCTATAACTATATAATCAAGATACTTAGACTTGGAATCAAGAGTAATATCAGGAACACCAATCTTAATATCAGTGGTAATACTGGTATAATAACCCATGGTACTCTTATTCTTAACTCTTACATTCTTAAGAACTATATAACCTTCATCAAAATAATACTCTATCTTATTATCCTTAGAAGAACTATGCTTTGTATAATATGATGTCTTACTCTTACCTAATACAGTAAGATAATCCAAAAGCTTATTATCGTTATAATATAATTCTTCATTATTTTTAATCTTATCATCAATCTTTGCTATAGTTGACTGATTGGTTCCTTCAGAAGATCCCAGTGCCAAAGCATGTATCATATTGGTAAGGAATTCTTCTTTATAGGTATCTGAAAGCTTAGTACCTGAAGAACCACTTGAAGCCTTATTAAAATTACTAAGAGCTGTACTGTAGCAATCCTGTGCATATACAGCAGATTCATTTTTAAGTCCTGTAGTTAAAAGATCTACAACTGACTCAGTATCATAAAAATTAGTAGCTCCATGCTTCTGTGCAGCTTTAAGTCTTATATTATTAATAGTCATGGTTATGACTGTTACACCAAGTATAGTCATAAAGGTCATGGCTATCATAACCATAGCAAGAGATGAACCTCTTTTATCTTTAAGTAATCTTTTCATACTCTTATCTCCTCTTTATGTTCTATCAATATGCCGGATTAGATATATCTACATTAAATCCGGTAGAGCTGTAAACAGTCTCAACAGCACCAGTTGAACTATCATAAACATCTTTTCCTTCTTTAGCACCATCAATTTTATAAACTCTGACAGTCGCCCTACAAAGTCTGGATACATCAGTTTCCTTCTCTGCAAGTTCATTGGATACAGCAACTCCCATAATAGTAGCAGGAATACCTGTCTCAATATTAGTTGCTACATTAAATCTGTTAGGGTTACCAACTATAGCTCCTGAACCTATACCCTTTACAGAATCCATACTGGTTACACTAAGATTATAAGTTGTAGGAACAAACGTAGGATCATCTGATTTATCCTGACGAACTATAAAGATATTAACCTTACCACTGGATAAACCATTAATATAATCTGTATCTACATCTAAAATAAGAGAATCACCAGTATTTCTTGCATCATAGAAAAGATATACATTCATACCATCTTCTTCTATAACTGACTTCTTAATAGAAGCCGCCTTAGAAACATAATCATAGGATGTACTAGTTCCTAAATATGAGTAATAAGAACCTGTTGTCTTATAATCAAACTGATCTCCTATTCTTACATCACAGTAATCACCATTACCTTTTATAGTAATCTTAAGACTTCTGTCAATATCATTATCCTTAATATCACTTTCACCGGCTGGTTTGGATACTCCAGGATTCTCTAATGCATAAGTATAAACTCTATCATAGAAAAACTGTTTAGCACTAGCCATATCAAGCTGAGTATCTGTAGCAAACACGTCCTTCTTTTCATCCATGGAATTAAGCTTATAATCCACATAAGAGTAATCTACTCCCGCCTGACTAGAGTACTGCTTTACTGGAGTTAAGTTAGCTACAGCAAGATAAGATTTATTATCTACCATAACCTTCTTATATATCTCATTAGAAGTAGTACCATCAGCATAGGTTATAACCTGGCCATCTTCCCATCCGCCGCCTAAAGCATTAGCTGAAACAGCACCTTTAGAAGTAATGTCATAAGTTGCTGATTTTAATTCCTCTACTACGCTATCTCCAACAAGGGTTCCACCCTGTTGAACTCTAGCTCTCTCATTAAATGCCGCTGAATTAGAAAAATACATAAGAAGTGGTATAGATATAATAGCAAGTACAGCAACACTGATTACTACTTCTAGCAAAGAGAAACCACTTTTATCATTTTTAAATTTTTTCAACTTCATCACCACCTCTTGCATAATTTTTTTCATACCTTTTGTTTCTTTTCCTTTTCCTCTACCTTACTCCACTTAACCAATTACACAAAACAATTAAAACCTTAATACACGCAAAATACTGAGGAGGCGGGTTATCCGCCCCTTCAGTAGTAAAATACAATCTTAAAAATTATCTAGCCTTAAAGGAATAAAGATTTGTTCTTCCTTCCCTTTCAGAATCAAGAACTGGAGCCTTATACTCACGTCCTGTATCCTGGAAACTATAAATATTAGTCTTCAAAGTTGTTGTAAGCTGTCTGGTAGAATCTCCTACAACACAGTTAAACTCAGCTATATTCATCTTTTCCTTGTTTTCATTAATATAGTTAACAACCTTCTTCATTGAATCATAGGTACTATTGAAAGTTAAATCAACTTCAGATCTATTACCTGTATAATTAAGAGAATTATTTATTAAATCTGAAGCAGCATTATCTGTAGATGAAATAGTTACTTCATCACCTTCTGACATAGTATCTGCTGTTTCGTTTTCAGAAGAAGTGCCATCTGCAGCATTAAGAACACCCTGACGTCCTGTGTAAAATGGAAGATTCATATTAAATGCCTCAGCACTAATCTCAACTCCCTTTATACTTTCACACATATCATGATAATCAGCAATGATATTTTCAACCTTCTGATCCTCAGGATATTTCTCTAAAATACTTTCAACATTAGCAACACTCTGAGCTGTCTGCTCTAATACATCACCCTTTTTAGCATCCATGTTCTCTAACTTTTTAACCTCTTCAGCTAAGGTTACATTTTTTGAATGATAATCATTAGCTTTAGAAAAAAGTAACTTAAATCCTAAAAAGTAAGCAGCTGCTAAAAATATAATACCAATTAATACAAATATAATCGCTTTATCTCTATCTTTTATCTTATTCATCTCAACTTACCCCCTTACTCTTCTGTAGAAACCGCTGAAGAAGAAGCTCCTGCAGCAGCACCTGTTGCTGGGAAAACAGTCTCTAATTCATTAAGTTCACCCATTGTACAAGTTAATGAATATATCCACTTATCATCATCCTCATCATGAGTAACACCCTGCATAGTTAAATTTGATAAAGGAGCTACTTCAGATCCATCCTCGTTTGTAACCTTTACATTACGAAGATTCATAAGAATTCTGGCAACTGAAATATCACTAGAAGATACTAAAGATAAATTCATCTCATCTCCAGCAAAATTAAGTCCTTCAACATAAGTAGTACTAGGGATAATCTCTTCTAATTTATTAATAATCTGAGCAATGTATTCTGTCTTTAACTTAGTAGAAGAATCCATTTTAGTCATATTAGTCTCAATTGTAGTAACCTCAGCATTCTCATCATATATAGCCTGAACTGATGATAAGGTATTCTTAGCAGTTGTAAGTTCTGCATTCTTACCCTTCTCAGTAAAGAATCTAATAGCACAGAAACCAGTAAATGCTACTGCTACTACTGCAGCAAGTATAGCAAACATCTGGAATGCCTGAAGGTTGACATTCTTACCTGCACTTTCCTTAACCTTAGACTTAAATCCAACAGGAGCCATAGCAGCACCAATAACAGCTATATACTCTGTCTGATTATAAAGTTCATCGGCATATCTCTTAGGGAATGTTGTATTAACAAGATGCTCCATACGGTTAATAGGTACATCGATTTCACTTGCGAAGAGTTCATCAATTCCTACAACCTTAACACCCATACCTGTAATATAGATGCTTGTAAGAGCAACATCCGGATGCTGTGAACGGAAGAAATCAAGTACTCTTATTACACTCATAATAAGATCGCCTGTCGCATCAGTTGCAACCTTACGAATTGCCTGTCCTTCAACAGCCTGCGAATACTGATCTGATGTAAGACGAGCACTCTCAACCTCTTCAAGACCTTCATAATCAAGAGTTCTACAAAGAAGTCTGTCTCTGGTAAGCATCTGACAAGCTACATCCAAGCTATCTACAGAGTTATCTTCATTATCAACTATAGCCTGAGCAATGTTAAATACACCCATAGGAATAGTTCTCTGCATTATCTGCTGGCCCTCATTCATGAAGTTAATCATAGAAGTAGAACCACTAATCTGAATACATGCACAATAACTGAGAACTATCTCGTTTTTAAGAACCTGCATAGAACCATTACCGAAGTAATCAAGACTCATAATATTGAATCCCATTGATTCTGCAAAGTTATAATAATTCTCAACTAATGAATCAGGAGCAGCAAGGAGCATAACCTTGAAGCTTGTATCCTTACCTTCCTTGGTTCTTTCAAGAACTGAATGAGCTACAGAATACTCTGATAAGTCTACAGGGAAATAATCCTGTGCTGTAGCTTTAACAAGATCACCAATCTTATTTTCTTTTACATTTGGCATGTCAACCTCACGGGTTACAATCTTAGAACATGCAATAGAAAATACTACTGATTTCTCTCTCATGCCCGCATTTGCAAGCTGTTCCTTCATAGCTCGAGCAAGTACATCTCTGTCTCTTATGAATCCGTCATTAACAACTTCATCAGGAGTAGCAAATGTTACAGCTCTGTAAACGTGTGGATTTTTCTTTAAGTAGTCAATTTCAGCTACCTTCGTAACCTTCTGACCAATCTCAATACTTAGTACATGTTTAGCCATAGTACCTATCCTCCCTTTTCTGAATATAAAAATATTAATTTATAATCACAATAAACTAATACAAGATAATATTTGGTATATCCCCATACCAAATTTTGCTATCTTTGCATCACACAACGCTTAAAACAACTCAAACGCTCTGTGCTGCAAAGATAAGTTGACATGTTACACTCCAAGCACACCAAGATACCAATTCATAATTAATTCACCCACAAATATCGCTATAAATAAGCCTCCCGCAAGATACGGTCCAAAAGCAAGTTTATGCTCTGCCCCCTGTACCTTCATCCTTATTAAATGTATAACAGATCCAAGTATGCATCCTATTAAAAAGCCCACAACAGTACACTTCCAGCCAAGTAAAAGTCCTGCACCAGCCATAAGCTTAATATCCCCACCACCCATAGCTCTACCGGTGGTCACAAGGAAAATAATTAATAAAAACGCACTAATAGAGAACATACCTATTATATGTTCCCTAAAATTCTTATAATCCACCGCAGTGGACACTATACCAAGTATGAATATAAAAATGTTAAAAGAATCTGGTATTATATACATTCTCCAATCCACAACAGCTATCGCGATAAGAGCAGTTGTAAAAAGGCATAATAACATACTCTGTACATTTATACCATTAAAAATAAATATTAATGTATAACAAACACCATTAATCCCCTCAACCAAAGGATACTGCAATGATATGTGCTCTCCACACTTTCTACACTTACCTTTTAGAAAGATATATGAGAATAAAGGAAATAAATCATACCATCTAAGCTTATATCCACACTTCATACAATGAGAACTTGGAATTATACTCTCCTCACTAGGAATTCTCAAAATACATACATTAGAAAAACTACCTATGACTATTCCATAAAAAAAAGCCAATATATAAATAGCTATCTCTATAGGTTGCATAAGTTAAATCTCCTTCTAATTAAAGTATGTATAATCACAAAAAAACAAGGGTAAATATGTAAACACAACGAAAACTTTAGATAGGACCAGCCTGCCAAGTGACCGGTCCATTACAGTCCGTATGTACAGACATATCTACCCTCTTAAATTTAATTTAAATTACTATATCTAAGTAAACAAAAGATTACTCTGAAATAGCCTCCATGTTCTTATCAAGGTCAGCCTTTGTCTTATTATTAGATGCAGCTACATAAGTAACAACCTGTCCCTTTGAGTCAGCAGGACCCTTAGCTGTTCCATCAGCACTGTAAGCAGTATAAATACCAAGACCTGAAGCTTTGAAAGCTTTTGACTTAAACTTAGCCTGAATCTGAGCTGCTGTTGCATTATCCATAAGGTCAGGAAGGTTTTCCTTAAGTGTTGTACCAATAGTAGTATCATAATCCTGGTCAAATGAAGCAACTGCTGCATCATTCTGAGCGATAGCAGATACAACTGCAGTTGTAACTGTTGATAACTGCTGCTGATCTTTAGACTTACGTGACTTCTCCATATAAGGAATAACCTGGCTAGCTACGATACCAACAAGGATAGCCATAATTGCAATAACGATAATTAACTCTACAAGAGAGAAACCTTTTTTACTATTTTCTTTTAACTTTGCTACATAATTTCTCATACTTTTAATCTCCTTTAAATTAAATTATTTATCTTAAACTGTTCTTGGCAACAGTTAGGATACATTTTTTATGCATTCTCAACAGCTGAGTAAATACTGAGCATAGGAAGCATAACTGCACCGATAATTGGTACTACTATGAGAGCCATAACTATAATAATAACTGGCTCTAATACTGTTGATATAGTCTGTGTCGCACGCTCAACTTCTTCTTCATAGAAATCAGCACAACGATCAAGCATCTCTTCAACATTACCTGTTTCCTCGCCAATTCTTGTCATCTGATAAAGAAGTGGTGGGAACACTCCACTAGCTTCAAGAGGCTGACTTAAAGGTACACCTCTTTCTACATCTTCTTTTGCATCCTGAATAACCGCCTGAATAACTCTGTTGCTCATAACCTTACCACATATCTCTATAGCATTTACAAGTGGTATACCACTAGCTGTAAGAGTACTCATGGTACGAGCAAATCTAGCAGATGCAGATTTTATACTAAGATCTCCTATAAGAGGAAACTTAAGTGTCATTCTACCGATTGCCATAGCTCCGTCATCCGTTTGTTTCCAAGCATTAATCGCTATAACAATAGCAACTATAACTATAAGAATAATATACCAGGAATGCTGAACTGCCTTACTGAGTGCCACAACTGCAAGTGTAAGTGCAGGAAGCTTAGCTCCGGCTTCATCAAAAGTCTCCTGGAATGAAGGAACAACCTTTACAAGCATTATGATTACAACACCGATAATAACTACAAGAAGTACTACCGGATAAATAAGAGCTGATGTAACCATGTTCTTAACCTTATTATCTTTTTCAAACTGCTCAGCCATTCGAATAAAGGAAGTTTCCAAACTACCACTGGCCTCACCGGCTTCAATCATGTTAATAAGAATCTCCGGGAAAACTGTTGGATACTGTGAAAAAGCTCCTGCTAAAGTCTCACCCTTTTCTACAAGGATACGACAATTCTTAACTGCTTCCTTAAGTCTCTTATTACTAGACTGATCTTCCATCATACCTAAAGCCTGAATAATAGTAACACCTGCATGAAGAATACTTGCCATCTGAGTACAGAACATCGACAAGTCCTTAGCTGGTACACCACCACCTATAGTAATCTCACTATCAAGAGCACTAGGTACTCTTATCTCTACAGGAATGAGTCCTTCAGCTTTAAGTGCTGATTTTACGGCATCTTCATTACCGGCCTCTATCTGGCCTTTTTTCTTCTTACCCTCTGGCGTAAGGGCTGTATAAACAAATTTTGCCACTTCATCACCCTTTTCTTTCTATAGATTTTATCCCCACCTGTTCATATTTTCAAAGTTTATTCATACTTTGTACATATTTGTGAACAGATAATTACATACACATAATATACTACAGTTTCAAGGTAATTTCAAGTGGTTTTTTGTTTTTTTCTCCTAAATGTTGCACAATTTTTCATATAATTTTTGTGCAACTTGCACAAAAAAATATAAAATCTTAATAAATTATACCTGTTTTTTGTTCATATTTGGCAGTTTTTTGTCTGTAAACTCTTGATATTTTCTATTAATATGTTAAAATACCGTATGTTTGGAGAGTTAGCGAAGTGGTCATAACGCGCCGCACTCGAAATGCGGTCACCATTCACTTGGTACGAGGGTTCGAATCCCTCACTCTCCGATTTTTCTATTTATACTATTTAATAAGAATATTCTTATTGAATTTTATCATTTCTTAGAGTATAATGCAATATGTTGCGCGGAAGTGCTGGAATTGGCAGACAGGCATGATTCAGGTTCATGTGTTGGTAACGACGTGTGGGTTCAAATCCCATCTTCCGCATAAATAGAGGGTCCCTATTTCATAGGGGCCCTCTATTTATGTGCACGAGCTCTTTGAAGCCAGTGGCTTCAAAGTCTCGTGCAGCTGGTGCTGCACTCGGTCGGCGCAGAACCGATGTCCACCGGACATCGTGCGCCCCATCTTCCGCATTGTGTACCACTACGTTATGGTAAAAGAATAGGCGCCTTCGGTCGGTATAACCCCGATTTTCCGCATTGTATACCACTACGTTATGGTAAAAGAATAGGCGCCTTCTGTCGGTATAACCCCGATCTTCCGCTTTGTACACCACCACTTTATGGTAAAATCAAATAGTCTCGTGCAGCTGGTGCTGCACTCGGTCGGCGCAGAACCGATGTCCACCGGACATCGTGCTTCTCGCCTTCGGCTCGGTCGGTGCTAAACGCGTGCCACTGGCACGCAGCACCCCATCTTCCGCTTTGTGTTTTATTATGTTTTATAAAAACAACCACCCCACCAGCTATTGGTGGGGTGGTTACATTTGATGTATAATTCTCTATCATTACTTTTCGTTATTATATCAAGTTTCTTATTTTATATAGTTTCTTTTTATTTCTACCGTCACGTTAGTTTTATTTTAACTGTTACGGTTTTCGTGTAGGCTTTATAGTATTCGTCTCCGGCGGCTTTTAACTTTACTTTGATTTTTAGTGTCCTTCCTTTTTGGGCCTTTTTATATTTTTTAACCGTTATTATTCCCTTTTTGTTTATGGTTAGATATTTGTTAGAGCCTTTTTTAACCCTTGTATAGGTAAGAGTTCCGACTGAATTTTTAACTACTATTGCCTTTTTAACCTTTTGAGCCTTCTTTTTAAGCTTTGAAGCTTTCACCTTTTTAGTTTTAACCTTCACCGTCACGGATTGCTTCTTCTTTTCTGAAGAGGTTTTTGAATCAGATGAAGCTGAAGGTGAGGCTGAAGTATCCGGTGATACAGACGGTAACGCTGAGTTCTGTGGATCTATGGATGTTGATGGAGACGAGGTTGTTTCCGGTGAACCAGACACTGTTGGTAAAATTGAGGCTCCCGGTTCACTTGTCTCTTCTGGAGAATCTGAGGCTTTCGGTTCTCCAGATTCACTTGGCTCTTCCGTCTCTTTTTGATAACCTGGATCATCCGTCGCATCTGGCTCAGTCTTATCACATGTACGAGATGCAATTATCACTATTTCTTTTTCAGGATTTTCTGCTGCTTCAGGTTCCATATTAGTATATCCTATAATACGAGTCGAAGTTATGTATTTATTACTGTCAAAATCATAGTTAAATCTATAGCCAAATTCAGCTTTTACATAAACCTTGCAATAATACGTCTTTCCATATTCAACTTTTTGATCCCTATCTGTTATCATACCATCTTCTAAACTATACCATTCAATATCACATATATCTACTGTACCATCATTATTAGCACTGCATGAGCAAGGAAATCCATAACCGTCTATCAAATCATCGATATAGAAAGATATATGATCCAGATAATCCACAAAATCAATTTCTATATTATTTAAAACTGTATTTCCATCCTCTGCAATTTCTATTTCATTCCATTCCTCCTCTGTTCCATTATAGTAAACATATTTTAAATCATTTACTAAACAAAAAGCATCTTCTGAAATAGATTTTACCCCACTTCCAATATAAAGCTTTTCAAAATTCGATCCTTCGAAGGCTGCATAACCTATAATTTTTAATGTGTCAGGTAAATGATACTCATTTATTTCATGACAATCCGAAAAAGCATAACTTAGTATGATTTTAACGGGATATCCCTCTATATATTCCGGCACATATAATATTTCACTCTCTTCATTAGTTCCATATATATGAACTTCATTGTTTATTATTTGATAACTTAATTCATGTCCTTCATTATATACCACCTTACTTTCATCCTCTAAAATGTCATTATATCCACCAATGTCTATTTTATCAAAATTTTCCTTTGTGGAGGCATATTTTACACTAACAATTTTATTGGCGTACTCAAAGGCAGAATCTCCTATATAAACAACCGTTTCAGGTATATATACATTTTTTACTTCAGTTTCAGTAAAAGTCTCATCATTTATACTTGTAACAGGATAATCATCAATTTCTTCAGGTATGTTAGCTACTGTGGTGGTTCCGATATATTTAACTATTTCTACTACACCACTATCTTCATTTATCCGATATATGAAATCTTCAGTTGTCTTTGTATCTGAGTAATCAGGTGCAGCCTTGCATACAAAGTCCACAAATATACAAGCCTTTTCTTTAGGGTCTGTATCCATAAGTAATACCGCTTTTCCTGTAGCATAACCATTATTAACAGTGACAGAAATATTTGGTATTTCTACTTCATCTGAAATTGTTGTACCAAATTTAAACTGCCTTGCCGCCTTTATAAATATTTTTGCCCTATACTTTTTACCCACTTCAAAAGGATTGCCATTCTGGTTACCATCAGGATCATCTGTCATATTAATCCATTTCACTCCCTCAAACACACAGTTGGCACTTGTTTTTATATTTGCCCTTGGCTCTTCCCCATCAACCGGAGCTCCCAAATTATATATGGTCACCATATTAACTGTTTCTGCATAATGCATCTTTACACTGTTAAGAACTGTATTTTTAGCACTCTCAATGTAAATCTTATTCCACTCATTTTTATAACCGTTATAATAAATATCCGTCAGGTAATTCATATTATTAAATACACTTCCTCTAATAATTTTTACACCTGAACCAATATATATTTTTTCAATTTTAGAACTATCAAAAGCTCCATAACCTATAAATTCCAGAGAATCAGGAAGATAACACTCCTTAACATTTAAACATCCTGCTAAAGCCATATAATCAATACCTGTTACAGGCAGATACTCAATGGTTTCAGGTATATTTAATGTCTTTACACTATCATTGGTATCATATATTCTTATTTTCTCTTCTATTTTTCTATAGCTTAATACTCCACCATAGTTGTAAACCATATCACATTCATCAATATAATAACTATTATATATATTTTCACTAATTGCTTCCCAGTCACTTATAGTTGAACCATAACAAATGAGTATTTCCGAGCAGTCATTATCACCAAATATTGACTCACCAATTACTTCAATGGTTTTAGGTATTATTATTTTTTTAAAATCAACACCAGAAAAGGCCTGGTCAGCTATTTCAGTTACTTTATGCCCATCAATTTCTTCCGGTATATAAATCCTTTCATCAGAACCAATATACTTTGTAATTGTAGCCTCACTATTAGCACCACCATAATCATATTCAAAATATTCATTAGAAGCGCTATCTCCAGCCTTAGCTTCTTTAGGCGAAATCACAGTAAAGCCTGAAATCATCGCAAATGTCAATAAGATACTTACCATTTTTTTAAATCTTTTCATATCATTTGTCCTCCTTAAAAAAACTTTAGACAGTTTCCCTATATTTAATTTTCACGTATAATTATTTATATTTTACCAAAAAAAACAAAGAAAGTCACTAGCATAAGTGCCAGTGACTCAATCATCTTTTAATGTGGTAACTATTAATTTGTTCTCTATTACAGCTGCAAGCATTTCATGCTTGTTACTAAACCCACCCTTTTCTATTATTTTATCTAGATTCCATCTCACTCCATTTTTAGAAAGGTCCATGCTCTCGGCTATCTCATCATAGGTTAGTCCTTTTACAAATAGTCTTAAGATTTCCAGTTGTTTTGGATTTATTTCTGCAGAATGCATTTCATTAAGCTCTACATTAGGAGACTCATCCGGGAAAATATTCTCACCCTTTAAAGTCCTATTTATAATCTCCAAAAGATCCTCATTGCCGTAATCCTTATACCACAGGCTATTAGCCGCACCTTCCTTTGATTTATCTAACACCTCAGGATCAATAAGAGATGTAATTATAACCACCTTGGTGCCCTGTCCCATATTTCTAATATTTTTTCCTGCAGCAAGGCCCGAATGGTTATGCAGGGTCTGCACATCCATTAGAACTAAATCCACCTTCTCTCTACTGCATATCTTTTCAGCTTCAAATGCATCTCTAAGTCTCGCAACTATCTTAAAGTTACCTGCATCCTCAATCATTCCCACCAAATGCTTTTGCATATATATATTATCTTCGACAATTATTGTTTTGATTAAACTTTTGGAGTTTTTTTCATTATTGATAATCATACCTTTTACCTTCTGTTGTTTGTGATTATTTGTAACTATTATTTGTAATGCTTTTATTATCTAATTCATTATAAATTCTAAGAATAAATATAGTATTAAAATATTATCTCAAGCTTAAATTCAGGCTTATAATAAACCTTCATTAAAAGACCAGCTTTTTCAAGCTTCTTTCTAAGAGAAGAAAGCCCTCCCCCTTCTTTTATTTCCCCTGAAGGAGTTATACCATCATTAGTTATTATAACCTTTTTTTCACTAATAGCAACTTTAACCCTGCTTCCCTTTGCATGAATGTAACAGTTTGTTACACTTTCTGCTATTGCTAAGGTGACAGCATCCTCTATATGCTTATCCTTTGGCATATCACCTTCTATATAAACTGTAATTCCAAGCTCCTTTGCAGAAGCCTTTACTTCTTCTAAACTCTTACTACCTTCCTCATGCTTATAATTAGAAAAATACGACACAGCATTTCTAAGCTTTTTCATTTCATTTTCTGTATTGAAAATGTTGCTTTCACTGTTTTCCAAAATTTCAGAAAGAGCTATAAGACTTCTTCCTATGTCATTATGCACCTTCATTTTAAGATTTAAGGTCTCTTCTTCACGAATTCTGTCTGAGAGAATATCATACATTTTAGACAGTTCTTCATTAGTTTCTCTTAAATGTATATTCTCACTTTTTATTCTCTCTCCCACCTCATATATTTCCGTTACATCCTGAGCGATTATTTTCGTAAATCCCTGCACTTCTTTACCTTCAAGTACTGCGCTGTGAAACTCCCAGCTGCTTCCATCAGAAAAGACATTTAACCCCTCTGTTTTCATATCACTAAGCAGCTGCGGCGCACTTCCATTTAACTCAGTTATAAGCTTATTCATCACATGATTTATAAGCACAATTCTACCACTGTTATCAGTAAAACAAATTCCGGAATTAAGATTATCAAATGCTTCTTTTATGGAATTATCTGACAAATTATTTTTCATACGTTTATATTCCAGAATAAGTCCAAAAAGAGAATATATAAATGCTACGATTATAAATATACAAATAATTATATATGGTATTTTTACAGGTTCTGTTTCTCTCACTTTATCATAGGACGCCCTTAAAAAACTAATTAATATTAACAGCCCAAAAAATATAATTATATCTACATATTTTTTGATATTCTTTTCTGAATTAATTAACTCATTTAACAAGAGAAAAATATGTATAATTATAACAGTAAAAAGTATAACACAAATCAGGTTTTGATTCGTTACAGAAGCTTCAGAAAATGTCATGCATTCCACCCCCTTTTTATATCTAATATAAAGGAGGTTCCATCCTCATCATTTTCAAGAGATAATTCACTTAAACTATCTCTTGATTTTGTATTAAAAATCCCACTTAATTTTACACCTATATTCTCTCCTAATTTTCCACTAAATCTATCATCAAAAATCACATCTGAAAGTATATTAATTCTAAGATTATTTTCTACATCTGTCACCCTTATATTTATATAGTTTCCATCCTCTAAAACTTCCTCTACTATTGTCTCAAAAAATTCATATATTTTCATATAAGTTTTTAGGTTTATTTTCTTATCTGTGGTAATTAAAAATCCACCTTTTATATTAAAGTTTTTTAGTGCTCTAAAGGATTCATTTAATGCACTTTCAAATCTTCTTTTATTCTCTTCAAAATCATCTTTTTCAAAAGCATTTTCATCCTTGGAAAGAACAAAATCCTTACTACGTTTTATATAACTTCCAAGGAGAATTATTTTGGATAATATTTTCTTCTTTTCTTCCTTATCTTTTGTTTCACCATAGCTTTTCACAAGACTATTAATACTATCTAACTGCCCCTGGGTTCTATCCTGTAAAAGATCATAGAGACGGTTTTTTTCAGCTACGGTTCTATGTTCTTTTTCTTTCTCATATTCGTATTTTAAAAGTGCATTTCTTTCAACCAATTCATCCTGTCTTTCCTTTAAGGTTTGGTTTAATTCTAAGAGTCTTTTTATGTCTTCTATCCAAAGCACATGTCCGCCATTTATTTTCATATTATTAAGGCGTTTTTTATCCTCTAAAATAAGAGATTTTTTCTCTGCTTTTTTCATAGCTTCAGGACTTATATTTTCACTGAAATCCGCACTATATCTGACATTATATTTATCATCAGTTATCTGTATCGAGTTTTCTGCTGAAGCCTCAAACAAAGCCTTATACATGGTATTAGACTGAATAAGGCCTGTACTTATACAACTCTCAAAAAAACCTGCAAAAAGAAGTGTTGAAGCTGCAGTAAAATCACCAAAATATTCTCTTACAAAAGGCACATTTAAAATAAGCGCCAAAAAGTATAATATAGCTATTATAAATGGCACAAAAGGAAGCCATATGTACTTTTTGGTTCCGGGAATTCTGCATTTTTTTATCATGGTTATTATGGCCCCAACCACACATAGAATTCCCCATATTATAATAATATAATAAAAGGTTTCAAGACTTCTGTTAAACTCAGTTTTTACAGTAACATTTTTAGGAAAACTAAAGACTAATTCATGAAAATCATTAGTAAGAACTAAGGCTATTAATATAAAGGTAATTGCATTAAATATATAGGTCCATTTTGGGAGCGTGTAATCCTCAGCCTTCCCAAGAGAAATAGCTAATAGCAGTGCACATAATGGTATTAAAAGAAGCGGTATATAATATAAATACCAAAAATTTCTTATGAGATTTTCATCTAAAATAAAACGGAACTTTACCTCGCGAATTATAAACCAAAGTGCCATGGTTAAGGCTACCAACATAAGAAGCTTCTGTGCTCCCTTTTGGATAACCCTCTTTTTTATGGACACTGCCCACGCAAAATAAAGTCCGATATATAAAAATGTTCTTATAAAATTAAGTAATTTATCTATAGGCTGATATTCCACAAAAACTACCAGTCTGCGGCATAAAAAGGCTGTGATTATGGTTAATAAAACCAAAAGACATTTTATTAAATAATCATTTTGTCTCTGGGATAATTCCATAGTCGCCTCCTTTTATTTTAGTAATTAAGAACTTCTATTGTAGAAATTCTTTTAAGAAATTTATCTTTAAAATCTATTTAAGAAATCATATCAGAAAGCTCATATATTTTCTCTAAAGTATCAGCCTTATTAACTTCTCTTCTAAGAGTAGCTGCGCCTTTAACCCCTCCTGTATACCAGGCAAAATGCTTTCTCATTTCATTAATTCCTGTATATTCTCCCTTAAAATCCACAAGCATTTTAGCATGTTTTTTTATCATATTTTTAATGGCTTCGCCATCGCTCATACCATTTCTAGCCTCTGTATGTGCCTTTATACAAAGCTTTTCAAGCAAGGCATTATCGTAAAAACTAGCATCCGATACAACTCCCAAATCACTTATAAATCCTTCATTTTTAAGGTCTTCAAAAAGTATCAGGCACTCCTTAAATATCCATGGATTTCCTCTTGCGCCTCTTGCTATCATAACAGCATCTGCCTTGGTTTCAGACAGGGCACAAATTGCATCCTTCGCACTAAATATATCTCCACTTAAAACCACAGGGATATTAACATTTTCCTTAACTTCTTTTACTATATCCCAGTCAGCCTTTCCCCTATAATACTCTTCCCTGGTTCTGCCATGAACGCAGATAGCACTGGCACCTGCTTCCTCCATAGCCATTCCAAATTTAACTGCATTTATATTATCCTTGTTAAAACCCTTTCTAAACTTAACAGTTACAGGCTTTTTTAAACTACTGCTCATCTGCTTTACAATCTCTTTGGAAAGTTCTACATCAAGCATTAGAGCGCTTCCCTCATGGTTATTAACCACCTTTGGAACCGGGCATCCCATATTAATGTCATATATATCAAAATCCATCCCCTCTATACGAAGGGCCATATCTCTCATTATGTCAGGATCCGAGCCAAAAAGCTGTAAGGCAAGGGGGGAATCCTCTTCATTAGTAGCCCATAAAAGCTCAGTATTTTTATTATTATAATAAATACCCTTAGCACTTATCATCTCTGTACAGCCAAGTCCCGAGCCCATTTCCTTGCAAATATTGCGAAATGGCAGGTCTGTAACACCTGCCATTGGTCCAAGTATAAATTTATTTGGTATATTTACGTTACCAATATTAAATCCATTCATTCTATCTATTCGTCCTATTTTTATCCAATAAACAATATAATATATAATCTTACTTACAAGCTTCTAACTATCTTCCACCCTGCTTTTTGAAAAGAATCTGAAGCCCCTTCAAGGTAAGATCAGGATCATAGATATCTATCTCATCAGTATTGTCTGATATTATCTTTCCAAGACCGCCTGTAGCAACTACCTTTATATCCTTGCGACCGGTCTCATTTTTAATGTTATTTATAATAAATTTTGACTGTCCAACCATTCCATAGAAAAGACCTGACTGCATGGAAGCAACAGTTTCTTTACCGATTATTTTATCCACAGCTTTAATTTCGATTTCAGGAAGATTTGCAGTATCATTCCATAAAGCCTTCGCAGATATTTTCATACCGGGACTTATAACACCACCCTCAAATGTACCGTCCTCTGAGATGTAATCGTAGGTAGTAGCAGTACCATAATCAATAACTACTATAGGTCCACCATAGAGTTCATAGGCTGCAACAGCATCAACTATTCTGTCAGGACCTGTCTCTCTTGGATTAATGGTCGCAATCTTTAAACCTGTCTTAATGCCTGCACCTACCATAATAGGCTCACAGCCAATATATTTCATAATGGCCTTTCTAAAGGAATACATAATCTTTGGAACGACGCTGGATATAATAACATGACCTATGCTGTTTATATCGAATTTTTTAAGATTAATAATATTACAAATAAGCATTCCATACTCATCAGAGGTTCTATAAGCTCCAACTGAAAAATGGAATCTTGTAAGTAATTTATCATCCTCAAATATTCCAAAGGTTACATCCGTATTCCCAATATCAACTGCTAATAACATTTTTCTCTCCTATCGCTTTTACAATTATTATAATTCTTCACCCAAATATACTACACGATAATACTTCTCTAAGGATGATAAAAATTCTCTCTTATCCTTCCTTATTTTTCTAATCTTTAACTCACTTCCGATGTCATCAAAAAATGCATCTGTTTCCTTAGCTGATACAAGGAAATTAAGATTACCCTCTTTGTCAAACATAAGTGTAAGTATACCACCTATTTCCTCTGTGTAAAGCACACACATAATCTTAAGTTCATCCTTAATCTGACTTGGCAAATCGCTAAATTCCTCATCCAGATAATACTTCTTTTCGTACGAGTTAGAAACCGCAAGAATCACCATATCATCTGGTACTTTGTCAATAGGATTTCGTAGTTCCATAACAAATCTCCTTCTAAAATCAAGTAAAATTAAAGCTTTAATCAATCTTTTTCCTAATGGAAACTTCTCCGGAAAGCACTCTTGTAAGCTCTCCATCAACCTCCACTAAAAGCTCCCCTGACATATCTATACCCTTAAGAATTCCATGTCTTATATCCTCAGGACGTGTGTCCTCTATCATACCGTTATATATACTTATTTCTTCTCCTATATCTAAGAGAAGTGCTGTATATTCATCCTTTATAAGCCCTATGCCTTTACCTTCTATAAACTTTTCATATAGCACTGAAAACTCATTTAAAATATCAGCTATAAATGCATTTCTGTCTATAAACTTTCCTGTAGCCTGGTAAAGAGATATGGCGCAGGATTCTATCTCCTTATTAAAGGATTTATTATTAACATTAAGTCCAAAGCCGCATACAATATGTGAAATGTAATTTTCAACGGCATTCATCTGAGTGAGAATACCACATACCTTTTTACGGTCAATTAGAACGTCATTAGGCCATTTTATGCCAACCTCGTGTTTCTCAGTGTCTATAAGCTTTTTAACTGCCTTAGTGACCGCTACAGCGATTACAAGGGTAATAGAGCTTACCTCCTGAGGAAGCATATCCGGCTTTAAAATAATACTGGTATATATCCCCGTATCCTTTTCACTTATAAAACCTCTTCCTCTTCTACCCATTCCACCGGTCTGCTCATTGGCAATAATTACTTTTCCGTGAATGCTTTTGTCCGGCTGATTTATGGCCTCTCCCGCAAGTCTCATAGCTAAAAGATTAGTGGAGTCCACCTGTTCCTCATAGATAACATCATAATCTATATAACCCTTTACTAGTCCTGCCTCAATTCCAGCCTTGGATAACTTATCTCCCCTGTATAAAAGCTTATATCCGCTTTTTCTGTCGCTTTCAATGATGTAACCTTCTTTTTTCAAGGCGTTAATTGCTTTCCAAACAGCCTGCCTGGAAACATCAAGCTTACCACACATATACTGTCCTGACAGATATTTACCATCTGCCATTATAAGCATTTTTAACAGTTCATCCTTTATCATAGAAAGTTTTCTCCAAGAGTTGCTGCCATAACCGCTTTTATAGTATGCATACGGTTTTCAGCCTCCTCAAATACTATGGATTTATCTGATTCAAATACTTCATTGGTAACTTCTATTTCCTTTAATCCAAACTTTTCAAATACCTCGCGTCCAACACCAGTATTAAGGTCATGATAAGCAGGAAGACAATGCATAAATACTGCACCCTCTGAAGCATTATCCATAACTTTTTTATTCACCTGATAAGGCATAAGTGAATCAATTCTTTCCTTCCAAACCTCAGTAGGCTCACCCATGGACACCCATACATCAGTATAGATAATATCAGCATCCTTAGTACCCTTCATAACATCTTCCTCAAGGGAGATAGAACCACCTGAAGCCTTAGCGTATTCTTCACATTCCTTAACAAGCTCTGCATTAGGAAAATATTCCTTAGTGGTACATGCTGTAAATGAAAGACCAAGCTTAGCACAGGCAATCATAAGTGAATTACCCATATTAAATCTTGCATCACCCATATAAACAAGCTTTAAGCCTTTAAGCTTCCCAAAATGTTCACGAATAGTAAGCATATCTGCAAGCATCTGAGTTGGATGGTATTCATCTGTAAGACCATTCCATACAGGCACCTTTGAATACTTAGCAAGCTCTTCAACTATAACCTGACCATAGCCTCTGTACTCGATTCCATCAAACATACTTGAAAGAACTCTGGCAGTATCTGCTATACTCTCCTTCTTACCTATCTGTGAACTTGTAGGATCAAGATAGGTTACGCCCATACCAAGATCGTTTGCCGCAACTTCAAAGGAACATCTTGTTCTGGTACTTGTTTTTTCAAAAATAAGTGCCGCATTATAACCTCTGTAAACATCTACAGGCTCATGATTTTTCTTCTTTTTCTTAAGTAATTCTGCGAGATCAATCATATATATAATCTCTTCAGGAGTAAAATCCTTTAATGTAAGAAAATCTCTACCTTTTAAATCCATATCTGTCTCCATTTCTGCATGTATTGCTTATATTTCTTATATTTCTCTTATTTCTGATCCTTAACTGTCTCTACAAGACTCTGAAGAGTACCTGCTGTAGCTGCTATATTAGATGGAACGATTATCTTGGTAGCCTTTCCATCAGCAGCCTTTGTAAATGCTTCGAGACTTCTAAGCTCTAACACTTCCTTGCTTGGGTTAGATTCATTTAACATCATGATACCCTCAGCAGTAGCCTTCTGAACCTCTCTAATTGCCTGAGCTCTACCTTCTGCTTCACGAATCATAGCTTCTCTGTTAGCCTCAGCTCTAAGAATCTGAGCCTGCTTCTCTGCCTCAGCGTCAAGGATTGCAGCCTGCTTCTTACCTTCTGCAACAAGAATCTGTGACTGCTTCTCACCTTCTGAACGAAGGACAGCCTCTCTCTTCTCTCTTTCAGCCTTCATCTGCTTCTCCATGGCATCTCTAATAGGTGCAGGTGGCATAATGTTCTTAAGCTCAACTCTGTTAACCTTAATTCCCCAAGGGTCTGTAGCTTCATCTAGAGAAGTACGCATCTTAGTATTAATAAGCTCTCTTGAAGTAAGAGTCTGATCAAGTTCAAGATCACCAATAATATTTCTGAGGGTTGTGGCTGTAAGATTCTCGATAGCATTTATCGGATGATCTACGCCATAAGTATAGAGCTTTGGATCTGTTATCTGGAAAAAGATAAGTGTATCAATCTGCATGGTAACATTATCCTTTGTAATAACCGGCTGTGGTGGGAAGTCTAAAACCTGTTCCTTTAAAGTCACCTTGTTGGCAACCTTATCGATAAACGGAATCATAAAGTGAAGACCTACATCCCATGTTGCCTGATAAGCTCCGATTCTTTCAACAATATAACTCTTAGCCTGTGGTACAATACGTACACAGGAAGCAATTATAGCAATAATAACTACAACTAAAAATACAATTAAATATGATGCTCCTTCCATCGTTACATCCTCCTATTTTTTAATAAATTTTTATATATAATTCTCTTAAAAATATTTTTTAAGAACTATAGTCAAATGCATAAACAGTTAATTATTTATCCAAACTAACTATAGCCTTAACGCCCTCAATTCTTATAATCTTTACGATATTTCCTTTTTCGATATTAGAGCCATCCTCAGAACGGGCAGTCCACTCAACTCCCGCTATTTTAATGGCGCCTGTTTCCTCAATGTTATCAATATCTTCTATAACCTTTGCAGTCTTACCAACATGACTGTTAGCATTAGTCTGCTCTCTGCTGTTGTTAAAATATTTTACAGCCACAGGCCTTGTAAAGATTAACAAAATAATAGAAACCACAAGACCGATAAGTATCTGCAGCCATACAGGGGCGCCAAGTAAAGCTGCCACAAAAGCAACCAGACATCCGCCACCAAACCAGATACAAATCAGGCTTGTACTAATAATATCAATAACAGCTAAAACTGCAAAAGCAATCAGCCAATAAAATGCGTGCATAATAACACCTCCAAAAATAAGGTTTATGTGTAGTGACAATATTTGCTATGCAAATATTGCGGAATAGGGTTCGCTATGTGTGGTGACAATATTTGCTACGCAAATATTGCAGAGTAAGGCTCATAATGATTCAACAAATTAAACAGCCTTACTTGTATCCATTAGGGTTCTGTGACTGCCATCTCCAGGAATCCTCACACATCTTCTTTAAGTCCCTCTTAGCTTCCCAATGAAGCTCTTCTCTTGCCTTCTTAGGATCTGCATAGCACTCATCTATATCTCCGGCTCTTCTTGGAGCAATCTTGTATGGAAGCTCCTTACCACAAGCCTTTTCAAAAGCATGGATAACATCTAAAACGCTATATCCGATTCCTGTTCCAAGGTTATAGGTAACAAGTCCAGGGTTTTCTGAAAGCTTCTTAAGAGCTGCTGTATGGCCTTCCGCAAGGTCCATAACATGGATATAATCTCTAACTCCTGTTCCGTCAGGTGTATCATAATCATTACCAAATACATTGATACACTCAAGCTTTCCTGCAGCAACCTTTGCAACGTAAGGTACAAGGTTGTTTGGAATACCATTAGGATCTTCACCCATAAGACCACTTTCGTGTGCTCCGATAGGATTAAAATATCTTAAAAGAGCTATATTAAAGCTGTTATCTGCTGTATAAATATCTCTAAGCATATCCTCGATAATAAGCTTTGTACGACCATAAGGATTAGATACTGAAAGAGGAAAATCCTCTCTAATAGGCACTGACTCAGGCTTTCCATAAACTGTTGCAGATGAAGAAAATACAAGATTTCTTACACCATGCTTCTTCATGGATTTAAGCAAATTAAGTGTACTCTTAAGGTTATTATCAAAATAAGTAAGAGGAATCTCCCAAGACTCTCCTACTGCCTTAAGTCCTGCAAAATGAATAACGCTCTCGATATCTTCTGCATCAAAGATTTCATCCAGAGCCTTTTCATCTAACATATCCACCTTATAAAACTTAGGTAAAACACCTGTAATCTCTTTAACCCTGTTAAGAGATTCTTCGCTTGAATTACAAAGATTATCAACCACAACTACATCATAGCCTGAATTGATAAGTTCTACTGTAGTATGACTTCCTATAAATCCGGCACCACCGGTAACTAAAACTCTCATGATAACCCTCCACTTCTTCATAATATGTATAGATAGTAACAATTATATATATAATCCGCTGATAAGTCAAGAAAACACGCTATTTCTCCTTGGTCCAATCAATCTCTTTTAAGTTATATTTTTCAAGTAATTCTTTCTTGATATAAACCTTTTTAGCTGCAGCTACTGTAGGATATTCCTGATAATACTTATAGACCTTGGCACCCTTAAGCACCTGTATACAGGCGTATTCAGGCTCTGTATCTGAGTCTGCATCATCTTTAGAATCCTTTAATCCTGCCTTTTTAATTATCTGATTATAATCAAAATCACCAATTACTATATCAGGATAACCCATACGCGCCCATTCTTTATAGTTTTTAAGCCTGTCTTCATTTGATGGATACTTGTTAATAGAGTATAAAACCCAATTTTTACCATCATAAAACCTATAAAAATTATCTGCCTCAGGTAAAAGTGCTGCTACCACAGGAAGATTTGATGAGGATATCTTAAAATCCCCTTCCTCCTTAGAACCTTCATCTGCAGTTGCAGGAGCATAGAGAATACTTAATTCTTCCAGCTGGTTTTCTTTTATATAATTACTAAATTCCACACCTGAACTATAATTTCTCTTAACCTCTAAGACTGAAGAATATACAGTCCATGAAATAGGAATCATAAGAGAAAGAATAAGAATAAGCCTTACCAAAAATGTAAGATCCAGTTCATCCTCAGAACTATTTTTAGATTTTAGGGGACCTGTAACCTTACCCGTAGTATTTTTAAAGGTAAGCCTTTTATTTCCCACCATTTTTACTCTGTCCTCACATATCCATAACCAAAAGAGAACAAATGAAGCGACAATCACCAGGTGATGGGCATAAAAATATATTAACCCTGCACATACTGACATTAAGGAATATGGGATAATAAACTCAAATAGACTCTTTTTATATTTCTTAATTCTTGAAATAAGTATCATTAAAACCACGCCCATTGCTGCCATCATAAAATTATTAAAATTAAGCAATGTTACACTTCCAATACTTTTATCATCTGTTAAAACTGAAGTAAGAATACAGTCCGGTATAGCTACAAAAAGCATATATAAAAGCTTTGCTATGAATGGACTTTTTTCCTCTGACATCTGAACAGCAACATTTTTTACAGGTATAAGCCGAGCAGCGATAAATACTGCCATTATAAGGAGCGCAGAAAACGCCGGAATATACTTTTTTAACTTAGAAAAAATGTTATTAAAAGACCTTCCATTTTTCACAATTATCTCATATAACCACACTACAGTCAGACCAAACATAAGTATTAGCCCATAGGCACTGGTAGCGCAGATAAGCATTATTACAAGAACTGTTCTAACCGGTCTTATATGCTTTTTATTCCAGAGAGTTGCAAGAATCATAAAGCCCATAAATGTTATGGCATAGCCTCTGGATATAACTCCATTTTGGAAAAATAAAAAGAAATTAAATGGAATAAATATTTTTATAAACCATGGAAAACGTGATTTAAATAATAAGAACCACACTCCTACTCCCATAGGAATTATGGCTGCGATTTTAAGTCCCACAAGATATGGAACACCTGCTTTTGCAAATATAGAGAGCCACAACCACCAAAGGGATGGATGACATTCGATATGAGGAAGCTTAAAAAGCATCTCATAGTAAGATGCGTCCCTTGCTATAACCCAGGCTTGCGCTTCATCATACCAAGGCTCGTGAAATATAGAAATTATAGACACAGAAAGGATGTAAACTGCAAATGTAATCCATAAAATTATCATTTCTTTTTTTGTACCTGAAATAGATTTTTTACTCTTAATCTTTTCTTTCATTACAGCTACCTCCTTCCATATTTTTATTATAAATACGATCAATTATTAACTATTAAACAAATCTAAATATCGATATTACATAACTGTTTTAATGTCCAAATCCAGCTGTTTTTTTAACTCCTCCACACCAGAAAATTTCATCTCAGGTCTTATAAATTTTTCAAGAAAAACCTGTATTTTTTTACCATAAATATTCCTGTCAAAATCTATTATATAGGTTTCAAGATTAACATTAAAATTCCCTACTGTAGGCTTTTTCCCGAGGTTAGTTATTCCCTTATAGAATCTCTCATCTCCCTCTATAAGAACCCTACTTTCATATGCCCCAAGCTTAGGGATTAATTTACACTCGCAAACCTCCACATTTACAGTTGGAAAACCTATGGTTCTTCCTAATTTTTTACCCTCTATGACCTCTCCCATAAAATGATATTTATCGCCTAATAATTCATAGGCTTCTTCAATTTTACTATCTGTAATAAGCTCCCTTATATAGGTGCTGCTGATTATTATATTCTTGTATTTTAACTTGCTAAATACATTTAATTTATAGCCATATTCTTTAGATAATTTTTCAAGTAAATTTACGTCTCCCATTCTCTCTTTTCCAAAGCGAAAATCTTCCCCTACAGCTACATTTTTTGCATCTAATTTTTCACAAAGAATATCCTTTATAAAATCAGTCGCACTTACATTTTTTATAAGAGAAAAAGGTAGAGAAATATAATGCTTTATGCCAAGCTTTTCAGCTAACTTAATCTTCTCTTTTTCAGTATATATAAATTTCTCAGAATCGCCATTACATTCATGCTTAAAGGTAAACATTACAGGCTCTAAGTCTTTATTCTCTGTTACATTATTTATAAGTAATCTGTGACCTTTGTGGAGTCCGTCAAACTTACCTATACATACAGAAGTATTATGTAATTTTATATCCAAATTTTCATATACTTTCATGTAAATTTTAAGACTCCTTTCTATTTCTTATAAGAACATTTTTACAGGCTTAAGTTCATTCTTTTTTACTTCATAAATAGCCTTAAATTCTCCTGAATAATCAGCTACTCTAACCTGCATTTTTTCTTCTAATTTTTCATGAATATTTACTGCTTCATCTTCCATAAATATCATATCAAATTTTAATTTATTACCATTTAGAAGAACTTTTTCAAATTCTTTTTTAACACATACCTTTTTAAGCTCTATAAATACATTTTCTACTGGCATAAATATTCCAAGCTTATTTATTTCTTCAGTTAATTTTTCTTCCGAAAAATCAACCTTTTCAGAAGCTTTATTATCTAAAACCTTCTTAACACTCTCTTCCACCTCTTTAAGAGTAAGACTATCCTCTATTAAAAAGCTTCCGGACTTAACTCTTTTAAGCTCAGTCATAACAGCAAAGGTATTACATTTTACACCCAAATCATCTATAAGAGTTCTTATATAGGTTCCTTTAGAGCACTCTACATAAAGAGAAAATTCAGCATTACTCACATCTATGTCACTCACCTTAATGTCATATATAGTGACCTTTCTTGCCTTTCTCTCTATCTCCTTACCCTCTCTTGCAAGCTCGTAAAGCTTTTTTCCATCCACCTTTATAGCTGAATACATAGGGGGAATCTGTTCTATCTCCCCCTTAAATGAATCCATTACATCCTGAAGATTATTAAGGATTTCAGTCTTTTTATTCTCTATATCACAGTCAGTTTCAGTAACCTCTCCCGTAATATCAAGGGTATCTGTTCTAATTCCAAGCTTAACCCTTGCTATATAAGCTTTTTTCTTTTCCATAATCAGGTCACATACCTTAGTTGCATTTCCTATGCATACAGGAAGAACACCCGTAGCCATAGGGTCTAAGGTTCCTGTGTGACCTATCTTTTTTATCTTGAGAATTCCTCTTAGCTTCGCCACCACATCGTGAGAAGTAAAGCCCTTCTCTTTATTAATATTAACTATTCCATTAATATTAAATCCATATTTAGAATTCATATTTTAAAATTCCTATTTCTATAACTAATATAATTTATTCTTTGAAACTAATAAACTAATCTTTAACAAACCTTAAATCTGGCTTTCAAGCTCTGTTAAAAGGTTATTTAGCACATCTCTATGTGAGCCATACATCTCTACACCTGCAGCTCTTAAGTGTCCGCCACCGCCAAAAAAAACAGCGATTTTACTAACATCTACATAGTCCTTAGATCTAAGAGAAACCTTATATTCCTTAAATCCTATCTGATGTAAAAGTATGGCAACCTCCACTCCGATAGTAGCTCTAAGCTCTTCAACTATTCCCTCTATATCCTCTGTCTCAGCCTCATAGAGATTCATCATATCCATGGTTATAGTTGTAAATATACATTTTCTGTCAAAGGTAAACATACTCTCTGTAAGGGCTCTTCCAAGAAGCTGTGACTGAGTATAGGTTCTGTTATTAAGGTTAGAATCTATTATCTCCTGGAAATTAATACCTATCTCCATAAGCTCTCCGGCTACAATCATAGTACTCTTCTTAGTATCAGGGAAGCAAAATCCCCCTGTATCTGTAACTATACCTGTATAAAGAGCCTCTGCAATTTTCTTATCTATATAGTCTTTTTCCATATGATGATAAAGAAGCTCGCAGGCACTTGAACCATGAGGATCTATTACATTTACATCTCCAAAACCTTCATTACTTACATGATGATCCATAACCACCTTAAGGTCAGCATCGTCAAAATAAGCTCTTGCATCACCCATTCTGTCAGGTGAACTTAAGTCAAGAGCAAAAAAAATATCAGCCTTCTTATCAGGAAGTGTAGTAGTTATAACATCCTCTGCATTCATATAGGAAAATACCTTTGGAACCACTGAAAGATAAGCATACACCTCTAAGTCAGGTCTTACCTTTTCAATATATTTTTTAACTGCCACACAGGCACCCACGCAGTCTCCATCAGGTCTTACATGACCTGACATCATTACAACCTTGGCATCCTTCTTTAAATCTAGTATTTCTTTTATATCTATTGTATCTGTATTAATACTCTCAAACATTTAATCCTCCTGCTCATCTGTGTCATCATGATTTTCTTTTTCGCTGATTTCTCTAAGCTTATCAAATATTTCTGCCTCATATTCGATAGAATTGTCTATTCTAAAGCTGAGATTCGGTGTAACCCTCATATTCATCTTTTTAGCAAGCATATGCTTAATTCTAGGGGTAGCACTTTTAAGTCCCTCTATGGTCCTCTCCTTCTCTCTTTCGTCACCTAAAACACTTACATATACAACTGCATTATGAAGATCCGGTGCCACATCCACTGAAGTAACACTGGTCATGGGATGAATTCTTGGATCCTTAATATCTGTAGCAAGAATCATGCTTATCTCTCTTCTTACCTCATCATTTCTTCTTTCGTACTTTACTGTACCTTTTCTCATAGCGATAATCTCCATTTATTTATTATTTCACAGATAATCCCCTTAAAGCATACTGGAACGCTCCAAGGGGATTAATAGTTACAAATCAATATTTATCAGGTTCTTGGTACCTCTACCATCTTATAAGCTTCAATCTGATCTAATTCTGCGAAGTTGTTAAAGCCTTCTACAACGATACCACATTCATATCCGGCATTAACCTCCTTAACATCATCCTTAAATCTCTTGAGACTGGAAAGTTCACCTTCAAATATCTGCTCGCCTTCTCTTGATATTCTAAGCTTAGCTCCTCTTTCAATCTTACCATCAAGTACATAACTACCTGCGATAACACCGATACCTGAAGCCTTGAAGAGCTGACGAACCTCTAAGTGAGCAATTACCTTCTCCTCAAATATAGGATCAAGCATTCCCTTCATAGCGGACTCAATATCCTCTATAGCATCATAAATAACCTTGTAAAGTCTTACGTCAACCTTTTCTCTATCTGCAATGTCCTTAGCATTATTATCAGTACGAACATTAAATCCGATGATAATAGCATTAGAAGCACTTGCAAGCTCTACGTCTGATTCGTTAATAGCACCTACACCTGCATGGATAACATTTACTGCTACCTCTTCATTAGAAAGCTTTAAGATACTCTGCTTAACAGCCTCAGCTGAACCCTGAACGTCAGCCTTAACGATAACGTCAAGCTTCTTAATCTTACCAGCCTGAATCTCTTCAAAGAGACCGTCGAGAGTAATCTTACTCTTGGTATCACCAAGAAGCTTCTCTCTGCTTCTCTCTACATAAGCTGCTGAAATGTTCTTAGCTTCCTTATCAGAATCTGTAGCTACGAATATCTCACCTGCATCAGGTACGTCATGAAGACCTAAAACCTCAACAGGTACACTAGGTGTAGCCTTCTTAACATCTCTTCCCTTATCGTCCTTCATGGCACGAATCTTACCATAAGCCTTACCTACTGCAACATGGTCACCTACATGAAGAGTACCCTTCTGAACAAGGATTGTAGCAACAGGACCACGGCCCTTATCAAGCTGTGCTTCGATAACTACACCACGTGCATTTCTATTAGGATTAGCCTTAAGCTCTGCCACATCAGCAGTAAGGATAATCATCTCAAGGAGGTTATCAATACCTTCCTTAGTATGAGCTGAAACAGGAACAAATATTGTCTCACCGCCCCAGTCTTCAGCAGTAAGTCCGTGTTCAACGAGCTCCTGCTTAACTCTTTCTATATTAGCACTAGGCTTATCAATCTTATTAACAGCAACGATAATCTCAACTCCAGCTGCCTTAGCATGGTTAATAGCTTCTACAGTCTGTGGCATAACACCGTCATCTGCTGCTACTACGAGAACAGCGATATCTGTTGCCTCAGCACCACGCATACGCATAGCTGTAAATGCTTCATGTCCAGGAGTATCTAAGAAGGTAATCTTCTGCTCATTAATCTCTGTCATGTAAGCACCGATATGCTGTGTGATTCCACCAGCCTCACCCTTAGTAACCTGAGTTTCTCTAATAGCATCAAGAAGTGAAGTTTTACCGTGGTCAACGTGACCCATAACACAGACTACAGGAGGACGCTTAACCATATCAGCCTCATCCTCTTCATCTTCCTTAAGAAGCTCTGCAATCTCGTCTACCTTTTCCTCTAATTCTGCTATTGCATTATACTCAAGTGCGATTTCTTCTGCTGTTTCAAATGAAATTTCCTGGTTAAGAGTAAATACATTACCCTTAAGGAACTGATCCTTTATAAGCTTTGCTGGAGCAAGCTTTAACTTGTCAGCAAAATCCTTTATGGATATAACCTCAGGAATCTGAATATTCTTGATTGTATCCTCTGGCTCTTCCTGAACCTTAACCGGCTCTGGCTTAATGAAAGCACCCTTTCTGTTAGGATCCTTCTTCTTTCTTGTTCTTATGCCATCTGGATATAATGGATCGTAATCAAATCCCCTATCTTTCTTTCTGTTATATTTCTCCTTACCACCTCTATTATTCTGATCCTTACGCTTGTTCTGATCTCTGTTACCCCTGTTAAATCTTTCCTTAGCATCATTCTTACTATCAAATTCAGGAGCAAAACTCTGACCTCTCTCAGTCTTCTTTCTGTTGAAGTTCTGATTCTTGTCAGCATTTCTATTATCTCTTCCGTCTCTATTATCTCTTCCATCGTGACTGAATCTTGACTGTCTGTTATCTCTGTCGCCTCTGTCACCTCTGTTAAATCTGTCTTTATTATCTTTATTACCGCCTCTGTTGTCGTTACCCTTATTAAATCCTCTGTCAGATGAGAAATTCTTCTGCTTACCATCAGGGCGTTTTTTATCTTTTCTATTCTGGTTCTGATTCTGTCTTTTAGCTTTTTCTTCAGCCTTTCTCTTGGCAATTCTTTCAGCCTGCTCTCTTTCAAGCTTCTCCTTCATGTCATTAATATTACCAATGACTCTTCCCGGAGTAACCTCTTCTTTTTCCTTAGATTTGGATTTCTTAGGTTTTTCTTCTGTTGTCTTAGCTTCTTTAGACTTTTTAGTTTCTTTAACCTCAGCCTTATCATCTTTATCTTCAGTTTTCTTAGTAGTTTTAGGGCTCTTACTACTCTTTTCTTTCTTCTCTGAAGCAGCTGTCTCTTCTTTCTTATCCTCTTCAGCCTTTTTAGTAGTTTTCTTTTTGGATTTTTTCTCTTCAGTCTTAGTCTCGCTATCGTCACTTTTAGCCTTAGTTTTGGACTTCTTATCCTCTGTTGCTGTTATAAATATATCGTATGCATTAGGCTTTTTAATATTGACCATAAGAAACTTAATAGCTTCATCTTCAATACTACTTTGTACACTTTTAGCCTCAAATCCGTTTTCTTTGAGTAACCTTAATACATGCTTATTTTTAAGCTCCGGTAATACTCCTTGTAAACTTCTTGTGATTTCCATAATCCTTATTTTTGTTGCCATATACTGTTAAGACCTCCAAATCCTTAAAAAAACTAAAAACAATTAAATAATTCTCTATCAGAGACTTGCACGAATTAATCCTGCAAACCCCTCATCTGTTACCGCCATAGATGCCCTGAATTCCTTTCCTATGGCATGACCTAACTCTTCCTTTGTGAGCACCTCTATAAGCTCTACCTCGTAAAAATCACAGGCATTTCTAAACTTCTTTTTAGTATTGTCTGAAGCATCTGCTGCAACTATTACCAAACAGGCTTTTCCATTTCTTATGCTCTCATGGGTCATTTCCTCTCCTGATATAAGATTCCCTGACCTTTTAGCAAGTCCGAGAGTTCCTGTAAATTTTTTCTGATTCACTTTAAGCCTCCATAGAACTTACTGTTACTTAAACTTTTCTCTCAATGAGTCATAAACCTCATCCTTAATCTCACACTTAAGCGAGCGTGTAAGTGATTTCTTTTTAATAGCCATATTAAGGCAATCAGCTGAGTTACAGATATATACTCCTCTTCCGTTTTTCTTTCCGGTTTCGTCTATACATATCTCTCCCTCAGGAGTTCTTATAACTCTTATAAGCTCATTCTTACTCTTTTTCTCCCCACATCCTACACACTGTCTAAGTACTTCCTTCTTTTTTACAGCATTTTTCTTATTTGCCATAATTACCTCATCTTACTCTTCATCGTCAGTAGCATTTGCTACATCACTTTCACATTTTATATCAATCTTGTAGCCTGTAAGCTTTGCTGCAAGACGGGCATTCTGTCCTTCTTTACCAATCGCAAGAGATAACTGATTATCAGGAACTGTAACCTCAGCAGTTTTTTCTTCTACATCTACATAAACCTCTTTAACTGTAGCAGGGCTAAGTGCGTTCTCGATGTAAACCTCAGGGTCTTCATTCCAAACAATGATATCAATCTTCTCACCACGAAGCTCTTTAACTACTGAATTAACTCTTGCTCCATTAACACCTACACAAGCTCCTACAGGATCAATGTTATCACTTTCAGCAAATACTGACATCTTAGTTCTTGAACCTGCTTCTCTTGCAATGTTAATTATCTGAACTGTACCATCCTGAAGCTCTGTAACCTCTTCTTCAAATAATCTCTTAACAAGATTAGGATGTGTACGGCTTACTGTCACTCTAGGATCCTTATGAGTTTCCATAACGTCAACTACATAAAGCTTGATTCTCTCAGTAGGCTTAAACCTTTCAGTTTTAACCTGTTCATTCTCATTAAGGACTGTATCAAGTCTTCCAAGATTAATACCGATATTCTTCTCAGTATATCTCTGAACAACACCTGTAATGATATCATCCTTCTTCTCTTTATAATAATTATAGAGAACCTTTCTCTCTTCCTGACGAATAGTCTGTACTACTGTCTGCTTAGCTTTCTGAGCAGCTATACGACCGAAATTTTTAGGTGTAACTTCCTTAGAAACTATATCGCCAACCTCGGCTTTTTTATCAAATTCAAGTCTGGCCTTAGTTAATCTAATCTGAGTATTATCATTGATAACATCCTCATCGTCCACAACCTCATAATCAAGAAATGCCTTAACCTCGCCATTCTCAGGGTTAACTGTTACTCTAGGGTTAACACCCTTTGCAAACTGACTCTTACAAGCAAGCTTTAAAGAATCCTCTATAGCCTTAAGCATAACTGCCTTAGGAATCTGTCTCTCCTTTTCAATCTCATCAAGAGCACCTATAAAGTCAAGTCTGTCTGCCTCCGCACTTCTCTTACCCTTTCTAACTGCCATAACTGCCTCCTTAAAAATCTACTGCTAATTTCACAAGAGATATATCATCTCTCAAAATCTTTAACTCATTATCATCAACATCAACTACTATACTCTCTGTATCATACGACTTAAGTATTCCTGTAAGAAGCTTTGTCTTAACCGGCTTCTTACCACCCATATCCATAGAAACAGGCTTATACAAATGTACATCCACCAAAGAACCTATACTTCTTTCGAAGTCCTTCTCTTTCTTTAATGGCCTCGTAAGTCCTGGTGAGGAAACCTCTAAAATGTATGATTCCTCGATAAAATCATCCTCATCAAGCTTATCTGACAATGCTCTGTTAACCAGTTCACAATCGTTAAGCATGATACCGCCCGGCTTATCGATATAAGCCCTTAGATAATAATTACCTGCTTCTTTTTCAAAGCTTAAATCCACAAGCTCAAATCCCTGTTCTTCCAGTATAGGCATAATGAGCTTCTCGGTCTTTTCTTCGTAATCTTTCTTTCCAGACACTTTCTATCCTTTCGAAGCATTATTTACAACAGTCCATAACCCCTGTTATAAAAGCCTTTTGACTTATTTTCTTTAACCAAAAAATAAATCCACATCAATAAGAAAGTGGACTTTTTTTTCGAAAGTCCACTTTAGTATCATCAACAACTTAATAAGTCTATCACTTTTTTTTATAAAATTCAAGGGGTTTTCAAGAACTTTTTTATGTTTTTTATGCATTTTGCGATATTTCCACATAGTTAGTTCTTAAAAACCCCATATATTAAGTATTTTTATAAGTTAAATGTTAAGTATTACTTTACTACAGTAAGAGTTATAACCTTCTTCTTTTTGTTAGTAGTTTGAACTACAATCTTAGTTTTTCCTGCCTTAATAGCTGTAACTCTACCAAATGAATCTATACTTGCTACTGTTGGCTTCTTAGAAATCCAGGTAACATCAACAGTTGCATTCTTAGGTGTGGTAACTGCTGTAAGACAAGTCTTAGCACCTACCTTAATCTTCTTTTTACCATTTATCTTAACCTTCTTACATTTCTTAGCCTTCTTAAGTACCTTTATGGTAAATTTAGCCTGCTTAGATTTCTTTCCATCCTGGTAAGATCTGATGGTAATCTTAATGGTTCCTGCTCTCTTTGCTGTAAAGTATCCGCTCTCTGTTATTGAGCCTATCTTACTCTTCTTAGGTGCGAAGAACTTAAATGTCTCTGTACAATCAGCATTAGTATAATATGGTGTAAGATACATACCCTGACCACGCTTTACATAGGCAATCTTAGTATTACCATTATGAGCTTTAGCCTTAAGTCCTGTAGCCGGTGAAACAACCCTTACACTACATGTCTTAGTAATACCATCTGCAGTTCTTGCAGAAATAGTTGTAGTTCCAGCTCCTACGCCCTTAACAACACCTGTATTACTTACAGTAGCTACAGATTCATTACTTGATGTCCAGGTAAATCTGCCACAGGCACCTACAGGTGTGTACTTTGCTGTAATTGCTCTAGTTGCACCCTTTTTAAGAGTAAAGGAGTCTGTTCCAAGTTCAAATGTCTCTGTTGCACTAAATACAGTAACAGTCGCTTGTGCTGTAAGTCCTTCAGCGCTTGTACAGGTTATGGTAGTTGTACCTAAAGCTACACCCATTACTGTACCTGCATTAGTAACAGTAGCAATGCTTTCATCAGCTGATACCCAGGTAACACTCTGTGATGCGTCATCTGGAAGGATTGACGCCATAACATTAGCTGATTTATTTACAACCACATCTACCTGAGTTTTATCAAGAGATATACTAGTTCCCCTTACATTAACAGTTACATTACAGGTTGCAGTTAAGCCATTATCAGTTGTTGCTGTAATTCTAACACTACCCTTCTTATGACCTGTAAGTACTCCGGACTCTGTGACAGTTGCTATACTTTCATCACTGGAGGTCCAGGTTATAACAGGCTGAGCCTCAAATGGAATAACGTCAAGGTCAAGTTGTGTAAGCTCTCCAACATAATTTATAACGCTTGAATTATTAAACATAATAGTCTTAGCTACTGCAACATATCCTTCTTCAGTACTAATCTGACACTGAGCAGTTCTTCCTGATACAGGACTTCTGCCCTTAAGAGTAGCACTTCCTTCTCCTACAGTGGATACAGTAACGGTATATACTACCTTACCATCATCACTGATATCTGTAGATTCAATCTTATCTATCTTAAGCACATCTTCATTACTGCTTTCAAATACTACCAAATCAGGATGATTTATAATATTTTCCTTTTCACTCTTAAAGGCTGAACCATAATCAAGAGTAACCTTTAAAGTCTTTGTCTTTCCAACATCCATAACAGATGAATTCTCAGTTATACTAAGTGAATTTGCAGCTCTTCTTACATCAACTGTAACAGGATATACCTTATCTGAAGCTGAAAGATTAAGTGTAGTACTACCATACTCACCAGCTTTAAGATATCCCTTGGTAACTCCATAACCCTTATTCTTTTCTGAGTCTGTCATAGTTGTAAAAGATGTACAGCTTACATCTGAAAGTGTAGCTATAGTATCATCCACAAGATTCCATTCCACATTATCTGTAGTATCTACAGGATAAATCTGACCTGAAAGTAATACATTTGCAGAACTACCCTTTTCAAGATAAAGAGTATTCTTACCATTATCTGTTACAAGATTAGTTGATTCTAAAACAATATCTTTTACAGGATTCTGAACTACAGAAACTGTATAATCATGTACGAAGGAAAGAACAACTCCACATTCATTATACTTTTCAGATTCATTAGGATATAAATCAATATTGGCTGAAAGTCTAATATCTGTCTCTCCTAACTTCTTACCATGAACTGATATCTGATTATTACCTGAAAGTGTTGTTTTTATATAGTCATTATTATCATACTTAAGTAAATCATTGCTGTCATCAGCATTATCCTTAGCCTTATCTAATATACTCATAGTCTTACAACTATCTGAAAAATTCTTAAAGCAATTGATTTCAAGAATATTATCCTGGTCATGATTCACATTAATCTTCTCTGATTTTTTAGAAGTATCATAGCTCGCCTTATCGTATGTAGTATTAATAGTTATATCATAGGTATTCATTCCTGCATATCCACCGAATAAGGTATTAGCCCATTCAGCAGTTATTGGAATAGTTACATTTTTAAGCATGAATGCATCTTTAAATGCATTCTGATCTACCTTAGTAACATCATTATACATAGATACAGTCTTTAAATTATAGCAGCCCTCACATACACTTGAAGGTATAACTGTTACAAGTGACGGAAATGCTATGGCTGTTATATTAGTTTTAGCAAAGGCTGAGGTTCCTATAGTGGTAAGAGAAGAAGCAAAAGAAAAATCCACTTCACTTAAACCATAAGTTTGTTGTGATTTAAGATGGTATAGCCCATCTTCTACATCTGAGTATCTTGAACAATCTGAAAATGCTGATTTTCCGATGGACTTAAGAGCAGAGTTAAATGTGGCTTTAGTAAAATTCTTACAGCTATAAAAAGCTGAGTCTCCTATTTCCTCTAATTCTTCAGGAAACTGACCATCTATATTACCATTATTATCTATAAATCCTTCTAATGCACAACAGTTATAAAATGCACTATTGCCAATTTTCTTTAAGCCTGATGGGAGGTGAATAGCATCTAATCCAACCGCCTTTGTATAATCATACTTTGCATCTTTATTCTCTATATCTAAATCTGCACATGCATAAAATGCTTCTTCAGGAATCTCTTCAACCTTGTCACTTATATATACTTTATCAAGGCCCATATTATTTTTAAATGAACCTTTACTTAAAGTTGTAAGAGTATCCGGAAGCTGAGCCTTACCATCTTCCATTTTTCCTTTATATCCCATGGTATTTAATACATAATTATAACCAAAGGCATACTCGCCAATGCTTACTAAATTTTCAGGTAGCTGTACACTCTCAAGCTTATAGCAGGAATAGAAAAATCTATAAGGCTCACTACCATAAGTACCATTTACAGCCTGATTACTACCAAAGCACTTATCAGGTATTTCTGTTAAAGCACTTCCCTCTTTAAATGCTACACTTTTAAGAGTATGACTTGCAAATACAGCACCCTCTCCCATAGTTTCTACAGAAGCAGGAATTTCTAATTTAGTAAATCTTGAATATGCAAAGGCATAAGAACCTATTTCCTTAAGATTAGTCAGATTAGCAGGAAACTCTATACTGCTAACTCCACCTGCAAAGAAAGCATAATCATCTATCTTTTCAAGCTTGCTCTTATCCATTCCACCATTTACTCTTACAATAGTATCATCTCTGATATAATCTTCAAGACTACCATTCTCTATTCTTATGTTTAATGTATCAAATACAGCAAAAGCACAGAATGGAATCTCTGTAATATTTGCTGAAAGAGTAATATCTGTTAAAAATGAACAGCCATAAAAACATCTATCCTCAAGAGTTGTAACTGAATCAGGTATAACAATCTCTGTAAGATAAGTATACATAAAGGCTGAATCATCAATTTTCTTTAAGGTATTAGGAAGCTTTATACCTTCATGTAAAGCAAAAACGCTTGTTACAGTTCCTCTAAAGGTCTGCTTTTTAATTTCTGTAATATTATTTTCAGAAATATCTAAAGAAAGAATTCTACTACCCATAAAAGCACTTTCTTCTATGGCTGTGATGGTAGTAGGAAGCTTATCACCATACTCAGTAGGAATAGCCTTTGTAGAAGCATTTCCCTCATTAAAAGTCAAATAACTTGTCTGTACAAAAGCTGATGCTGCAATCATATTAATCTCAGGATCAAAAAATGTTACTTTAGTAAGGGCAGAACAGTTACTAAAAAGCTCCGCAGGAACAGTATGAGCTCTTGCTGAACTCTGAATTACAGGCACAAAGGCTGTTGTTATAGCGGTACATCCCTTAAATGCAGCTGTACCAAGATCCTTTAAGGTAGCCTTCATAGTAGCTATAGAAGCATCAGTTAAAGCAAGACATCCTACGAAAGCTGAACTACCAATATTATCAACATTTGATAAATCTATAGAACTAAGCTTTATACAATCCTGGAAAGCATTATCTCCTATAGTTTTAATATTTGAAGATAAGGTTACGCTTGTAAGATTACTACATGCATTAAACTCATAAGCATCAATATCCGTATCCTTACACTGACTTAAATCAATCTTAGTTACATATCTGGCATAACCAAGACCCTGGATATTACTTACTGTTGAAGGGATTGTAAGCTCACCCTTTACAGCCTGATTAAACTTCTGAACAGTAACATCACCTACACTACCGGAATAATCAGGTACTGCAGCCTTGTACTCTTCATAGAGATAATTAAGAAGGTTAGCATCTGGAATAATATTACTATCCATAAGCTTACTTGCATCGATGGTGTCCTCGTTATGAGCAGATGCCTCCTTAATTAAGCCTCTTAACTTTTGTCCCAGGACGCTACTTACATCCACAGGAGCACAAACCACAAGAGATGCTGCAAGCACCATACTTACACCTCTCTTAAGGCTTCTCATAAAAATACTTTTTTTCATGTTGACCTCCCTGTATCATATAGATACATAAATTCTTTTGTTACTTTCTCATGGCAGTTTTTCAACAAAACCATAATTAAGACATATATACTTGAATTATACTAAAAAATCTTCATAATGTACAGAGTAACATTATGAAGATTTCCTTAAATTATTGTTATTTTTATTATAATATTTAGACCTATAATTATTAATCTCTTAAGTATATTAAATCCTTTAGTTCTTTCTAAATTCCATAAGCTCTAATCCGTCATTATCCTCAAGAACCATTTTAATCATCCAGTCGTTAACAAAGAGAAGTAATGGATTTCCCTTCATATCCTTAACAGCTTTAACATTATTCATTCTCTTAAGCTTGGTTGGATCTGTGGAAGGATCCTTTATCCAACGAATAAACTGATATGGTAGGGCCTCAAGTCTTACCTCACAGCCATATTCATTTTCTAATCTATGCTTTAAAACATCGAACTGAAGCACACCTACAACACCCACTATAATCTCACTCATACCGGCTGTATACTCTTCAAATATCTGTATGGCACCTTCCTGAGCTATCTGTGTAATTCCCTTTATAAACTGCTTACGCTTCATGGAATTCTGATGTATAAGTCTACAGAAATGCTCCGGCGCAAAGGTAGGAATTCCCTCATATTCAAACTTGGTTCCGGGAGCTGCTATAGTATCACCTATGGAAAATACACCTGGATCAAATACACCTATAACATCACCTGCATAGGCCTCTGATATAACTTTTCTCTCCTCTGCCATAATGGACTGCGGCTGAGAAAGCTTAAACTTTCTGTCAGACTGAACATGATATACGTCCTTATTTGCATCAAACTTACCTGAGCAAACTCTAAGAAATGCTATTCTGTCACGATGAGCCTTATTCATATTAGCCTGTATCTTAAATACAAAGGCTGAAAATGGACTTTCTACAGGATCTATTAATTCATCTCCTGCCCTTCTGGCAAGAGGTGTAGTAGCCATTTCAAGGAAATATTTTAAGAATATTTCTACTCCAAAGGTGTTAAGAGCTGAACCGAAAAATACAGGTGAAAGCTCACCCTGTCTAACCTTTTCGATATCGAACTCATTACCTGCTTCATCTAAGAGTTCTATCTCTTCAGCAAGCTTCTCAAGTCCCTCTTCACCTACTATTTCCTTTATCTCATCAGAATCAATATCATAATCCTTTTCTTCTGCCTTCTTGGCACCACCTGTTGATACTGCTGTAAAGGTACGGACAGTCTTAGCCTTTCTGTCATAGATACCCTTAAACTCCTTACCTGAACCAATTGGCCAGTTTATAGGACAGGTATCGATTCCAAGAACCTCCTCGATATCGCTCATAAGCTCAAAGGAATCTCTGGCATCTCTATCCATTTTATTGATAAATGTAAATATAGGAATATGACGCATAACACAAACCTTAAAAAGCTTTATGGTCTGCGCCTCAACACCCTTAGAAGCATCGATAACCATCACGGCTGAATCTGCTGCCATAAGGGTTCTATAGGTATCCTCCGAGAAATCCTGATGTCCCGGAGTATCCAGTATATTTATACAAAAATCATCATATTCAAACTGAAGAACTGAAGAAGTAACAGATATACCTCTCTCCTTTTCTATATCCATCCAGTCAGACACCGCATACTTAGAATTAGCCTTACCCTTTACACTTCCTGCTGTATTAATTGCACCACCAAAAAGTAAAAACTTCTCTGTAAGTGTTGTCTTACCTGCATCCGGGTGAGATATAATTGCAAATGTTCTTCTTCTGTTAATCTCTTTTTTTAAATCTTCAGACATTTTTTCTTCCTAACTTTTCCTTACTTTTCCTAGTATTTCCAGTTTTATATTATATGCAGACATTTCAAATGTGTTTTATATTATATTAACACAACATTTAAATTACATCTGCTTAATATATTCCTCATAGCCAATGCTGTTTAACTTATCATTCTTAGCTACAACCTGGCTCTTTAAATCCTTCTTAAATTCAACAATCTTCGCCTTAAGCTCATCATCTGAAACTGCAAGAATCTTAGCTGCAAGAATAGCTGCATTCTTAGCTCCATCGATAGCAACAGTTGCAACAGGAATTCCTGAAGGCATCTGAACTATTGAATAAAGTGAATCCACACCACCAACAGTCTTAGTATAGATAGGTACTCCGATTACAGGAAGGTCAAATATAGCTGCACACATTCCAGGAAGGTGAGCTGCTCCACCTGCACCGGCGATAATTACCTTTATACCGCGCTCCTCTGCAGTCTTAGCATAATCTACAAAAACATCAACTTCTCTATGAGCTGATATAACATTAACTTCATAATCAATTCCAAATTCCTTAAGTGTATCCATTGCTTTACTCATTACTGGTAAATCTGAATCACTACCCATTAAAATACCAACTTTTGCCATTTTGTCTTACCTCCAAAATTATTATTTTCAAATATTTTTAAATTACTTTAAATTATTATTATTCGCTTTAAAACAGCTTTTACAGTATATCACTTACTTTCCCACTTTACAATAAAAACTCACTTAAACACACATTACTTACATCAGTGCCATAATCAGTAAATCTAAGCATTTTCCCGGACTCATCGAATTCTAAAATTCTATTCTCAATATATTTATCTATAACATCGCCATATATTTCGCGGGGGTCCATTTTAAATGCTTCTTTAAAATCCTTTAAGCTCACTCCCTTAGTCTTTCTAAGACCTAAGAAAAAGAACTCTTCCATCTGCGCCTTTGTATCAAGTTTCTCAATGTCTTGATAGTATTTAATTATGTCTAAACCTTCTAAATGCTTCGAATCATCAGACTTGCTGGTGCTATCTAATTGCATTAAACCATCAAGTTTTTCTACCTTAAGCATATATTCGCTAATATCTCTTTCATTACTAAACCTGATATTTTGAAGCTTTGACGCTGCGCCAAGGCCTAAGCCTAAGTAATCCCCACCACTCCAGTAGGTGAGATTATGCTTACATTCAAAGCCCTCCTTCGCATAATTAGATATTTCATATCTGTCATAACCCTTATCCTTTAAAATGAGCTTCGTAATATGATACATTTCTCTTTCCATATCCTCTGAAGGAAGGTTTAATCGACCCATCTCATTTAACTCATAAAACGGTGTCTCCTCTTCGATTATAAGGCTATAGGCTGAAATGTGACCAGGCTCTATGGAAAGGACTTTATCTAAGGTTTTAACATAAGACTCATAGGTCTGGTTTGGAAGAGCCTGCATAAGGTCTATATTAATATTATCTATGCCGGCTTTTTTTATAAGCTCATAGGTTTGTAAAAATTCCTCATAATTATGAATTCGACCAAGGGCCTTAAGCTCGCTGTCTTCAGTAGACTGAAGACCTATACTGATTCTATTAACATGGGAAGCCTTTAAATATTCATAGAAATCATCATCTACAGTTCCGGGGTTAACCTCCATGGAAAACTCTAGGGCCTGATTTAAAGCCTGCCTTGAATCCCGATTTAAAGACTTAAAAAACTCCAAATCCTCTTCCACATTAAATGCTTCAAATACAGCATTTTCTATTTTTAAAAGACTGTCTTTATCAAGGACTGAAGGGGTACCACCACCTATAAAAATGGTGCTTACATAATGTGATTTACATAAATAATCTCCCCAGATTTTTATCTCTTTACAAAGAGAATCTACGTAATTTTTTACTTCTATACTGCATTTCTCATTGCATTTCCCACCACACTCACCTGTGCTTCTTAGCTTCTCTCCTATAGGGAAGGATAAAAAGTCGCAATAAAGACATTTCCTTATGCAGTAAGGAATGTGAATATACAGGGATATGGGTTTTTTAGTTATTTTAATTTCGGTATTATTCATACAAACCTCCATTTATCCCCTAAGCAGACTAACAATTTATTAGTCTTCGTCGTCTAACTTTAACACACTCATAAATGCAGACTGTGGTATCTCAACGTTGCCAAACTGTCTCATTCTCTTCTTTCCTTCTTTTTGCTTTTCAAGAAGCTTTCTCTTTCTACTAATATCACCACCGTAGCACTTTGCAAGTACGTCCTTACGCACAGCCTTTACAGTTTCTCTGGCGATAATCTTGCTTCCGATGGCAGCCTGAATCGGAATCTCGAAAAGCTGTCTTGGAATCTCTTTCTTAAGCTTCTCACACATTTTTCTTCCACGCTCATAGGCTGTATCTGCGTGAACGATAAAGGAAAGAGCATCGATTTCTTCACGGTTTACTAAGATATCAAGCTTCACAAGCTTAGCTGCTGCATAGCCCTTCATCTCATAGTCAAGAGATGCATATCCTCTGGAACGGGATTTTAATGCATCGAAGAAATCATATATTATCTCATTTAAAGGCAGGTCATACTTAAGAACCGCTCTGGTTTCCTCTAAGTATTCCATACCATTGTATACACCACGTCTCTCCTGGCAGAGCTTCATAATAGAACCTAAGAACTCTGTAGTTACCATAATTTCAGCTGAAACTATAGGCTCCTCCATATGCTCTATCTCTGCAGGGTCAGGGAGGTTAGAAGGATTGGTTACCTCTATACACTCACCATTAGTTTTATAAACCTTATATATAACACTTGGAGCTGTTGTAACCAGATCCAGGTTGTATTCTCTCTCAAGTCTTTCCTGAATAATTTCCAGATGAAGAAGTCCTAAGAAACCACATCTAAATCCAAATCCAAGAGCTATAGAGGTCTCAGCCTCATACTTAAGGGCAGCATCATTTAACTGAAGCTTTTCCAGTGCATCTCGAAGATCCTCATACTTGGCACCATCTGCAGGGTAAAGACCGCAGTAAACCATGGACTGAACCTCCTTATATCCAGGAAGTGCCTCACTACATGGATTCTCGCTCTTAGTTACAGTGTCACCTACCTTGGTTTCACTTACATTTTTAAGACTGGCTGTAATATAACCAACCATTCCTGCACTAAGCTCATCAGTTGGAATAAATCTTCCTGCGCCAAATATTCCTACCTCAACTACATCTGCCTTGGCACCTGTAGCCATCATAAGAATCTCATCCTGTACCTTAACTGAGCCGTCAAATATTCTGCAAAATATAATTACACCCTTATAGGCATCATATATGGAATCAAATATTAATGCCTTAAGAGGACTATTTACATCACCCTGGGGAGCAGGAATTGTCTTAACTATTCCTTCAAGTACATCCTCAATATTAGTTCCCATCTTAGCTGAGATAAGTGGAGCCTCACTGGCATCAAGCCCTATAACGTCCTCTATCTCTGCCTTAACGCGGTCAGGCTCTGCACTTGGTAAATCTATTTTATTAATTACCGGCATTATCTCTAAATCATGATCTAATGCAAGGTAAGTATTGGCAAGGGTTTGGGCCTCTACACCCTGAGCTGCGTCAACTATAAGTATAGCTCCCTCACAGGCTGCAAGACTTCTGGAAACCTCATAATTAAAGTCAACGTGACCCGGAGTATCGATTAAGTTAAATACATATTCCTCTCCATCCTTAGCCTTATATACTATACGAACCGTCTGAGCCTTTATGGTAATACCACGCTCACGCTCTATATCCATATTGTCGAGTACCTGATTCTGCATTTCTCTGTCGGTAAGAGTACCGGTTTTCTCGATAATTCTATCCGCAAGCGTACTTTTTCCATGGTCAATATGGGCAATAATACAAAAATTTCTAATATGTGATTTATTAGTTCTGTCCATTACAGTCCTCCGTCTTCAGTTCTATTAAACGTACTCCCAGTCATACGCATTTCTATTCATTTGCCGGTGCTTATAGCATTTTGCACCAATCTGGTATTACAAATATTTAAGTATCTTACAGCTTAAGCTCGATATCCTTGCTTCCGCTCTTATACTGTCTAAACTTTATTCCAACAGCGTTCATCATGCGCTTTGCACCTATAACACTGGCACTTTCTGCATATTTATCGCAGTAATATATAATCTCTGTAATTCCTGACTGAATGAGGGCCTTTGTACACTCATTGCATGGGAATAAGGTGGTATAAATCTTTGCACCCTTAAGATCAGTTCCTGCATAATTAAGAATAGCATTCAGCTCTGCATGGCATACATATAAATATTTATTATCCAGCTCATCTCCTGCATCCCTACTCCAAGGAAAATCATCATCTGAGCAGCCTCTAGGCATACCATTATAGCCAACAGATAAAATCTTATTATCCTTACCCACAATACATGCCCCCACATGTGTATTAGGGTCCTTACTTCTCTCTGCTGAAAGAAGGGCTATTCCCATAAAATATTCATCCCAATTTAAATAGTCTTTTCTTTTCTCACTCATAAGCATATCCTTTCCGTCAAAATGCCATATAACACAAAAGAGCTACCGTTCACACCCTGGGTAGCTCTTACTTGAAATTCGTGTATCTTGTATATAAATACAATATTATGCAACTTTATTAACTGCGATTGTAAGTCTTGAAATCTTTCTTGAAGCAGTCTTATCATGTAAGATGCCCTTCTGTGCAGCGCTAGCGATCATAGCTTCAGCTTCCTTAAGACTAGCCTCTGCTGCTGCCTTATCCTTAGCATCGATTGCTGCATATACCTTCTTTACAGCAGTCTTAATAGCAGACTTAACATCTTTATTTCTCTCAGCGTTTCTGCGCTCAACTAAAATTCTTTTCTTTGCAGACTTAATATTAGCCACTGGTTACACCTCCTGGTAAATTAAATTTAAACTTATTATTATAATCATTTAATGCAACCTGTCGGACACGGACAACCAGTCGCATACCTTGATATCTTAATCCTTTTTACCCTGCTTGTCAACAATATTTTTCTAAAAATTTCTATTTTTAAAATATTTTTTTCAAGAATCTACTCTCTATTCTTAAGCACCTCTGCAGGGGTAAACTTATTAAGTCTACTTGAAAGCATTGCATTTATAATGAAATACAGCGCTATAATGATAAGATACATAACCCCATACATTGGTAATGAATATGAATACTTTGCACCTATAGTTACATTTGAAATCATCATCGGATACATAGCATCTATACAAAACTTAGAAAGTGGCAGGCAAATCAGGGCACCCACTGCTATAATGTAAAAGTTACCATCTAAGTAGAGCTTCTTTATCTCCTTTTTGTTATAGCCAAATATCTTAGCCAGGGCAATTCCATAGGTTGAACGGTCAATCATTACCTTCATCATAAGATACATAACAATCATAAAAATAATTATAGATGCTATAGTTATAGTAAGAATCATTCCACGCATCATGGATATAAATATATCTGAAGACTTGCTTATCTCAGCCTTAGTTATAACCTGAGAAAGACGACCTGACTCCACATCCAGTTTCTTATCAGAGAATACCACATTATAGTAATCTTCCTTTTCTCCAAAAAGCTCCCTGGCATCGTCTATATTCATAAACACATAAAATCTTGAGGAATAATCCACTATCTCTTTAACATTAAAGGAATAGAGGCGTCCGTGGTTTTCTTCATCTGTAAGAGTCACCATGTCTCCCACTTTTAAGTCGTATTTTACAGCCATGGCAGAGGAAATTACACCATTTGAAAGTCCCTCATAGGTTTTCACGTCAAAATACTTATTACCGTCTTCTATACCAAGCACCGTTATATCAAAGTTATAACCCATAGTTTTTTTCTTAAGATTTTTGGCATATACAGCACTTCCACCCTTTGGGACTTCTTTTTCAGGATACTTATAGGTATACATGTAATTATAGGTAGTTTCCTTCTTTGTATCCACCTGCAGTCTCTTACACATAATAAAGGTGTTAAGTGCCAATTCAATTAAAAGCAAACAGATAAACATACCTATAACCACAGCTATGGCAGATCTTCCCTCTTTTATCATCTGTCTTATTCTAAATATTTTTATAAAGCTTCCACCCTTAAAATTAATTCTCGAAGCCTTCTTCTCCTTCTTTTCATTTCTAAGAAGGGAAAGCGCAGGGGTGGAAAGCTTTTTATTAATCACCAGCACATTTACAATTACAGCAGTTAACGGTGGAACTATAAAGCTATATACAACCAGATATGGAAGTATAATAGGCTTTATATCAGGTAGTGAATAATAATTATAGCAGTCCATCATCTGGTACTGTATTCCAATAGGTGTAAATGCCAAAAGACTTCCTATGCTTCCGGCTATAAATGTAACTATAGTTGGAAGTGTTATGTAATGGAGTAAAAGGGTATTTTTCTTAACACCAAGGGCGTAAAATGCACCTATTACAGTAGTTTCATTTTCAATGTTATGAACTACAAATACACTTATTACAAATGCAACTAAGGCTATAAGTATAATACCTGCAATGATTCCGCCATACTTATTAATAATCTGATCTGCCTTTGCAGAAAGAATTCTTAAGTTATCACTTCTCTTTAAGAAAAGAGTCAGGTTACTAATCTTAACATCTCCTGTAAGCTCATCTAAAGCATCCTTTGCCTCTCTTTCGAACTTACTCATGCCGTCATTTAGCTTTTTAGCTCCATCCTTAGCTTCCGATACTCCATCCGTATATTTTTCAACACCCTCAGCATAACTCTTCATCTGATTTAAGGATTCTCTTAAATCCTTAAGGGTCATAATCTCTACGTCATTATTAGAAGCTTTTATTAATTTCCTAAGCTTACTGTCAAAGTTTTCCGGTGTAAGCTCTGTATTAAGAGCACTTTCTGCTTCAGACAGATAGGACTCAAATATTTTTTCAGCACCCATATTAAGAGCCCTGTTATTATCAGCTATCTCTCCTAAGCCGTCCTTAAGCTCTTCTGTGCCTTCAGTAAGCTCTTCCATTCCATCCTTAAATTCATCTATATCTCCCACATTTTCTTCCCAATACTCTTTGAAAAATTTATCGTCTATACTGTCAGAGGTAACCTTAATCTTTTCAAGCTCCTCCTTTAAATCCTCGTCCTTAGCGCCATCTGCAAGCTTATAAGAATAAAGATAAGTTTCAGCCTTATCTGCTTTTCCCTCCTTTAAAAGCTTGTCATAAGCCTTTTCAGACATAAATACGGTACCAAAGGTCTTGCTTGAAACTGCACTGTCTCCAAGATCCTTAAGAGGCGCATCGTAGTCAGGAGTAAGAACTATACCTGTAACCTTAAAGCTATTACCTCCAATCTCAATGCTGTCACCAATATTTACCTTATTTACCTCAGAAAATCTTCTTTCAATAGTAGCTTCATCCACATTTTTAGAAACCTTGCCCTTTATAACTTTAAGCTTATCAATCTTTTTTCTATTTTTAAATACTCTTAAAGTCCTGCCATCAACGGTATAATCCAGATAAAACATTTCATCAATTTCTTCTGCCTTATCCTTTAAATCCTCCTTCTGACTATTACTAAGAGGTACAAAAAGAGAGAATTCACCATCTTCTAAGTTAAGCTTATTAGCATTTTTAGTGGTTCCTATCATAATGGTATCTGCAGCACCTATTATACTTACAACTATAAACATGGAAAATATAATTACCGCACCAAGTAAAATGTATTTTAAAAGGTTATTTTTCAAATCTCTGAGAATTCTTTTGTTAAGTAAATTAAGCATTATAAATCCTCCAAATCTTTAGCAGGAACCTTTACCTCGTTATAGTAATTCTTACTTATAACACCATCCTTAATTCTGATTACCTGATCCACCATCTGTTTAATGGAATTATTATGAGTAACCATCAGCATGGTTGTACCATATTTTTTATTTATCTCCTCAAGGAGTATAAGTATTTCTTTAGAGGTTTTAGAATCAAGTGCTCCTGTTGGCTCATCCAAAAGAAGCAGGGTTGGATTCTTTATAAGAGCTCTTGCAATAGCACATCTCTGCTGCTGTCCACCTGAGAGCTGAGATGGAAACTTATTCTGATGCTCCTTAAGTCCCAGCACCTCTATAAGCTCCTCCATATCCAAAGGACTATCTGTAAGATATTCGCAAACCATTATATTTTCACGAATAGTAAGATTTGGTACAAGATTATAAAACTGGAAAATAAATCCCAGATTCTTTCTTCTATATTCTGCAAGTTCATCACTATTTAAACCTACTATCTCCTGACCATCCACAACAATAGAACCCTTATCAGCATTATCAAGTCCACCAATGCAGTTGAGAAGTGTAGACTTTCCGGAACCACTGGTTCCCTGAATAACACACATGTCACCCTTATTTACTTCCACATTGATTCCCTTTAAGACTTCCACATAGCTACCACCCTCACCATAGCTTTTCCTCAAGTTACTCACTGTAAGATACATGATTATTATAAGTCCTTTCTGTAATTGCACATGTTGTCGCCGGTTGTAACGCACACTCGCTAACCACTTTTGATAGTTACAGCTAACTCATGTTAAAAAATGCCCCTTTTATTTAAAGGAACTTCTTTATACAACTAAAGTTAGTTATTGCTAACTTCTAGAAATATATCACATATTCTTATTAAAAGCAAGTTAAGAAAACATTTATCCCAGTGAGGCCCCCTTTTTCAGTGAGGCCAACCTCCGCCAATAAAAAACTCCTCTCAGTGCTTGCTCTAATGAACACTCACCAAGGGGAGTTATTTTTTTTTATTATTTTGTAATTCTATTGTATTATCAATACAAATTCTACTGCTAATTAGTTGCCCTCAACGCTATAGTTAGGAGCTTCCTTAGTAATATGAATGTCATGTGGATGACTTTCTCTAAGTGCTGCAGGAGAAATCTTAACAAACTTTGAATTTTCCTGAAGTGACTGAATATCCTGTGCTCCACAATAACCCATACCGGATCTGATACCACCGATTAACTGGAATACTGTATCTTCAACAGTTCCCTTGTAAGCAACTCTTCCTTCAACACCTTCAGGAACAAGCTTCTTAGCATTCTCCTGGAAGTAACGGTCGCGGCTACCATTTTCCATAGCTGCGATAGATCCCATTCCACGATAAACCTTATATTTTCTACCCTGGAAAAGCTCGAACTCTCCAGGACTCTCATCACATCCTGCAAAGATTGAACCCATCATACAAACGCTGGCACCAGCTGCAAGAGCCTTTGTCATATCTCCTGAATACTTAATACCACCATCTGCAATAATAGGAATACCATACTTCTTAGCTACACTATAGCATTCCATAATAGCTGTAACCTGAGGTACACCGATACCTGCTACAACTCTTGTTGTACAGATTGAACCAGGTCCGATACCAACCTTTACACAGTCAACTCCAGCCTTTATAAGAGCCTCAGTTGCAGCTGCTGTAGCAACATTACCTGCGATAATCTGTAAATCAGGATAAGCATCTCTAACCATCTTAACTACACGAAGTACATTTGCACTATGTCCATGTGCAGTATCTATAACGATACAGTCAACCTTACGCTTAACTAAAGCTTCAACTCTATCGAGAATATTTGCTGTAACTCCAACTCCGGCACCACAAAGAAGTCTTCCCTGTGAATCCTTAGCTGAAAGTGGATACTTAATCTGCTTCTCAATATCCTTGATTGTAATAAGTCCTGTTAAGTTACCCTCATCATCAACGATAGGAAGCTTTTCCTTTCTTGCCTCTGCAAGAATCTTCTTAGCATCTTCAAGTGTAATGCCATTCTTAGCAGTTACAAGACCTTCTGAGGTCATACTCTCACTAATCTTCTTAGTGAAATCTGTCTCAAACTTAAGATCACGGTTTGTAATAATACCAACAAGCTTTCTACCCTCTGTAATAGGTACGCCTGAAATTCTGAACTTAGCCATAAGGTCATTAGCATCTGCAAGTGTATGATTAGGAGAAAGGTAAAATGGATCGGTGATTACACCATTCTCTGAACGCTTTACCTTATCAACCTCATCTGCCTGCTCTTCTATAGACATATTCTTATGAATAATACCTATACCGCCCTGTCTAGCCATAGCAATAGCCATTCTGTTCTCAGTTACAGTATCCATACCCGCACTCATCATAGGAATGTTAAGCTGAATACTCTTGGTAAGATTGGTTTTAAGTGATACCTCATTAGGTATTACCTCTGAATACTGAGGTACGAGCAATACGTCATCAAATGTAATTCCATCACCAATAATCTGTGCCATTATTCTTTCCTCCATTCAATTTTTTATTTTAAACCATATAGGTTTCTATAAATATAATCTTTTATAAATATAAACTCCTATAAATAAAAAATACAGAGTAGTCTGTATTTCTTATAAAATTAACACGCAAGTCATAATTTCCTTTGCGTGTTTTATATTGTTTTGACAATTATATACCTTAAAAAAATCATTGTCAACAGTGAAGATATAATTATTTA